>CAJANN010000100.1 GCA_903941095.1 uncultured Rhodospirillaceae bacterium | reverse complement strand
GGATAAGCCTCCATCTGGTCGGCTGGAAAGGGCTTCAGATTTGCCTTCAATGCCTCGGGTGGAATCGGCGGTGGGGGTGGGGTGCCCCCCGGTCGTTATCCCGCTGGCGGCACCGCAGGTGCCGTGCACTGGATGGCTTCCCCAACGAGGTATTCGACCGCTATGCCCCCGGTAACGGCCACTCAGGGCGAGGGGCCGCTATGGCCCCGTTGTGCCATGAGCGGTCTCTTGTTCCAGCGACGGCGGATCAGGTGCCTGTCAGGTCAGCTTCCGAGCAGACCCGGTCGCGACCGCTGCTCTTGCCTATGTAGAGGGCCTGATCCGCGCGGTTCAGCAATTGGTCGATATCGTCAGATGGTCCGAGGGTAGCGACACCTATGCTGACAGTCTGTCGCCGGCCAGTGTCGAAGTCATGATTGCGCACCGCCTGGCGGATACGTTCAGCAAGGATCAGGGCCTGATCTAGGTGGGAATCTGGGCATAGTACCACAAGTTCCTCGCCACCCCAGCGGGCCGGCAGGTCGATGGCTCGCACCGAGCGGCGAACGAGATCCGACATGGCGATCAGGACCTTGTCTCCGACCAGATGCCCGAATTCATCGTTTATCCGTTTGAAATGATCGACGTCGATCATGATCAGCGACAGCCCCTGCCCCAGGCGGCGGGCCCTGGCTAATTCGATGGGAAACTGCAGGTTCAATCGGGTCCGGTTGGGCAGGTTGGTCAGGTTGTCGGTCTGGGAGAGCCGGTCCAGTTCCTGGCTCAGCTTGCGCATCCGCCATCCCCAATAGGCCACTATTGCCAGGACGGCGATCAGGCCCAGTGCAATCTTGATGGTCAGGGCATAGTCAATGCCGGTCTGGACTTGAATTGCGACGTGCTGGTTGATGATCTGGCCCCGTTCGGTGGGGGTGATCGTGGCGATGGCCTTGTTCAGGATATCGCGCAGCCTCGGCTGGTCGCGGAGGACGCCGATACGCAGATTGTTTGAGTAATTTGGCATCTGGCCGGCAATTTTGAGATTGAATAGCCCTTCCTTCCGGATGGTGTAGGCCGCGACAATCAGCGAGCGCAGGGTCATCGATGCCTGCCTCGTCGAGACCATATCGATGGCCGACTTCTCACTGTCAGTGATGATTACGCGCAGATTTGGATAGTCCCGACGGATACGTTCTTCCATCGAGGTGCCGCTAGGCAGGGCGATACTTTCCCCGCTCAGGATCGCCGGATCAATGATGAAAGGATGTTCCTCGCGGGTGATGAAGACGTTGCTGTCGGTGAACAGGGGATCGGTGAACAAGAGCCACTCGTCCCGCTTCGGAGTCTGGTTGAGAAAACTCAGCAAGGTGCACTGACCGGCTTTGGAGGTGGCGATGCTTTCATCCCAATCCGTGGTCGGCACCAACTCCAGGCTCAACCCCGCCCGGCCGGTCACCAGTCGAAGTAGGTCGGCAGCGATGCCTTGATGCTGCCCTGCCGGTGAAATAATCTCGAATGGCTCCCAGTCCGGATCAACGCAAAAACTCACCTTTCCCAGCGAAGCCGCATAGGCGCGGTCGCTATCGGTCAACTCGGCAGCCCCCGCCGACCACGCTGCCGTGCAAAGCAGCCAGACCACAAGCCAGGTGATGGACGAGAGCGAGCGCATGGGCGTCAGTATCCGTATTTCACCACGCCCAGCACCCGCGAGGCGGTTCCGGTTCCGGTTGGGCTGGCGGTGAATGCCTCGTAGCCATATTCGATGCCGACATCCATGGGGGCGATTGGGCTGTAGACGATATTGCCATGGACCGAAGCCAGGCTGCGAATGCCCAAGCCATTGGTGCCGATATTCCGGCTGGCGTTGGCAAATTGGTCATAGCCGACCGCTAGGGTCGAGCGCAGCTTCGGATTCCAATAATGCTTGTAAGCCAAGGAACCGCCAAAGGCATCGAAGGTCTGAAACGACCTGTTGACTACGGCTGCGGAAAGCCCGGTCCCCTGGTTGAGGGCGCCTCCCACGCCGGTTCCATCCACCGTCTGAAGGGTCAGGATGTCGTCACCGAAGGTCTTGATACTCACGCCGCCGAGAAAGCCCCAGACGATCTGGTCGGCCTTGTCGCCAGTCCCGGTGTCTGACCGCAGATAGCGGACCATGCCGCCAAGCGCATAATGCCCCCAAGATTGCCCGGCCGTGTATTTGAGCACAAGATCCGGAGCGGTATTGATCGCCGAAGGGGCGGAATAGTCGGACGTCGGCACTTCGGCGGCCATGTCCAATTTGTCCCGATCGCCGGTCTGAATGGAATATCGAACCTGGGGACGGCGCAGCCAGCTGTAACCGACCGATCCCCCCGCCGATAGCAGGTCCGGCAGGCTGTCCATGTCCATGAAAGTTGACCAAGTCTGCCCGGCCAGCCAATCGGCATTGGCGATATACGCATGACGAAGCCTGAATGTGGGCGAAGCATCTGTCCCCAGATCGAATTCAAGGAACGATTTCATGTCACCGATTTCGGTGTGGCTCAACGTCCCGAAATTAAACCGCGAACCCGAAATGGATCCGTTCAGAGCGCCATTGCGGTTTGCTTTCGCAGTGCCGCGGGCCGGGATGGCGGTGGCGTCGTCCGTTCGTCCTCCCTGGGTCGATTGAACGTCATCCCAAACCTCGGCACGGATAGCTCCTCCAAACTTGACGGCGGTGCTGGTCCCAGGGACCGGGATGTAGCCTTTCGGCCAGGCTGGCTGCTCCTGTGCTTCGGGGGACGCCGGAGCGGCGGTGTTTGTAGGATGGGTGGACTGGGCGGCTGACGAAGTCGCGGTGGAGACTGTTGTATTCGGGGAGCGAGGGGCAGGTTGGCCGCGTTCTGCCTGCAGTTGTACCTGGATGCGGGATAGGGATTCCTGCAACAACCGAACCTGATCTTCCAAATCAGAAATTCGGTCTGCCTTTACCGGTTCTGCATGAATTCCAATTGCGGTTGCAAGCATCAGTATGGAGAGTTTCCGCACCTGAGCCAAAGACAGAAGCCGCATTTTTTCACCCCATGGCCGCTACCGCCCATAGCTCAGGCAGCACTTGCGCTTGAGGAGGTGCCATACTTTGGTGTGGAGGCATATAAACAAAATGTAACAATCTTTTCGGCTGCCCTCATTGTTATACCTCTAAAGGGCAAGAGTCACCTTGTCGGTGACGTCTCATGTGCCGCACAACCCAGGAGAACTAAGCATGGTGACGAAGTTGGAAAAGATTCTCTATACCGCGAAGGCCCACACAACCGGCGGCCGTGACGGCCGCTCGGTCAGCGATGACGGTCTGCTCAACGTCAAGCTAAGCCCCCCCAAGGCGATGGGCGGCGCCGGTGACGCCACCAATCCCGAGCAACTATTCGCCGCCGGTTATTCCGCCTGCTTTATGGGGGCGCTCAAGTTCGTCGCCGGCGGTAAGAAGATCCCCGTGCCCACCGACGCTGCCATCGACGCCAGCGTGTCCATCGGTCCCATTCCACAAGGGTTCGGCATCTCCGCGCAGTTGGTTATCAGCCTGCCAGGCATGGACCGCCAAGTCGCCCAGGAACTGGTGGACGCTGCTCACCATGTCTGCCCCTATTCCAACGCCACTCGTGGCAACATCGAGGTCGAACTTATCCTGGCCTGATCCATGACCGCACGGGAGGCCGACTTTGGCCGCCCGCCGATGCGGGTGAGCCAATGCGGCTGCTCCCCCCGTCGT
>CAJANN010000099.1 GCA_903941095.1 uncultured Rhodospirillaceae bacterium | reverse complement strand
CGAAGCCCGAATGAATCATCCGGGCTTCGTATCAGACCCAATCCGGGAGACCGCTTGCGGATCCGGTACCAGTCTGCGCCGCAAGACCGAGCCCGGACGGGTCAGATGATGTTGCCGTCGCCGCCATCATCGACGATGCCGGCCACTCCGGCCAGCCAGTGGCGCATGGCCCGACGCGACATCAGCTTTTCCTGGGCTGCCGGCGGCAGGTCGGCCAGGGAAATCACGCCCTTGCGCATCAGGACCTCGATCAGGTCCTCGACCACGCGGATGAAGGACAGATCGGCGGAAACGAACGGCCGGTCATCGTCGTCCTGTCCGCAACCGCCCTCGCAGGTCCGTTCGATGAAGGCCACCACTTCCGGGTCGTCGGGGGGAAGTTCCTCCGGGTCGTCATCCAGCGGATATTCGGCAATGGCGATCAGGTGGCCATCGCCGTCTCGGGTGACGAAGGGCATGCTTTCGGTTCCTTTTTCCTGGTCCGCGACCATGACGGCCAGCGTAAACGGACACAGCCCCCTCGGGAAGACCCGAGAGGGCTGTGCCAGACAATAGACCGGGATCTTGCCGTCAGTGGAACTTGCGCGGCAGATCCTGGATGGCATTGTCGACCAGGGCGGCAGCCTGACTGGCGCTGATGCTGCGTTCCAGCACATCGCGAGCGGCAATGACGGCCACATCGACGGCAAGGTTCTGAACTTCCTTGACGGCCTGGGCCTCGGCCTGGGCGATACGTTCCATCGCCTGCTGTTCGCGGCGCTTCAGGCTGGCGTCGAGATCCTTGGCCGACTGGGCCGCCAGACGCTCGGCTTCCGCCTTGGCGTGGGCGATGATCTCTTCCGCTTCCTTCATGGCGTCGCGCTGCTTGCGCTGATAGCGGGCCAGCATTTCCTGGGCCTCTTCCCGCAGGCGGGCGGCTTCGTCGATGCGGGCCTTGATCTTGGCGCTGCGGGCGTCGAGACCGGCGCCCAGAGCCCGCACAACCGGGCGGAAGGCCAAAGCCACCACCAGGATGAAGGCGATGCCGACCCAGAAAGCGGCTTCGGTATAGAACGGACCGGCAGCGTGGTGCGCGTCCGCGGCATAGGCGACCGAAATCATTGTCCGTTCTCCTTCAGCGCGGCGGCGACGGCGGCCTCCAGGCCGGCCTGATCGGGGCTGGCGCCCACCAGACGGGCCACGGTGGCACCGGCTACGTCAAGGGCGATCTCCCGCACATTGGCCAGAGCCTTGTCCTTGGCGGCGGCGATGCGCACCTCGCCGGCCTTGATCTGCTCGGCCAGGCGGCCGGTCAACTCGCGAGTCCGCTCGTCGGCCTGCTTGGACAGACGTTCGCTGGCTTCCTTGATGACGGACTGGGCGTGCGAACGCGAATCGGCCAGGGCCTTTTCATACGCCGCAATCGCCGCCTCGGCCTCGGCCTTCAGTTGGGCGGCCTTGTCGAGGTTGTCGTCAATCTTGCGCTGGCGTTCGTCCAGGACGGCGCCAATCTTCGGCAGGGCCACCTTCGACATCAGGATGTAAAGGGTGATGAAGGTGACGGCCAGCCAGAACAGCTGGGGTGCGAAGAACGCCGGATCGAACTGGGGCATCCCGATGCTCCTAAGGGGGTATTGAACCGGGATATCGGAGCGGGAGGCGGGGCCGCGCCACCGGGTTGCCCGGCGACGCGGCCCTCACACCGTTCCGAAGGAGGAACCTTCGCCGAAACCTAGGCGAAGAGGATCATCAGCGCGACGACCAGAGCGAACAGCGCGATAGCCTCGGTCACGGCGAAGCCGATCCAGCCGTACAGCTCGACATTCGCCTTGGCGGCCGGGTTGCGGCCAACGGTGGCGATCAGGTTGGCCCAGATGTTGCCCACGCCGATACCCGAACCGATCATGCCGATGGCGGCCAGACCAGCACCGATCAACTTAGCAGCACTTGCTTCCATAGTTTTGCTCCTTCAGGACTGAAAACCGACAACAGGACCCGTCTGAACCTGCACGCCCATCAATGCATGTGGATGGCGTCGTGCAGATAAATGCAGGACAGGATGGTAAAGACATAAGCCTGCAGCAGGGCGATACCGAATTCGAGAACGGTGATGGCCCCCAGGAAGGCGAAGGGAACGATGCCGGGCAGCACGTAGAAGGCGCCCAGGCTGACCACGAAACCGCCCATCACCTTCAGGATGATGTGCCCCACCGTCATGTTGGCGAACAGACGGACGGCAAGGCTGAAGGGACGGGAGAAGTAGGAGATCACCTCGATCGGCACCAGGATCACCGCGGTGGCGATCGGCGCACCTTCGGGGAAGAACATCCGCAGGAAGTGGGTGCCGTGCCGGGCGAAGCCGATGATGGTGACGCCGGTGAACACCACGATGGCCATGCCGAAGGTCACGATGACATGGCTGGTGTAGGTGAAGGCGCCGGGGATCATGCCCAGCAGGTTGCCGAACAGCACGAACATGAACAGGCTGAAGATGAAGGGGAAATACTTCCGCCCCGCCTGCCCGACATTGTCGCGCAGCATGCCGGCGATGAATTCGTAGAAGACTTCGGCCAGCGACTGCCAGCGGCCGGGGACGAGGGCGCGCGAACGCACCGAGAGCGTCAGGAAAGCGGTGATCAACACCACCGAGATGACCATCATCACCGCGGAGTTGGTGAACGAAACGTCCACACCCGCCACTTCCAGCGGGATGATGGGCTTGATCTTGAACTGCTCGATCGGGTTCGCCACGAGAGTCTCCTAACTGTCCTTCGCCCGCCTGGCCTGTCGTCTTTGGGCCGCGCCCAGACCGACCGTCGCATCCAGCCCCTTGGCGGCGCGATAGGCGTTCATCACGCCCGCGCCCCCGCCGAGAAGCAGGAACACCACCATCAGCACCGGCTTGGTTCCGAAGAACAGGTCCAGACCCCAGCCCAGACCCACCCCAACGGCAACCCCCGCCACGAACTCGATCGAGACGCGCATCCCGAGGGCGATTCCCGACGACGACTGCCGCCGCCCGGACCCGCTTTCCGTCGCAACCATCTCCCGCTCGCGCGCCGCGCGAATGCGGTTATCAAGATCGTCCAGCCCCGAAAGTTCTTCGTGCTCACTCATCAGTGATCGAGCCCTTGTGAACAGTCTTGAGGTCCGGACACATCGGTGCCAAAAGCGCGGGCACCATAAGGGGTGCGTCCGCGCCTGTCAAGACCGGAAACCGGCAATTTCAATGCACTGATTTCAAATGATATTTTGCCATGCCTCCGGTGTTTTTTCGCAGCGCGATATCGCACTGCGGGGAATTGCCGTCCTCCCCGAAGGGGTGGCCGGCCTCCCAGCCACTAGGGTAGAGCCGCCGGATCGGTCAAAACCTCCGCCTGCGACAGGTCCACCGACACCAGTTGCGAAACGCCGCGCTCGGCCATCGTCACCCCGTAAAGGCGATCGACGCGGGCCATCGTCATCCGATGGTGGGTCACGATCAGGAACCGGGTCCGGGTGGTCTGGGCGATGTTTTCCACCAGGGTGCAGAAGCGGTCGACATTGGCGTCGTCCAGCGGGGCATCCACCTCGTCCAGCACGCAGATGGGGGCGGGGTTGATCATGAACACCGCGAAGATCAGGGCCAGGGCGGTCAGTGCCTGCTCGCCGCCCGACAGCAGCGACAGCACCTGCAGCCGCTTGCCCGGCGGTGACGCCATGATTTCCAGCCCGGCTTCCAGGGGATCGTCGGATTCGGTCAGCGCCAGATGGGCGCGGCCGCCGCCGAACAGGCGGACGAACAGATCGCGGAACTGGCGGTCGACCTGCTCGAACGATTCCAGCAGCCGCTCGCGGCCTTCCCGGTTCAACTCGGCGATGCCCTGGCGCAGCTTGGCGATGGCCTGAACCAGATCGTCCTTCTCGGCCCGCATGCCGCCGATGCGCTGGTCCAGCTCCGCCACTTCCTGTTCGGCCCGCAGATTGACCGGCCCCATGCCGTCGCGTTCCCGCAGCAGGCGGTCCAGCCTGCGCTGCAAATCGTCGCGGTCCGGACGTTCGTCGTCCAGCAGGCCGGCGACGTCGCGCAACTGTTCCGGCGTCAGGTCAAGGCGCTCGGCGATGCGGCCGGCGACGGCCCGGCATTGCTGGTCGGCAGCCGACAGGGCGGCTTCGCGGCGGATGCGGTCTTCCCGGGCGGCGGCCAGGGCGGCCTCGGCGGCGCGGACGGCGCGGTCGGCATCGGCCAGCACCGCCTCGGCGGCGGCCAGGGCGTCGGCGGATTGCCGGCGGGCCGCCTCGGCCTCCTCCAGCCGTTCCAGCAGTTCGGCCCGGCGCCGGGCAAAGGTGTCGGGGGCGGCGGCCAGCCGTTCGATTTCGGCCAGCACCGTCTCGCGGCGTTCTTCCAGTTCCTGGACATGGGTGCCGGCCAGATCGGCGCGGCGGCGCCAGGAGTCGATATCGGCGGCCAGGGCGTCCAGACGCCGGGTCCGGTCGCCGGCATCGCGCAAAATCCGGTCCAGTCCCGAGCGCGCCTCGACCAGGGCCGACCGGCGTTCGGCCAGATCGGCGCGCAGACCGTTGATGCGGTCGCGCCCGTCGTCGGCCTGGGGAAACGATTCCGCCGCCAGCCGGGCCTCCAGCAGGTCGCCTTCGGCATCTTCCAGATCGGCGCGCACCGCCGCCGACTGCTCCTGCAAGGCGGCCAGCTTCGATTCGTGGGCGGCGAACCGCTGGGCCAACCGGGCATGTCCGTCGCGGGCCTTGGCGCTTTCCGTCTCGGCGCGGCGGACGGCATCCTTGGCGGCCCGTTCGGCTTCGGTGGCTTCGTCGACGGCGGCCGAGGCGGCGGCGACCCGGGCCTCGGCGTCCTCGACGCCCAGTTCGGCATCCTCCAGATGGGCGGCCAGTTCCCGCAGGCGGTTGCGCTGGGCCAGCCGTATCGCCATCGGACTGGGCGCCTCGGCCCGGGCGGTGAAGCCGTCCCAGCGCAGCAGGTCGCCCTGCCGCGTCACCAGACTCTGACCCGCCGCCAGATGCGGGCGCAGCCGTTCGCCGGCGGCGATGTCGGCGACCAGCCCGACCTGCGACAGCGATCGCGCCAGGGCCGGCGGCGCGGTGACGGAACGGGCCAGCGGATCGGCCCCGGACGGCAGGGGCGCGGCGGGATCGAGCGGCGGCAGTTCGGCCCAATGCAGCGGCGCCGCCACGTCCAGGGACGCCGACAGGCCATCGCCCAAGGCGGCGGCCAGGGCCGGCTCGTAACCCGACGCCGCCGACACCCGGTCCAGCACCGGCGGATGATCGCTGCCTTTGCCGCCGCTCAGCACCTGGGTCAACGCGTCGATTTCGGCGGCGACGCGGGTGCGCGCCGCCGCCGCTGCCTGCAGGGCGTCGCGGGCGGAATCGCGGGCGGCACTGGCCCTCACCCGGCGGCGGTCCCAGTCCTCGGCGGCGGAACGGCTTTCCTCAAGATATTCCTGCGCCGATTCCAGATCCATTTCGGCGGCGGTCAGGTCGGCCCGGTCGACCCCCTCGGTCTGGACCTGGGCGACCTGCGCCTCGACCTGGACCAGGCGTTCCTTCAGGCGGTCGCGCCGGTTTTCCCCTTCTTGCTGGCGACGCAGGGCGGCGGCCCGCTCGGCATCGGCGGCGGCGACCTCTTCCATCGCCAGGCTCAGGTCCTTTTCCAGGGCGGCGACCTGAATGGCGGCGGCCTCGACAGCCGATTCGGCCCCGGCCCGGGCCTCGGCCTCGCCGGCGGCGGCATCGCGGATTTCGCCCTGCTCGGCCTGCAGGCGAAGCACTGCCTGCCCGGCGTCGGCGGCACGGGCATGTTCCTTCTGCAGATCGGACTGGGCCTGAACCAGACGGGCTTCCAGGTCGCGGCGCAACTCGGCCAGCCGGCCCTCCTCACCGTCCAGCTGCTCCCGTTCGACCAGCAGACGCTGCCATACGGCCTGCACCTCGCCGTCGCGGCGCCGCAATTCGGGCAGTCCGGCGGCGGTCTCGGCCTGGCGGGCGGCGGCGGCGGCGGCCTGTCCGGTCGCGTCCTCGACCTTCAGGTCGGACTCTTTCATGGCGGCGCGGGCGGCATCGATCAGGGCCAGAGCCTCCAGCCAGGACAGATACAGCACCTGCGCCTCGGCGGCGCGGATCTGCTCGGACAGGAGGCGGTAGCGGGCCGCCTGCCGGGCCTGCTTCTGCAACCCCCGCATCTGCTCGTCCAGGGTGGCCAGCACGTCGTCCAGCCGGGCCAGGTTGACGTCGGCGTTCTTCAGACGCAACTCGGCCTCGTGCCGGCGGGAATACAGACCCGAGATGCCGGCGGCCTCTTCCAGCAGCGAGCGGCGCTCGGCCGGCTTGGCGTTGATCAGCGCCCCGACCCGCCCCTGGCTGACCAGACCGGACGAGCGGGCCCCGGTGGCGGAATCGGCGAACAGCAGCTGCACGTCGCGGGCGCGGACATCGCGCCCGTTGACGCGATAGCTGGAGCCCTGGCCGCGGTCGATGCGGCGGACCACCTCCAACTCGTCGGTGGCATATTGCGGCGGGGCGATCCGGGCGGAATTGTCCAGCACCACCGTCACCTCGGCCAGATTGCGGGCCGGGCGGCTGGAGGTGCCGCCGAAGATGACGTCGTCCATCTCGCCGCCGCGCATCTGCCGGGCCGAGGTTTCCCCCATCACCCAGCGCAGGGCCTCGATCAGGTTCGACTTGCCGCAGCCGTTGGGGCCGACCACTCCGGTCAGCCCCGGCTCGATCAGCAGTTCGGCGGCGTCGACGAAGGATTTGAAGCCGGCCAGGCGCAGTCTGGTGAACTGGATCAATCCGGCAATCCCCGTCAGACGGCCTTACTTGGCCGCCTTCAGCGCCTTGTCGAATTCGGCGTAATCCCGCGCGCCGACGATCAGCTTGCCGTTGATCACCAGGGACGGCGTCGAATCGATGTCATAGCGTTTGCCGCCGGCGGCGGCGCGATCCTGGATGGCGGCGGCCAGATCCTGGCGCTGCAGGCAGGCGTCGACGTCCTGGCCGGTCATCCCGGCCAGCCGCACCATCTTCTTCAGGGCGTCGAGCGGATTGTCCGAACGCATCCACTTGTCCTGGCCGTCCATGATCATGCCCAGCACGCCGAAATAGCGTTCGGGTCCGGCGCAATGGGCGATCATCGAGGCGCCGACCGACAGACCGGCCGGGCCGGTGGGAAAATCGCGATAGATCAGCCGGGCCTTGCCGGTCTCGATCCAGTTCTTCTTGATCTCGGGCAGCACCGTCTTGTGGAACGTGGCGCAGTGGCCGCAGGTGGTCGAGGCGTACTCGATGATGGTGACGGGGGCGTCGGCCTTGCCCATCACCTGATCGATGGCAAAGCTGTCGGGCTTGTCGGCGGCGGCGGCAGAGCCGGCGGCCAGCAGAAGAATCACGGCGAGCAATCGGACGAACGGCATCACGGGCCTCAACTCCACCAGGGGAATGGCGGATGATAGGTGCAGTGCCGCAGGGAAACAAGATCACCCTTTGCCCAGGATGCGCCGCCCCAACCGTTCCAGGGCATCCTTCAGGTCGGGATCGTCGACATTTCGCAGGATTTCGGACAGATGCGGTCCGGCGGCCGGCGGCGGCGGCGCGGATGGGACGGCCGCCTTCCGCCGGGGCGGCAGCGGCCCGTGCCGCAGACGCAGCCTGGTCACCGCCTGCCAGCCGAAATAGCCGTTGACCCGTTCGATGATCAGCGGCTCCAGGTGCTGCAGTTCGGTGGCGAAGGCGCTGGAGGCCACCTTGATCTCCAGCACCCCGTTGCTGCGTTCCTTGGGCGGAAAGCGGATGCGGACGGGCAGGGTCTGCCCCGCCACCGCCGAACCGACGATGGCCGGCCAGTCCACCACCAGCGCCCCGCCGGCAAAGCCGTGCCGCCCGAAGATCGGCTGGGTCACCCGGCCGGCGGCCAGGGCGACGGACACCATGCCCTGGATGCGGCGCCCTTCGTCTTTTTCCTTCGCGCTGGTCATGGACGAAACCATAGCGCAGCCCTTATCCTGCCGCCATGTCCGATGTCCTGCCCCCGGCCCTGCTTGCCTGGTACGACCGTTCCGGCCGCGCCCTGCCGTGGCGGACCCGCCGCGATCCCTATGCCGTCTGGCTGTCGGAAGTGATGCTGCAGCAGACCACGGTGGCGGCGGTCATCCCCTATTTCCAGCGTTTCCTGGCGCGCTGGCCCACCGTCTTCGACCTGGCCGCCGCCCCGGTGGACGAGGTGATGGCCGAGTGGGCCGGCCTGGGCTATTACGCCCGTGCCCGCAACCTGCACGCCTGCGCCAGGGTGGTGGCCGAATGGCGGCACGGCCTGTTCCCCGAGGACGAGGCCGCGCTGCTGAAACTGCCGGGCATCGGCGCCTACAGCGCGGCGGCCATCGCCGCCATCGCCTTCGGCCGCAAGGCCGTGGTGGTCGACGGCAATGTCGAGCGGGTCATGGCCCGGCTGTTCGCCGTCGCCACCCCCCTGCCCCAGGCCAAGCTCCGGCTGAAGGAACTGGCGGCCGGCCTGACCCCCGACCACCGCCCCGGCGACTATGCCCAGGCGCTGATGGATCTGGGCGCCACCTTGTGCACGCCGCGCAATCCCGCCTGCGGCATCTGCCCGTGGCAAGGCGCCTGCGAGGGACGCCGTCAGGGCATCGCCGCCGAATTGCCGGCCAGGACCGCCAAGCCCGAACGCCCGACCCGGTTCGGCACCGCCTTCTGGCTGACCGACCGGCAGGGCCGGGTCCTGCTGCGCCGCCGCCCGCCCCAGGGATTGCTGGGCGGCATGATGGAAATCCCGTCCACCGACTGGCAGGACAGCCCCCCGGCCGACGCCGCCGCCCAGGCCCCCCTGGCCGCCGCCTGGCGCCCCCTGCCCGGCCTGGTCCGCCATACCTTCACCCATTTCCACCTGGACATGACCATGATGGCGGCCAAGGCCGGCCCCAACGCCCACCCGCACGGCGTGTGGACGGAAATCGACCGGCTGGGCGAACAGGCCCTGCCGACGGTGATGCGCAAGCTGGTCAGCCATGCGCTCGCCAAGGCCTACTGAGGAGTCCCCCATGCGTATCGCCGCCATCCTTGCCCTGATCTGCCTTGCCCTGCCGGCCCTGGCCCAGCAGCATCCGCCGCCGGGCGAGCGGCTGCTGATGAATCCGCCCGCCGGCTGGGCGGTGGTGCCGGTGCAGCGGGGGGACAAGATGTCGATCACCCGGCTGTTCCCGCCGGGCGAAGACGAAAAGAACTGGGGCGAACTGATCACCGTGCAGGTCTATCATTCGTCGGAACAGTCGCCGCGCACCTTCATCGACAGCGTCATCCAGTACAGCCGGGAAAACTGCGAGGCGGCCGGGGCCAGCACCGTCACCGAGGCGCCGGCCAACGGCTATCCGATGGCGGTGGTGTCGGTCACCTGCACCAAGGGGCGCAAGTCGGGGATGGGCGGCTTCGTGCTGGTCCAGGCCCTCCGCGGCAAGGACGCCCTTTACGTGGTGCAGCGCCAGTGGCGCGGCCCCGCCTTCGGCCGCGACCAGACCCCGCCCTTCCCCGAGGGCATGCTGCGCCGCTGGAGCGAGTTCTCGCATCAGGTCAGCCTGTGCGACACCCGCGACAGCCGCTATCCCTGTCCGAAATGATCAGTCGGCCTTTTCCGGGGCGTGGCCGCTGACCACCCAGGTGCCGTCGCTTCCCCGGCAGGCGGTGACGTCGCGGACCCGGGTCTCGCCGTCGCAGCTCCGTTCCTGGCGCATGGCCCGGCACGGCCGCCCGGCGCGGTCGGTATAAAGGGTGGCCGCGGGAACCACCGATCCGAACGAGGACGACGACACCGACCATTTGACCGGCCGGCCGTCCTCGGCGGCGGCGGCCAGCGCCTGGGCCTCCTGGTCGTCGGCGCGGAAATGGAAACGGGCCGGGGCATCGCCCGACATGTCGCCCCCCGCCCCGGGACGGTCGGCGCAGGCGGCCAGCGACAGAAGCGCAACGGCGATGACGAACGGACGGTTCATGTGTTCGGTCCTTTTCCCCCGGAGCGCCGGTCCGCCCCCGTCATACTGGAAGTCTTATCAAACGCCCGGAACGCGATCAAGCTATCGCCCCGCCACCGTCAGCCCGTCGATGCGCACCGTCGGGCAGTCGATGCCGTAGCGCATGACCAGATCGCTGGCCGGGGTCAGGTTCAGGAACATGTCCTTCAGGTTGCCGGCCACCGTCACCTCGGCCACCGGAAAGGCGATTTCGCCGCCTTCGATCCAGAACCCGGCCGCCCCGCGGGAATAATCGCCGGTCACACCGTTGACGCCCTGGCCGAACAGCTCGGTGACGTAAAAGCCCGACGGAATGTCGTGCAGCATTTCCGCCACCGTCACCGCTCCGGGTTCCAGATAGACGTTGCTGGCGGATGGACTGGGCGGCGAGGCGGTGCCGCGGCTGGCGTGGCCGGTGGTCTTCATCCCCAGTTGGCGGGCCGAACGGCAATCCAGCAGCCAGGTGGACAGCACGCCGTCCTCGACCAGGGTCAGCCGCCGGGTGGCCACGCCCTCGCCGTCGCAGGGGCGCGAGCGCAGACCGCGCCGCCGGTGCGGGTCGTCGACGATCCGGATGCCGGGCGCGAAAATCCGCTGCCCCAGCCGGTCCTTGAGAAACGAAGTGCCCCGCGCCACCCCGGCGCCGTTGATGGCCCCGAGCAACGACCCCAGCAGGCCGCGGCTGACCCGCGGGTCCAGCACCACCGGCACCTGGCAGGTCTTCATCTTGCGCGCCCCCAGGCGGCGGACGGCGCGGTGCCCGGCCTCGCGCCCGACATCCTCGGGCGAGCGCAGGTCGGCCATGTAGACGGCCGAGGTATAGTCGTAGTCGCGTTCCATGCCCCGGTCGCCGCCGCCGGCCAGGACCGCCGCCGACAGCGAGCCCGACGTCACCGCATAGGCATGGGAGAAGCCGTTCGAGGCGACGAAGGCCACCGCCGAACGGCCCCAGCCGGCATCGGCGCCTTCCGAGTTGCAGACCCCCGGCACGGCGCGGGCGGCATCCTCGGCGCGGCCGACCATCTCCAGCAATGTCCCGGCGGCCGGCTCCTCGGCGTCGCAGGTGTCGAGATCGGGCAGGTCGGTGGCCAGTTCCGCCGGATCGGCCAATCCGGCATGGGGGTCTTCCGGGACGACGCGGGCCATCGCCACGGCGCGTTCGACCAGTTCGCTCAAAGCCGCCGGCGACCGATCCGACGACGACACCATCGCCTGCCGCCGCCCGATCAGCACCCGCAACCCGAGATCGCCGGATTCCGACCGCTCCAGCCGCTCCAGCCGGCCCAGCCGCACACCCGCCGACAGCGCCACCGAATCCACCTGGACGGCGTCGGCGGCATCGGCCCCGGCGGCCCTGGCCCGGCCGACCAGATCCTGCAACAGGCCAAGGGTGTCGGACGTGGACATCGGAACCTCCATCTGGAACGAGGGGAAAGGCTAACCCGTATTTTCCCCTCTGTCACCGGGCAGCCCAGGGCGATCGCATTTGGACGAGCATAGCGAGGAAGCACAAGGGGGCGGACGCCCCCGGCCGGCGATTGAGGCAGACATGAATAAGGCAGGGTGATCGCCAAATGCGATCACCCTGCCGGGCAGCCCCCGGCCTCTTGCCGCCTTCGCCATTTTCCAGCAAGCTGGCGCCATGCCCGAGTTGCCCGAAGTCGAAACCGTTGCGCGGGGGTTGGCCGCAGTGTGGGAGGGGCGCACCCTGGTGCGCGTCGAATGCCGCCGTCCCGACCTGCGCAGACCGCTGCCGCCCGATTTCGCCGCCCGCCTGACCGGACGGCGCGTCGACCGGGTGGGGCGGCGCGCCAAATACCTGCTGGTCGCCCTGGACGACGGGACGACCATGCTGGGCCATCTGGGGATGTCCGGCCGCATGGTCATCAGCCGCGGCCGCAACGAACCGCCGGGCCGGCACGACCACGTCGAATTCGTCACCGACCAGGGGATCAGCGTCACCTATTGCGATCCCCGCCGCTTCGGGCTGCTGGACCTGTGCCCCGCCGCCGAGCTGTCCGGCCACCCGCTGCTGGCCGGGCTGGGGCCGGAACCCCTGGCCGACGGTTTTTCCGCCGCCGTTCTGCAAGACGCCCTGGCCGGCAGGGGCTCGCCCGTCAAGGTGGCGCTGCTGGACCAGACGGTGGTGGCCGGACTGGGCAACATCTACGTCTCGGAAAGCCTGTTCCGCGCAGGCATCCTGCCGACCCGCCCGGCCGGATCGCTGCGCCCGGCCGAAATCGCCCGCCTGGTTCCGGCCATCCGCGCCGTCCTGGACGAAGCCATAGCCGCCGGCGGGTCGAGCCTGAAGGATCATGTGCGCCCCGACGGCGAACTGGGCTATTTCCAGCATTCGTTTGCGGTTTATGATCGGGCCGGCCAATCCTGCCCCGGCTGTACCTGCGACATCGGGGACGGCGGCATCCGGCGGATCGTCCAGGCCGGACGATCGACTTTCTTCTGTGCCAAGAAGCAGCGTTGATGGTATAGCCCAGACACCATGCGGACACTTCGTCGCCTTGTTCTAGCGTGTGCTATGGTCCTGGCCGCCGTTCCGGCGCTGGCGCAGGGCGCGGGCTTCCTGTCGGCCTGCGACGATCTGCCGCTGCCCCCCGGCCTGAACGAGGTGGCCGGATCGGGCCTGTCCTTCGACACGCCCGCCGGCCGCATCGTCGAGGCCTATGCCCGCGGCACCGCCGGACCGGCCGACATCCTGTCCTTCTATGCCCAGACCCTGCCCCAGTTGGGCTGGACCCGGATCGGCGACGCCAGCTATCGCCGCGATCTGGAAAACCTGCTGATCGAAGTGCGGCCCGAGGGCCGGACCTCGGTGGTCCACTTCACCATTTCCCCTGAATGAATAAGAGAGAGCGCAGACCCATGCCCTATGAAAACATCCTGGTCGAAACCCGCGGTCCCGTCGGCCTGATCACCCTGAACCGTCCCAAGGCGCTGAACGCCCTGTGCGCCGCCCTGATCCGCGAACTGGGGACCGCCCTGGACGCCTTCGAGGCCGACGACGAGATCGGCGCCATCGTGCTGACCGGCTCGGACAAGGCCTTCGCCGCCGGCGCCGACATCAAGGAAATGGCGTCGAAAAGCTATATGGACGTCTACCTGTCCGACTTCATCACCAATGGCTGGGAACAGGTCACCAAGTGCCGCAAGCCGGTGATCGCCGCGGTGGCCGGCTATGCCCTGGGCGGCGGCTGCGAAATGGCGATGATGTGCGACTTCATCCTGGCCGCCGACACCGCCAGGTTCGGCCAGCCCGAAATCACCATCGGCACCATCCCCGGCGCCGGCGGCACCCAGCGCCTGACCCGCGCCGTGGGCAAGGCCAAGGCGATGGAAATGTGCCTGACCGGCCGCATGATGGACGCCGCCGAGGCCGAGCGCGCCGGCCTGGTCAGCCGCATCATCCCCGCCGCCGATCTGGTCGACGAGGCGATCAAGGTCGCCGACCGCATCGCCGGCATGAGCCGCCCGGTGGTCATGCTGTGCAAGGAATCGGTCAACGCCGCCTTCGAGACCACCCTGACCCAGGGCGTCAAGTTCGAACGCCGCCTGTTCCATTCGACCTTCGCCACCGAAGACCAGAAGGAAGGCATGGCCGCCTTCACCGAAAAGCGCACCCCGGCCTTCAAGAACCGCTGACGCCGACGCGGCGGGGACGTCCGGGCAGGACGTCCCCGCCGTTCAGCTTTCCGGGTGGACCTCGCGGTAGATCTTCGCCTCGAAGACGATGTAGGCGTCGATCATGGCGCGATAGATGTTTTCCATCAGTTCCGGCTCGCAGCCTTCCTCAATGGCGAGGTGGCGGACCTTGCCGATGACGTCCTCGATGCGGTCGCGGTCGACCACCTGATGCTTGCTGGCCTTGAAGTTGGGCGCCTGGGCGACATAGGTGGCGCGCTCGGCCAGCAACGGTACGATCTGACGGTCCAGCCGGTCGATGTGGCTGCGGACATCGGCCAGATTCTTGCACTCGACCATGATGGTCTCCTCAGTAGGCATATTCCTTGAACAGGGGGTCGACGCTGCCCTGCCAGCGGCCGTGGAAGGCGTCCAGCATGTCCTCGGCCGGGCTGCGTCCGGATTGCAGGGTCGCCAGCAGCGGGTCCAGGTAGATGGCCTCGTCGCGACCGGATTCCGAATAGCGGCGCCGGTTCTGCAGTCCGGCCTGGGCCAGCGCCAGCACCTGGGTGCCGATATCCGCCAGCGACCGCCCCCGCACCCGGGCCGCCAGCCCCAGCTTCGGCACGTCCGCCCGCAGGGTCTCGCGCTCGGGCAGGGTCCAGTCCCGCACCAGATCCCAGGCGGCATCCAGGGCGCCCTGGTCGTACAGCAGGCCGACCCACAGGGCCGGCAGGGCGCACAGCCGCCGCCACGGCCCGCCGTCGGCACCGCGCATTTCCAGATATTTCTTCAGCCGCACTTCCGGAAAGGCGGTGGTCAGATGGTCCATCCAGTCGCCGACGGTCGGCAACTCCCCCGGCAGGGCCGGCAGGCGTCCGGCCATGAAATCGCGGAAGGACTGGCCCGAGGCGTCGACATAGCGGCCGTCGCGATAGACGAAGTACATCGGCACGTCGAGCATGTAATCGACATAGCGTTCGAAGCCGAACCCGTCCTCGAACACGAAGGGCAGCATGCCGCAGCGGTCGGGATCGGTGTCGGTCCACACGTCGGACCGGGTCGACAGGAAGCCGGACGGCCGCCCGCCGACGAACGGGGAACTGGCGAACAGGGCGGTGGCCAGCGGCTGCAGGGCCAGCGATACCCGGAACTTCTTCACCATGTCGGCTTCCGAGGCGAAGTCCAGGTTGACCTGCACCGTGCAGGTCCGCAGCATCATGTCCAGCCCCTTCGATCCCCGCTTGGGCATGTAGTCGCGCATGATGCGATACCGCCCCTTGGGCATCCACGGGATATCCTGGCGGTCCCATTTCGGCTGGAAACCGGCGCCCAGGAAGCCGATATCCAGCGGGGCCGCTACCTGCTTGACCTGCTTCAGGTGGGCATAGGTCTCGGCGCAGGTCTGGTGGATGGTTTCCAGCGGCGCGCCCGACAGTTCCAGCTGGCCGCCCGGCTCCAGCGTCACCGAGGCCCCGGACGAATCCACCAGGGCGATCAGCGCGTCGTTTTCCAGCACCTTCTGCCAGCCGAACCCGGCCAGCCCCTCCAGCATCGCCTTGATGCCGCGCGGGCCGTCATAGGGCAGCGGACGCAGATCGTCGGTGGTGAAGCCGAACTTCTCGTGCTCGGTGCCGATGCGCCAGCGATCGGCCGGCTTGCTGCCGGATTCCAGGAACTCGACCAGTTGCCGCTTGGACGAGACCGGCTCGCCGCTGGGTTTGGCGGGTGCGGACATGGGATTCCTTGGACAAGTTGGGAATGGGCACAACCGTGCCGGTCAAGCAAACGCCTTCAGGCCGGCAGGGTCAAGAGACGATTTGGGGGCAATCCGCCTGCGGTCAATGGACCGCCGCCGCCTCGGGGCGTTCGGGGACGACTTTTCCCGCCTCGCCCTCGGGGTCGCGCAGCACATAGCCGCGCCCCCAGACGGTCTCGATGTAATTGTCGCCGCCGGTGGCGGTGGACAGCTTCTTCCTGAGCTTGCAGATGAAGACGTCGATGATCTTCAGCTCGGGCTCGTCGATGCCGCCATACAGGTGGTTGAGGAACTGCTCCTTGGTCAGGGTCTGGCCCTTGCGCAGGGACAGCAGTTCCAGGATGCCGTATTCCTTGGCGGTCAGGTGCAGCGGCTCGCCTCCGGCCTCGACGGTGCGCTGGTCCAGGTTGACCGCCAGCTTGCCGGTGCGGATGATCGACTGCGAATGCCCCTTCGAGCGGCGGACGATGGCCTGGATGCGGGCCACCAGTTCGGCCTTGTCGAACGGCTTGGTCAGATAGTCGTCGGCGCCGAAACCCAGCCCCTTGACCTTCTTGTCCGGCTCGGTCAGCCCCGACAGGATCAGCACCGGCGTCTCGATGCGCGACGAACGCAGGCGGCGCAGCACCTCGTAGCCGTCCATGTCGGGCAGCATCAGGTCCAGCAGGATGATGTCGTAATCGTACAGTTTGCCGATCTCCAGCCCGTCCTCGCCCAGGGCGGTGGAATCGACCACCATCCCTTCGGCCTTGAGCATGGTTTCGATCAGTTGGGTCATCATCCGGTCGTCCTCGACCACCAGCACGCGCATCGTGGCAATCCCCGTCCCGCTTCATCCATTGAGGATGTGGTAACCATCGCGGGCGTATATTAACCATTTCCCGGCGCCCTTGTTAACCACTTATCAAGATTCTCCCCCCCGCGATGAAATTTCTCGTCCGCAACGTCATCACCGATATCGACCGCGTCACCGGCATCCAGGTCTATGGCCGGGTGGCGGCGGTGCAGGGCATGCTGATCGAGGCCGGCGGCGTCCAACGCCAGATTTCCGTCGGCGACCGCTGCCACGTCATCGCCCGCGACGGCCGCCGGGTCCCGTGCGAGGTGGTGGGGTTCCGCTCGGGCCGGGCACTGCTGATGCCCTTCGTCGCCATCGACGGCATCGGCCTGGGCTGCCGGACCGAGGTGCAGGATTCCGAGCCGGTCATCTATCCCGACCGGCATTGGCTGGGCCGCGTCGTCAACGCCTTCGCCCAGCCGGTGGACGGATTGGGACCGCTGCCGGTGGGGGACGAGGCCTATCCCATCCGCGCCCGGCCGCCATCGGCCCATTCGCGCCAGCGGGTCGCCGGCAAGGTCGATCTGGGGGTGCGCTCGGTCAATACCTTCCTGACCATGTGCCGCGGCCAGCGCATGGGCATCTTCGCCGGTTCGGGCGTGGGCAAAAGCTCGATCATGTCGATGATGGCCAAGAACACCAGTTGCGACGTCGCGGTCATCGGCCTGATCGGCGAACGTGGCCGCGAGGCCCGCGAATTCATCGAGGACGACCTGGGACCGGAGGGCATGAAGCGTTCGGTGGTGATCGTCTCGACCTCGGACGAAAGCCCGCTGATGCGCCGCCAGGCCGCCTACGTCACCTTGTCGGTGGCGGAATATTTCCGCGACCAGGGACTGGACGTGCTGTGCATGATGGACTCGGTCACCCGCTTCGCGATGGCCCAGCGCGAAATCAGCCTGTCCGCAGGCGAGCCGCCGGCCTCGAAGGGCTATACCCCCACCGTGTTCGCCGAACTGCCCCGCCTGCTGGAACGGGCCGGCCCCGGCGTCGCCCAGGGCTCGATCACCGGGCTGTTCACCGTGCTGGTGGACGGCGACGACCACAACGAGCCGATTTCCGATGCCGTCCGCGGCATCCTGGATGGCCACGTCGTGCTGGACCGGGCCATCGCCGACCGCGGCCGCTATCCGGCGGTCAACATCCTGCGCAGCGTGTCGCGCACCATGCCCGGCTGCAACAACGAGCAGGAAAACGCCCTGGTCAGCCGGGCCAGACGGCTGCTGGCCACCTACGAGGACATGGCCGAACTGATCCGCCTGGGCGCCTATCGCCGCGGCACCGACCCCGCCGTCGACGAAGCCATCCATTTCTATCCGCAACTGGAAGCCTTTCTGGGACAGAAGAAGGCCGAGGCCACCTCGCTGCAGGATTGCTACGCCCTGCTGGCCCAGGTGCTGGGCATGCCCTTCGACGGCGACGGCATGGGGAGACGCTAGGCCGTGGCCCGCAACGCCAAGGGACTGAAGACGCTGGTCCGGCTGTCCAAGTTCAACGTCGACGAGAAACGCCGGGTCCTGACCGGCCTGCAGACCCGCGAGGATCAGATCGTCGCCGAAATCGGCAATGCCGAACTGCGCCTGAAGGAAGAACAGAAGATCGCCGCCGCCGATGCCACCGGGGTCGGCTATCTGTACGGCGCCTACCATCAGGCCTGGCGCCAGCAGCGCAATCAGCAAGACACCGCCCTGTCGGCGGTCCGCGCCCAGATCGAAGCCGCCCGCGAGGACCTGGCCGAGGCCTACCGCGAGCTGAAGACCTACGAGATCACCCAGGCCAACCGCGAAAAGCGCGAGCAGGAAGAGGCCGACCGCAAGGAACAGGTCTTCCTGGACGAGGTCGGCCTGACCCAGTTCCGCCGCCGCGAGGAAGCGGCCAGCGAGGGATGATGGACACCAGTCTGACCGCCTATCTGGCCGCCGAGGGATTCGAGGCCGACCTGCGTTGCGAACTGGGGGAAACCGGCCGCGAGCACGGACGGCTGATGCTGCTTCCCGGTCCGGCCCGCCCCGCCGCCTGGGCGCAGAACGTCTGGCACGACGTCCGCACCATCCCCATCGCCTCGATCGGCGAGGGGGCCAAGGCGCTGAAAGCCATGCAGCGCAATTGGTGGCCCTATGCCCCCACGCTGCACCGGCGCACCGCCCTGATGGTGGAAAAGCTGCCCAAGGTTTCCGCCCGGCCGCTGGCATTCGGGCAAAAGGCCCCGACGGCGCCGCTGGGGTCGTTCACCCTGCTGGATGACCATACCCTGCTGGCCGCCCCCCATTGCGACAGCGCCTTCCCCAACGGCGAGATCCATTTCGTCGAGGACCGCGTCACCCCGCCCAACCGCGCCTATCTGAAGCTGTGGGACGTCTTCACCCGCCTGGGCGTCGCCCCGGCGCCGGGCGAGCTGTGCCTGGACCTGGGGGCCTGCCCGGGCGGCTGGACCTGGGTGCTGGCCGGGCTGGGCGCCCGGGTGATCAGCGTCGACAAGGCTCCGCTGGACCCGCGCATCGAGGCCATGCCCGGAGTCAGCGTCCGCCGCGAAAGCGCCTTCGGCCTGGACCCGGCCGCACTGGGGCCGGTGGACTGGCTGTTTTCGGACGTCATCTGCTACCCCGAGCGCCTGCTGCGTCTGGTCGAACGCTTCATGGCCTCGGGACAGGTCGGAAACTTCGTCTGCACCATCAAGTTCCAGGGCGAAACCGACCACGCCGTCGCCGCCGCTTTCGCCGCCATTCCCGGTTCGCGCCTGATGCACCTGTTCCACAACAAGCACGAACTGACCTGGGTCCGGCTGCGGACGCCAGGGCTCCGAACTCAGGTTACGGAAGGGTAAATT
>CAJANN010000098.1 GCA_903941095.1 uncultured Rhodospirillaceae bacterium | reverse complement strand
GCCGCCGCCGCCGCCCAGGTCGTCCAGCATGCCCTTCCATCCGGCCAGCGGCAGCAGCACGCGGCGCTGGATCGACCGCCCCAGGCTTTCAATGCGCGACCGGGTGGCGCTGTCCAGTTCGGCCGCCTCGTCGTCCAGGGCCTTTTCCAGGCAGCCGGCCAGGGCGGCCAGCGGCACCGCCAGCCGGGCGAGATGGCCGGCAAGATCCTGGGACGCCTCGGCCAATCCGTCGACCGGGGGATGGCATTCGGCTTCCAGGCTGTAGGGCGAATCGGCCCCTTGCGCCCGGGCATAGACCTGCTGGCGGACCAGGGCCAGGAACCGTTCGCAGGCGCCTTGCGGCTCTCCTTCCGCGATCCGGTTCTGCCAGCCGGGGCCGGGCAGGCACTGGGCGGCGGCCAAGGCACCATCCAGCGCCGCCGGCGCCTCTTCCGCCAGTCCCAGCAGATCCTCGGCCCGGCGCTTCAGCCCGCGCGCCCGCGACCGCGTCCCCTCGCCCTCGGCCCCCAGCAGCCAGCGGCGCATCTCGGCGGCCTCGCCCCCGGTCAGATGGGCGGAAAAGGCGGAATCCGCCGCCTCGAACAGATGGTGACCCTCGTCGAAGACCAGCCGGGTCGGAGCGCCGTCGTCGTCCAAACCGCCCAGGGCGGCCTGCACCAGCACCAGGGCATGGTTGGCGATCACCAGATCGGCGCGGCGGGCCTTGCGCACCGCCCGTTCGATGAAGCAGCGGGAAAAATGCGGACAGGCGGAAAAGATGCACTCGCCCCGGCGGTCGGCCAGACCGACCGAGCGCGGCCGCCCCAGCAGGTCGGGCAGCCAGCCGGGAAAATCGCCGCCGACCATGTCGCCGTCGCGCGTCGCCAGTGCCCAGCGCGCCATCAGCCCGGCGGCGACGGCATCGGCGGGACGGTTGCGGCTGACCAGTTCCTCGAAGTTCAGCAGGCACAGATAATTCTCGCGCCCCTTGCGCACCACCACCTTGCGGGATTTCAGCCCCGGATCGCGGTAAAGCCGGTCCAGTTCGGCGTCCAGCTGACGCTGCAGGTTGCGGGTATAGGTGGAAATCCACACCGGCGCACCGTTGGTTTCCGCCCACAGCGACGCCGGAGCGATATAGCCCAGGGTCTTGCCGGTGCCGGTCCCGGCCTCGGCCAGGACCAGCCGGGGCTCGCCGGCCTGCTGGCGGGGCTGAAAGGCCTGCGCCGCCGCCGAGGCGTAGTCGGCCTGGCTGGGGCGCTGTTCCGCCCCCTCGCCCAGCAGCTCGGCCAGGCGGCGCCGGGCCTCGGCCGGCTCCACCGCGACGCTGCCGGCCGGCGGTTCCGGGGCATGTTCGGACCATTCCGGCAGGCGTTCCCAGACCCGCAACGACCCGCCGCGCCCGGTTTCACCGCTCAGTCCCAGCGCCGCCAGGACCGGCGCCCCCCAGCTCCAGCCGGCCCGCGCCATCGCCCAGGCCGCCGAACGGGTGTCGGCCGCCCGGGCGGCGCTGTCGGCGGCGGCACGGCCGGCCAGTTCCTCCAGCAGGGTCCGCGCCGCCCGGATCAGCAGTTCGGCCTCGTCCTCGGGGTCGGCGGGACGGGCCAGCCCCAGCGCCTCGGCCAGCCCCCGGGGCGTCGGCAGGCAGAAACGCGCCGGACGGACGAAGGCGAACAGCTCCAGCAGGTCGATGGCGGCCAGATGGTCCAGTCCCAGCCGCCCGGCCACCGCCGGAGCATGGCACAGCAGCGGCGGTTCGGCCTGGGCACGGGCCGCCGCCTCGGGCGGGGACAGGTGCAGGAATTCGCCGTCGGTGTCCAGCCACACCGACTCGCGGACCCCGGCCACCAGGGCCGGGGCGCGGGGAAGCAGGATGCGAGAGGGGGGCGAAGACGACATCGGCCGAGTATAGACGCAAACGATTGCAGAACAAAAGGCGGGGAAATGGACTTTTCGGCGACCGGATGGTTGAATGGGGGCGCCCTCAGTGCTTTAGCGGAGTCCCGTCATGCGCCGCCTTGTCCCGTTTCTTGCCGCCCTGCTGCTGGCTTCCGCCGGGGCGGACGCCGGCGACGCCAAAAAATCCGGCGACGGCGTCCTGATCCTGACCGACCAGGACAGCGGCACCACCATCGGCAGGGTCGGCGGCGAAAAGATTCTGCTGCAGAAAACCCCGGACGGCATGGTCGGCCGGATGGGGCAGGACAAGATCATCCTGCACCGGGACGGCCAGGGCAACACCATCGGCAAGGTCGGCGACAAGAAGCTGTTCTGTCACCGCGACCCGGACACCGGCCTGTCGTTCTGCAAATAGCGCGGACAGGGGCGCAATGCCCCGGCGCAGCGCGACCTACTTCTTGCGGCCAAGCTCTTCCAGCTGGTTCTGCAGAACGGCCACCCTGGCCTGAAGCTCGCGCAGCTGGCCGTCGCCGCCGTCGGCCTTGGGCAGCACGCCGTCGGCACCGGGAATGAACGGGGCGAACATCTTCATGGCGTTTTCCATGAAGGCCATGTTCTGCTTGTTCAGCTCTTCCAGCGGGTTGAACGGGAAGATGCCTTCCAGGGCGCTTTGCATGACCTGACGCATCTGCTGCTCGTTGCGCGAGAAGGCCTGCATCGAGGATTCCAGATAGCGCGGCACCAGTCCGCCCAGGCTGTCGCCGTAAAAGCCGATCAGCTGACGCAGGAAGCTGATGGGCAGCAGGTTCTGACCGCCCTTGGATTCCTCTTCGACGATGATCTGGGTCAGGACCGAACGGGTGATGTCTTCGCCGCTTTTGGCGTCGTAGACGACGAAATCGGTGCCGTCCTTGACCATCTGGGCCAGGTGGTCAAGGGTCACGTAGCTGGAGGTCGCCGTGTTGTACAGGCGGCGGTTGGCGTACTTCTTGATGGTGATCGGCGCCTGCTGGGGGGTATGCGGTTCGGACATCCTGGATTCGTTCCCTTGCTTCTGGCCCTTGCTGTTCGGGCTTGTGCCCCAAGAATATCAGATTTTTCGAGATCATACCGCACTGCAAGTAATTTTTCACGGCGATGCAACCCCAGTCGCAGGGTGATCGCCG
>CAJANN010000097.1 GCA_903941095.1 uncultured Rhodospirillaceae bacterium | reverse complement strand
ATTCGCCATACCACTTGGTCGAAAAGCCACCCCAGATGTTGGCAACGCGGGATTCATTGAACGACCACGCCACCAGCAGCACGATCGGCGCGTACAAGAAGGCATAGCCGAAGGCCAACGCCGACAGCAGGAAGGCCGAGCGCTTCATGCCCCGCCGTCGCCTTCCAGCCGGCCCTGCAGGTGATGAAACAGAGCCATCGGCAACGCCAGGGCGGCCAACATCGCCACCGCCAGAGCGGAAGCCGCCGGCCAGTCTCGATTCTGGGCGAACACGTCCCACAAGGCCTTGCCCATCATCAGGGTGTCGCCGCCGCCCAGCAGGTCGGGGATGACGTATTCCCCCACCGCCGGCACGAACACCAGCATCGAGCCGGCGACGATGCCCGGCGCCGACAGCGGCAGCGTCACCGCCAGGAAGGCCCGCCACGGCGGCGCCCCCAGGTCGGCGGCGGCCTCCAGCAGGAACGGGTCCAGCTTTTCCAGGCTGGCGTAAAGCGGCAGGACCATGAACGGCAGATAGGAATAGACGATGCCGATATAGACCGCGGCATCGGTGTTCAGGATGATCAGCGGCTGGTCGATCAGGCCCAGCCCCAGCAGCAGGGCGTTCAGCAGCCCCTCGTCCTTCAGGATGCCCATCCAGGCATAGACGCGGATCAGGAAGCTGGTCCAGAACGGCAGGATCACCAGCAGCAGCAGGATCGAGCGGCGTTCCGGCCGGGCGCGGGCGATGCCCAGCGCCATCGGATAGCCGATCAGCAGGCAGGCCAGCGTCGACAGGCCGGCGATGGTCAGCGACTGGAAATAGGCGCCGACATACAGATCGTCCTCGAACAGCAGGGCGAAATTGGCCAGCGAGGCCCGGACCTGCACCAGGGCGCCGTCGGCGATTTCGAACAGCGGCTCGTAAGGGGGGATGCCGGACCGGGTTTCCGACAGGCTGATCTTGCCGACGATCAGCAACGGCACCAGGAAAAACAGCCCCAGCCACAGGAACGGCAGGGCCACCACCAGCCGCCGGCCCCAATCGCGCCGCCAGCCGGCCGTCCTCACCGCAGCACCACCGCGTTGGCGGGGTGCCAGGACAGGAACACCCGGTCGTCCCAGGTCAGCCCCGGCTCGGCGGAATGGCGCAGATTGGCGGCGGTGGCCAGCACCAGCGCCCCAGAGGCCAGCCGGACATGATAGATCGACACATCGCCCAGATAGGCGATCTCGGCAACCGTTCCCGACAGCACGTTGACGGCACCGGCCGGGGCCTCGCGTCCCATCACCAGCTTCTCGGGGCGGACCATCACCGTGGCCGGACCGGGCGGCAGGTCGCCCGACACCGTCAGCGGCCCCGCCAGCCCGTCGGCGGCGAACCCGCCGCCATCGCCCAGAACCGTGCCCGGAAAGAAGTTGGCGGTGCCGATGAAATCGGCGACGAAGCGGTTGGCGGGATACTCATAGACCTCGTGCGGGCGGCCGACCTGCAGGATGCGGCCGTGATCCATCACCGCGATGCGGCTGGACATGGTCATCGCCTCTTCCTGGTCGTGGGTGACCATGACGAAGGTGATGCCGACCTTTTCCTGGATGTTGACCAGTTCGAACTGGGTCTGCTCGCGCAGCTTCTTGTCCAGGGCCGACAGCGGCTCGTCCAGCAGCAGCACCTTGGGGCGCTTGACCAGGCAACGGGCCAGGGCGACGCGCTGGCGCTGGCCGCCGGACAGCTGGTGCGGCCTGCGCCGGCCGAAATCGCCCATGCGCACCAGATCCAGCGCCTCGGCCACCCGGCGGGCGATCTCGGGCCTGGGCACGCCGTCCTGCTTCAGGCCGAAGGCGACGTTGTCGGCGACGCTCATGTGCGGGAACAGGGCGTAGGACTGGAACATCATGTTGACCGGGCGCTCGTAGGGGGGCACCCCGGTCATGTCGGCCCCGCCGATCGCGATCCGTCCCGAGCTGGGATTCTCGAAGCCGGCCATCATGCGCAGCAGGGTGGTCTTGCCGCACCCGGACGGGCCGAGCAGGGAGAAGAACTCCCCCTCCCCGATGGTCAGATCGATTCCGGCCACGGCGGTGGAGGCGCCGAACCGCTTCTCCACCGCCTCCAGCCGGATGGCCGCAGGCCGTTCCACTTACTTGGCCGAACGGAACTTCGACCAGGCGCGGGTGCGGACGCGGTCGAACTCCTTGGGCGCCGGCGGCGGCGCGGTGAACAGCTTGGCCTGCACCTCGGCCGGCGGGAAGATCACCGGATCCTTGGCGATCTCGGCGGCGACCAGCGGCAGCGAGGCCGGAACCGCGTTGGCGTAGCCGGTCTCGTCGGTGATGGCGGCGATGATGTCGGGGCGCAGGATGAAGTTGATGAAGGCGTGCGCCGCCTCGGGATGCGGAGCCTGGGCGGGGACGGCCATCATGTCGATGTTGACCTGGGCGCCTTCCTTGGGGATCAGGATGCCGATGTTCTGCTTCTTCTTGGCTTCCTTGGCCCGCGCCCGCGACTGCACCAGATCGCCGACATAGCCGTGCGCCACGCAGATGTCGCCGTTGGCGAGATCGGCGCGATACTTCTCGGAATGGACATAGCGATAGTTGGGCCGCAGCGGCATCAGCGCGTCCATCGCGGCGTTCAGCGCCTCGGTGGTCTGGGCCTGCGGGTCCTTGCCCTGATAGGCCAGCATGGCCGGCACCGCCTCGGTCGGGGTGTTCAGCACCGAAATGCCGCAGGATTTCAGCTTGGCGGCGACGGCCGGGTCGAACAGCATCGCCCACGAATTGGTGGGGGCGTCGGGCAGCAGCGCCTTGACCTTGTCTATGTTGTAGCCGATGCCGGTGGCGGCCATCATGTAGGGCAGACCATAGGCATTGCCGGGATCGACCTTGGACAGGTTGGCCAGCACGCCCTTGTCGACGCCGGCGGCGTTGGGGATCTTGGCGAGGTCGAGCTTCTGGTAGACGCCGGCCTTGACCTGGGCGGCGAAGAAGGGCGACGCCGAGGGGAACACCACGTCGTAGCCGGACTTGCCGGCCATCAGCTTGCTGTCGAGTTCCTCGTTCTCGCCGTAGGTGTCGTATTTCACCTTGATGCCGGTCTCGGCGGTGAATTTGGCCAGGGTGTCCTTGGCGATGTAGTCGGACCAGTTGTAGACGTTCAGCACCTTGTCTTCGGCCTGGGCGGCGGAAGCGGCAAGAGCCAGCATCGAAACGGCGGCGAAGCGGATCAGACGAGCGTTCATTCAACCCCCCTGTGGGCGCGCAAGTGGCAGCGACGGCAGGCGGATATTTGAAGGCCCCCGCCGGGGGAGTCAACAACGCTTTGTGCAGCGCGCCAACTTCCCGCCGGTCAGGCCAGTTCGCGCAGCTTGAAACGCTGGACCTTGCCGGTGGCGGTACGGGGGATGACCTCCAGGAAACGGACGGTGCGCGGGCACTTGTAGACCGCCAGCCGCCCCTTCAGGGTCTCGATGATGCGCGCCTCCAGCGCGGGTTCGCGCTCGCCGGGGGCGGCCACGGCATACAGCACCAGCCGCACCAGTCCTTCGGCGTTGCTCTGCCCCACCGCCGCCGCGTCGGCGACGCCCGCGACCGCCAGGGCCACCTCCTCCACCTCGGCCGGACTGACCCACTGGCCGGACACCTTGATCATGTCGTCCGACCGCCCCTGCGGCGACCAGAAGCCGTCGGCATCGACGGCGAAGACGTCGCCGGTGCGCCACCAGCCGTCCACCAGCACCCGCGCCGTGACGTCGGGGCGGTTGTGATAGAAGGCGAACAGCGACTGCATCCGCACCCACAGGTCGCCGGCCCGCCCGGCCTCGGAAATGACGGTGCCGTCGGGGGCGGTCAGCATCACCTCGGCCCACGGCAGCACCTGCCCGGTGGTGCCCGGCCTGACCGCGCCGGGCCGGTTGGCGATGAACAGGAACAGCGCCTCGGTGGCGCCGATGCCTTCATAGACCGGACGGCCGGTGACTTCGCTCCATTCGCGGCACAAATCGGCGGGAAAGGCCTCGCCGGCCGAAACATAGCAGCGCGGCGCGGCCAGGGGCGCGGTGGCGGCAAACCCTTCGCGCAGCAGCAGCCGGTAAAGGGCCGGCACCGACAGCACCACATCGGGGCGGTGACGGGCGATGGTCGCCGCGGCGGCGGCGGCATCGGGCCAGCCCCGGTGCAGCACCAGGGTCGCCTGGGCCATCAGGCCGCCGATCAGGCAATGGCCCAGGGCGTAGGCGAAGAAAAGCTTCGAGGTGGCGAACATCCGGTCGCCGGGCCGCACGCCCAGGCTTTCGGCGACGTGACGGATGCCCAGCGGGATCGATCCGACCCGGTGCACCGCGCCCTTGGGCTGGCCGGTGGTGCCCGATGTGTACATCCACAGGCAGGGATCGTCCGGCCCCAGCTCGGCGGAAGCCAGATCCTCTCCGGCGCCGGACAGAAAATCGTCCAGTTGGTCCGAACGCACCACGCGGATGCCGGTGGCGGCGGTCCGCGCCGCCTCTTCCACCACGGCAAGCAGGCCGGCCTCGGCCACCAGCAGGCGCGCTCCGGAATCGACGATGGCATAGGCCAGTTCCTTGGCCGACAGGCGCAGGTTCAGCGCCACCGACACCAGGCCGGCCCGCATCGCCCCCAGATAGGCGGCCACCAGAGGGACGTCGTCATCCAGAAGGAACAGCACCGGCTGCCCCCGGACCAGGCCGGCATTCAGCAGGGCATTGCCGTAGCGGTTGACCAGACGGTTCAGCCCGGCATAGTCGAGGCACGTCTCGCCGGCCAGCAGGGCGGGGGTGTCCCCCCGCCCTGCCGCCAGCGCCGGCCCCAGGATCAGGTCGGCGGCATTCATGGCGGCATCCTCAATCGACGATGGTGAACTCGCCCTTGGTGATTTCCACCATGTTGAACGAGGACAGCGACAGCCCCATGTGGTCGGTCGGGCTCATGTTGACCAGACCGGCGGTGCCGACGAAGCCCTGGGTCTTCTCGATGGCGTCGCGGACCTTGGCCTTGTCGGTGGTGCCCGCCCGCTTGACCGCGTCGACATACAGGTACAGCGCGTCATAGGCGTGACCGGCCAGGGTGTTGATGTCGGTCTTCCAGCGGGCCTCGAAATCCTTCTTGAAGCCCTGCACCAGGGCGCGCTGCGGATTCTCCGTCCGCAGGTTGTCGGCGATGGCCAGGGCGCCGGCAGGCAGGCGGGTACCGTCGGCCGAAGCCCCCACCAGCTTCAGGAATTCCTTCGACGCCACGCCGTGCGACTGGTAGGTCGGCAGGGAAATGCCCAGCTGCTTGATGTTGCGCGTCACCACCGCCGGCCCCTGGCCGGTGCCGAACACGAACAGCGCCTGGGCGCCGGCGGCACCGCGGATCTTGGTCAGCTGCGGGGTGACGTCGGGGTCCTTGGGCGAATAGACCTCGTCCACCAGAATCTCGATGCCGAAATTGGGGGCCATCTTGACGGTCTGGTCGTGGCCGGACTTGCCGAAGCCGACATTCTCGGACAGCAGGGCGATCTTGGTCAGGCCACGCTTCTTCAGGTCGGTCAGGACCTTCTCGGCGGCCAGACGGTCGGATTGCGGGAACTTGAAGGTCCACTTGCGCACCGGGTCGCCGATGGCGGTGCCGCCGCCCAGCGACATATAGGGCATCTCGGCGCGTTCCATCAACTGGAGGACGGCCATGCTGGTGGGGGTACCCGAACCGCCAATGATCAGGTCGACCTTGTCGTTCTCGATCAGGCGCTTGACGAAGGTGGTTGCCTTCTCCGGCTCTGATCCATCGTCATAGACGATCAGTTCGACCTTGCGGCCCAGGACGCCGCCCTTGGCGTTGATCTCGTCGATTACGTAATCGAATGTGCGCTTTTGGGGGTCGCCCATGGGCGACATCT
>CAJANN010000096.1 GCA_903941095.1 uncultured Rhodospirillaceae bacterium | reverse complement strand
GTCCATGACGCGGTCAAGCCGCAGAAGTTCGCCAAGCAGATCGCCTTCAACCTGATTCCGCAGATCGACGTCTTCATGGAAGACGGTTCGACCAAGGAAGAATGGAAGATGGTGGTCGAGACCCGCAAGATCCTGGATCCCGGCATCGCCGTGCACGCCACCTGCGTGCGGGTGCCGGTGTTCGTCGGCCATTCCGAATGCGTCAATGTCGAGTTCGCGAAGCCGGTCAGCGTCGAGCAGGCCCGCAAGGCGCTGTCGGCGGCCCCCGGCATCATCGTCGTCGATACCCACGAGCCGGGGGGCTATGTCACCCCGGTGGAATGCGTCGGCGAGGACGCCGTCTATGTCAGCCGCATCCGCCAGGACCCGACCATCCCCAACGGCCTGTCCTTCTGGTGCGTGTCGGACAATCTGCGCAAGGGCGCGGCGCTGAACGCCGTGCAGATCGCCGAGGTGCTGGCCCGCGACTATCTCAAGAAGTAGTTTCGTCCGGTCCGGTGTGGCAAAGGCGGGGGCCGGCGGTCTCCGCCTTTTCCATGTCCGGCCGGGATGGCGGGGCGGCTTCGCTGCCGCCGGGAAAGGCCAGGACGGCCAGTCCGGCGGCCAGGATCAGGATCAGGACGGAAGCGGGCATGGGCGGACTCCGATGATCGGTTTCATCCATGCCGCCATTCGATTATGGCGAAAATGCGGGTGTCCGGCTCATCCCAGCTCTTTGCGGTTGCTGGTGGGCACGGGGTAAGGTCGATGCCAAACGATGTCCAACACGATATTCTTGAGACAGAAATCGACGGAGACGATCAGTTTGCGGATTCTGCCGACCCTGCGCCAGTTGCGCTATCTGGTGGCCCTGGCCGAACATCGCCATTTCGGCCGGGCCGCCGAGGCCTGTCTGGCCACCCAGTCCACCTTGTCCGCCGGCCTGCAGGAGCTGGAAAGCCTGCTGGGCGTCACCCTGGTGGAGCGGACCAAGCGCAAGGTGATGCTGACCCCGCTGGGCGAGGAGATCGTGGCCCGCTCCCGCATCGTCCTGCGCGGTGCCGAGGATATCGCCGATCTGGCGGCGGCGGCGGGGGCGCCGCTGAGCGGCCCGCTGCGCCTGGGGGTGATTCCCACCATCGGCCCCTATCTGCTGCCGCGGATGCTGACCGCGCTGCGGACGGCCCATCCCGGTCTGCGGCTGTACCTGCGCGAGGACCAGAGCGCCCGCCTGCTCGACCGGGTCAACAACGGCGATCTTGATGTCGCCCTTCTGGCGCTGCCCTATCCGCTTGGCGACCTGCAGGGGCCGGTGATCGGATCGGACGGTTTCGTCCTGGCCTGCCCCGCCGCCCACCCCCTGGCGGCCCTGGACACGGTCGGGTCCGCCGACCTGGACGGGCACGAGCTGCTGCTGATGGAAGAGGGGCACTGCCTGCGCGAGCATGCCCTGGCCGCCTGTCGTCTGCCGGGGCCGGCGCGGGGCGAGGGAATCCTGGCCACCAGCCTGACCACCCTGGTGCAGATGGTGGCCAACGGCCTGGGCGTCACCCTGTTGCCGGCGATGGCGGTGGCGGCGGGGATTCTGGCGGGGACCGGGCTGGTGGCCCGCCCGCTGGCCGATGGCGGCAGCCGGGACATCGCCCTGGTCTGGCGGCCCAGTTCGCCCCGCAAGGCGGAATTCCGGGCATTGGCCGAATTTCTTATGGCGCAGCCGGTCTGAGGCGGCTACCTATGGCGCGGAACAGGGAGAGGATCATGCGCGTTTCCATCCTGGTCGCCGCCCTTGCCGCCGGTCTGGCCGCCTGCACCGAGATCACGCCGTTGCGCAACGCCGACGGGACGGTGGATTATTACGTCGATTGCGAGGGGACGCTGCGTCTGGAAAGCTGCCGCGCCGCCATGACCCGGACCTGTCCCAACGGGTTCGACCTGCGCCCGGCCAGCACGCCGGCCAAGCCCGATCCCAAACGGCCGGACCTGCCGCCGCCGAAACAGCCCAACGACGGCTTGTTCCGCTGCCGTTGACGGGGGCGCGGCGCACCGCGGTCAGGGTGCCCGGGCGATCTGCCGTGGGAAGATCAGGGTAAAGCGGGTGCCGGCCTGGGCCGGCAGGTTGTCCAGGCTCAGACTGCCCTGCAGCGGGCCGGTCGCCAGATTGTAGACGATATGCAGTCCCAATCCGGTGCCGCCGCTGCCGCGCCGGGTGGTGAAGAACGGATCGAAGATGCGGTTTCGATGTTCTTCCGGAATGCCTTTGCCATCGTCGGAATAGACCAGCCGGACCATGTCGTCCTCGGTCAGCGCCGCAGTGATGCGGACGATCCCGGCCTGACCGGGATCATAGCCGTGGGTGACCGAATTCATCGCCAGATTGACCAAAATCTGGCTGAGCGCCCCGGGATAGCCATCGACATCGATGCCCGGCGGGCAAACGATCTCCACCTTGTGCCCCTCCTGGCGCAATCTGGGGGTCAGGCTGGTCAGGGTCTCGGCGATCGATCCGGCCAGGTCGAACCGGCGGCGTTCCGAGCTGGTGCGGTCGACGGCCACCTGCTTGAAGCTGCCGATCAGGTCGGCGGCCCGCTCGCAATTGGCCATGATCAGCCGGGAGGTGTCGGCGGCGGTGGCCAGGAAGCGTTCGAAATCGTCGATGCCGATATCGTCGGCGGCGAACAGCCGCTGCAGGTCGGAGGTGGCGTCGGCCAGATGCGAGGCGCAGGACAGGGCGATGCCGACGGGGGTGTTGATTTCGTGGGCGACGCCGCCGACCAGGGCGCCCAGCGAGGCCAGCTTCTCGGCCTGGACCAGGGTTTCCTGGGCTTCCTTCAGGCGGTCCAGCGCCTCTTCCGCTTCGGCCCGGCGGCGGCCCAGTTCCTGGTTCAGGGTGGCCAGCTGGTGTTGCAGGCGGTCGCTGACCTTGACCAGCCGGCGCTGTTCGCGGACCGAGCGGGAATAGGCCTCGGTCAGTGCCGCCACCCCCTGGCGGATGCCGGGGTCGGCGTCCGCCAGACGATGCTCCAGCTCCGTCGCCGAGGCCAGGACACGCTCTTCGGCGTCGAACAGGTTGAACGCGGTCCCCGTCTCGCCGGTTTCGGAACTCATGAAGGCGTCGTGGCGACCAGATTGAAGGTGACGGATTTCAGGTCTTCGGCGAAGTCCTCGCCGAATTCCTTCATGGTCTCGTCATCGGGGGCGAAGTACCAGTTCACTTCCAGGCGGACGCCGCGCCCGGCGGCGTTTTCCATCATCTGGAACATGTTCATCAGCGCCTTGGCGCTGGAGCTGTTGAAGTAGATCAGCTCGAAATCGAAGCGGATGTCACGGTTTTCCGCATTGTCCAGGAAAGGCTCCAGGACCGCGAAAATCGGGCCGAAAACGGTCGAGGCGTCTTCCGGGTAGGATTCCCCCCTCAGCGACAGGCGGCCGGCGGCGAAGTCGAAATCGACGTCGGGCGAACGCTCGGTCGCCGGGATCTTCAGATTGTCCATGTCGGCCCTCAGATGGATACTTTCATGCAGAAGAACTGCTGGTGCTCGTCGATGGGATCGAAATCGAACTCGATCGGGTCGCTGGCCCGCCGGGCGATCTCGATCAGGCCGATGGTGGCCCCCCGGCTGCGTTCTTCCGGCGGCTCACGCAATTTTTCCTTGTAGTGGGCCTTGATCTCGTCCTTGTCCATCCGCTGCAGCTGCTGCAGGCGGTCCCGCAGCCGGGGGACGTCCTCGGTCAGGATGATGTTGGCGCAGACGATGAAGAATTTGCCGCGGTCGGTGCCGATGGTGACCATGCCCGACGACAGCTCCACCGCCTTGCCGATATTGCCCCGCAGCTTCTCGGCCGAATAGCGGATGATGTTCTGGGCCTGCTCGATGAAGACCGAAAACACCTTCTTGATGGTGGTGAGGTCGGTATCCTCCAGCGCCATCTTGTGTCGCAGCGCATCGCCCAGCGAATAGAGAATTCCTTCGGAAAGATATCCCGAGAACGAGAAGATCACCCCCCTGGTGTCAAGAATGGTCTTGAATTCCCTGTAGTCTTTCGCAAGCATCAGCCGTGCCTCGCCCCCCGGAGTGACGGGGGACAGTCTACTCCTGTTTGCCCCGGCTGTCACCCGCGCCCCCGCGGCGGGCAGCGCAGCCAGATGGTAAAGGTGCTGCCGCGGCCGGCCTGGCTGTCCACAGACAAGGTGCCGCCATGCATATCCATGATCTGGCGGACCATGTGCAGGCCGATTCCCGATCCGGCGATGCTTTGGGTATTGGACGCGCGGAAGAAGCGTTCGAAGATCCGCGGGATATCGTCGGCGGGAATGCCGATGCCGGTGTCGGTCACGGCGACCGATACTCCGCCCCGCTCGGGGATGGTGACGATCGAGACCGGGCCGTCGGTGGAATATTTCAGGGCGTTGCCGATCAGGTTGTTCAGCACCAGGGCCAGCAGACTGGGGTCGCCCCAGACGGCGGGACAGGGGGGCGTGGTCGCCACGATCTCGCGCCGGGGCGATGCGGCACGGTGGTGGTCGACGGCCGCGCTCAGGATCGGGGCCAGGGTGAAGGCCTGTTCCTGCAAGACGATGCGGCCGCTTTCCAGCTGCTCGTCGGCCAGACAGGTGCTCAGCAGGTCGATCAGGCGGCTGACGGCGCCGCGGATGGTCTGCAGCCTGGGCAGCATGCCGGCGTCGGATTGTTCGGCCCGCAAGGTCAGCATCTGGGCGGCGGAATCGATGATGGCCAGCGGGGTGCGGAATTCGTGGCTGACCATGCCCAGGAACTGGCGCAACTGGCTGCGGGCCTGCATTTCGCGCTCCAGGGCCAGTTCGGCGCGGTCCTTGGCATGGCCCAGTTCGGCGGTCCGCTGCTGCACCTTGCTTTCCAGCGAGACGTTCAGCTCGGTCAGTTCGCGGTTCAGCCGCCCGATGGTGACGATGTCGCGCCAGGCCCGCACGCCGCCGATCACCGACGTGAACAGCTTCTGCGCCGTCAGCTCGGCCTTGCTTTTGTAATCGTTGATGTCGTAGGCCAGTACGACGTCGCGTTCGGGAGCTTCGCCGGGCTGGCCGGTGCGCAGGATGATGCGGATATCCCGGTTGCCCTGCTCGCCGCGGATTTTCCGGACCAGCTGCAGACCGGCGTCGACGGTCTCCATCACCACGTCCAGCAGGACCACGGGAATATCGCGCCGGCCGGCCAGCATGGCGGCGGCCTCGGCGGCGGAGAAGGCCGACAGGACTTCGAAGCCGCGCCCCTCGAAGGCGAAGTCGCGCAGCAGGACCCGGGTCATGTCGTGGACCTGGGGGTCGTCGTCGACCACCAGAAGCGGCCAGGCGGCGGCCGGGGCCGTCCGGTCGGCGTCGCGCTGCCTGAAGATCAGCTTGCCGCCCCGGGCCATCGCCTAAAGCACCGAGATGGTGGCGGCAAAGGCATAGCCCGTACCGTGAACCGCTTCGATGGGCAGGTCGGTTCCCAGCTGGTCCGCCGCTTTTGCCCGCAGGCGGCGCACCATCGAATCGACCGAGCGGTCGGACGGGTCCCACTGGCGCTTGCCCAAGGCCCGGAAAATCTCGTCGCGGGAAACCGGCTCGCCGGGGCGTTCGACCAGCAGGCTCAGGAAGACGCGTTCGTTGGCGGTCAGCTTGACGGCTGCACCATCGGGCGAGATCACCATCCAGCCGATGGGGTCGTAGCCCCAGGCCCCGCCCGGCGGTTTGGGCGGGTCCGCCGGGGCGCAGGGCGGGAACAGTTTCAGCCGCCGGGACAGGGTGCGGATCTGGGCTTCCAGTTCGCGCAGTTCCACCGGCTTGGACAGATAGACGTCGGCGCCGATTTCCAGCCCGACCACCCGGTCGATGCCGACATTGCGGGCGGTGAGCATGATGATGCCCACGTCGGAATGGTCGCGCAGGCGCTTGGCGATGGAAAACCCGTCTTCGCCGGGCAGATTGACGTCCAAGATGATGATGTCCGCCGGCCGGCGGGACTGGGCATGGTCCAGCGCCGGGGCGTCTTGGCAGCCGACGACGTCGTGACCGCAGGCGGACAGGTACTCCACCAGATCCCCGCGCAGCGAGGCTTCGTCCTCAACGACAGCGATACGGGCCATGTCTCACTTCAGCCTCCGTCGATCCCCTCGATGGCAGGGAAGCATCGGAAGGCCGGCGCGTCAAAGGGCTAATTCGGTTTTAAAGACGCGGGGCGACGATCTTTTCCACCAGCTTGACCAGCAGCCGGTCCATGCGGGTCGCCCACATCTCGTCGGTGTCGATCATTTCGCGGCAGCGGCGGAAGGCACGCAGGACGGTGGTGTGGCTGCGGCCGCCGAACACCCGGCCCAGCTCGGGCAGCGAACACGAGGTCAGCAGGCGGGTGTAGTACATGGCGGCCATCCGCGGCTTCCACAGGCGGTGGTCGCGGGAATGAACCATCATTTCACGCTCGGACAAGCCGAATTCCGCGGCGACGGCGGCGATGACGTCGGCCACGAACGGGTCGCTGACCCGGTAGCGGGACGACGGGGCGGAGCGGATTTCGGCGAGAGCGGTGGACATGTTTCAGGCCCCTGAATTCGAGACTTCCCTAGGACGCCACAATGCGCATGTGCGCAGAAGGCATCTACCCGCAAGTTGCAACCCGATGTGTCACGATGTGTCACGATGTGACGATAGATGCAAATGCAATGTCAATAAAACATATAAATTCGGTGTATTTTATATGCCCCCTCAGGCTTCAGTAGCCATAGGGCTTGTCCGCTCCCCAGACCAGGGTGGCGACGTGGCGGCTGACCATCTTCATCAGGTCGTAGGGCGGGGCGATGAATTGCAGGGCCATCCAGTCGCTGACCACCGCCCGGATTTCGGCCTTGCCCTTGGCGATGCGCATTTCCGGCCAGTTCAGCGATTCCAGCTCGAACTCGATGATCAGGCCCTTCCAGACCCGGTGGTCGGGCGGGATCGGCACCTTCATGCCGCCGATGGAAACATCCAGCACCTTGAACTCGAACCCTTCGAAGCGGGTCACCAGGCCGGTGCCGGCATGGCGGTCGTCGAGCCGACGGTCGTTTTTAGGAGGCTTGAACATCGGCCATGTCCCATTCGAAGGCAACCGCGCAGAAGGCGTCACTGTAACCCGGCGGCTGCAGTGACGCCATAGGATCTGGGGCCGGTCAGCCGGTCACGAACGTGCCGCGGTACACGGCCTCCTGGTCCTGGGCCAGGCGGTCCAGCAGAGGCTTCTCCCGATGCGGCCCGTTCCAGCGGTCGAAATGGATCAGGTCGCCGATGGGCAGGCGGGGCCGCCATCCGGCGCTTTCCAGTTCGGGGCGGGGATGATAACCGCGGACCCGGCCGACGCACAGATAGGCGACCGGAACGATGCCGTCGGGAATATCCAGGGATTTCCGGACGGTTTCGTTGTCGAAGATGCTGACCCAGCCGATTCCCAATCCTTCGGCGCGGGCCGCCAGCCACAGGTTCTGGACGGCGCAGACGCTGCTGTACAGGTCCATCGCCGGAATGTGGGTCCGGCCGATCACCACCGGCCCGGCCCGGTCGCGGTCGCAGGTGACGCAGATGTTGACCGGGGCCTCCATGATCCCTTCCAGCTTGAGGCGGCGATAGGTGTCGCGCTTGTCCTCGGGAAACATCAGAGCGGCTTCGGCGTGGGCGGCGGCGAAGGCGTCGTGGACCCGCCGGCGGGTTTGCGGATCGCGGATGACCACGAAGCTCCAGGGCTGCATGAACCCCACCGAGGGGGCGTGGTGCGCGGCGGTCAGAATCCGGCTCAGCACCTCGTCGGGCACCGGGTCGGGCAGGAATTCGCCGCGGGTGTCGCGGCGGGTCAGGATGGCGCGGTAGACGCCGGCGCGCTCGGCGGCGGGCAAGGGGGTTGCGGGCAACAGGATCTTATCCATCATCATTCCCCTGTGATGGAACGCCCCGCCGGCTGTCCGGGCCGGTTGGGCCATGTCCGTCTGGCCGGTCTTCTGACTTGGGTTCCTCCCGGACGGACGCCTTCCCGACCTGCGTCAGTGGCTTGGTGGTCCGCCGGTCCCCCATACAGCGTTGGGCACGTCGCGGAATCGCACCGCGTTCCCGATTCTCCGGCCCGCATGGCTGCGGCCCGGCACCAGATGGCGCCCCGGTTATAGGCGGAAAGGTCCGGTCTTCGCAAGACCGCCCGTGCTGTCACAGGGCGCCGTCGTCCCCATCGGCAATGGCCTGCAGTCCGGCGATGTCGCGGCTGAAGATATTGGTGGCGACCTCGCCGATCAGCCGGCGCTTCTTGAAGTCGGAAACCATCCGGCAGGCGGTTTCGGTGGTGATGCCCAGCAGGGCGCCGACATCGTCGCGGCCGAACAGGCGGCAATGCTCGGTCGAGGCGGGGGCCAGCAACAGGAACAGCCGGGCCAGCCGCTGGCGGGCGCTGCCGGTGGACAGTTCGCGCACGCACTGGTGCGAGCGCCGCACCATGTCGTGCCATTTGCCCATCAGCTGGCGGTTCAGCTTGGGCGACAGCCGCGTCACCACGTCGCGCGGAATGCGGCAGACCTTGGTCGGCAGCAGGGCGATGGCGGCATGCTCGTAATGCGGCGAGACCGAGGCCTCCAGCCCGGCGACGTCGCCCGGACCCAGCAGGCTGACGATGCGGTGGCTGCCGTCGGCCAGGTACTGTTCCAGCTTGATCAGCCCCTCGCGCACGGTGAACAGGGCGGATGCGTCCTGATCCGGCTGGTACAGGGCGCTGCCCGGCGGCAGCCACAGATCCTCGATGGGCAGGTGGACGGTGCTGAAATCCTCGCTGGTCAGGTCCGCGAACAGCACCAGATGGCGGATGGCGCACTTTTCGCAGGTGGCCAGTCCGTACCACGCTGCCTGGATTTCCGTTTCGCGCACGGCCGGTGCCCTTTCATCCGCGCCGGGGGGTGACAAATGTCAGTGATGGTCCGGGGACGGACTGCCTATACAAGGCGTACAGGAAACGTCCGCCCCCCCGGCGGCCCGCATCCAAGGATGGACACGATGCCCGCTATCGAACTTGACGTCAACGCCGCCCGGCTGGCCCACTTGCGCTGGGAGATGGCTCTTGAGGATCTGGTCGACGGCAAGGGCGGGTCGACCCCGCTGCAGGGGCACGAGGATTGCGATCTGGGAACCTGGATCTATGGTACCGGCCTCAGCCGGTACGGCAAGTCCGGGGCGATGTGGCAGTTGAAGAGTTCGCACAAGAAGTTCCATGTGCTGGCCGCCGACACCCTGGCGGCGGTCGCCGCCGGGAACACCGTGCGGGCGAACGAAACCCTGGAGTCCGTACGCCGGCTGAGCGGAGACATCCTGTTCCAGCTGACGGCGCTGGAACTGGACGTGATCGAGTCCTGCGCCGATCAGCCGGCCCCGGGTTTGCCGGGCCGCCTGCTGCGGATCCTGTTTCCCCAGCCGCCCCGTCCCGACGTTCGTCTGGTTCAAAGCCGCGACGGCGGCGGCGGGCGCCGGACCCTGAACGTCACCGGGGCGCGGCTGGCCCACCTGAAATGGATCCGCGACCTGCAGCGGGCCTTTCGCGGCCACGGCAAGGCGATGGCGGCGCAGCCCAGCGACGAGTGCAGCCTGGGGGTGTGGATTCATGGCACGGCGATGAAGGAACTGGGGCAGACCGAGACGCTGAAGGCGCTGGATGCCGCGCACAAGCGGTTCCATCACGAGGTGGACATCGTCCTGTCTTCGCTGCGTCACCGCAAGTTCCGCACCGCCGACGAGGCCTACGAAGACGCGCTGGCCCTCAGCGGGGCCATCGTTTCGCTGCTGACCCGCCTGCAATTCGAACTGATGGATTCAACGCTGCTGTCCAGCCAGTCCTCGCGATTGTAGGCGGCGGCGCTCGGGTCCGACACATGGGTTGCGTTCCCGGCCAGACCGGCCTATCTGTTGGGAATGGTCATGCAGAAAACCCAAGGCTATCTGGCGGGACAGTTGCTGGTCGCCATGCCGCAGATGCAGGATCCGCGCTTCGCCCGGACCGTCGTCTACCTGTGCGCGCACAGTGCCGAAGGGGCAATGGGCCTGGTGGTCAACCGCCTGCTGGACGGCATCACCTTTCCCGAACTGCTGGACCAGCTGGGAATCGAGGCCACGCCGGTCTGTGACCGCATCAGGGTGCATCTGGGCGGGCCGGTGGAAAGCGGGCGCGGTTTCGTCCTGCATTCCGCCGATTATCTGCACGAGACCTCGATGCTGGTCGAAGACGGGGTGGCGCTGTCGGCCACCGTCGACGTCCTGAAGGCCATCGCCGGCGGCGGCGGGCCGCGCGACAGCCTGCTGGCCCTGGGCTATGCCGGGTGGAGCGCCGGGCAACTGGATGCCGAGATCCGCGAAAACGCCTGGCTGAACGTGCCGGCCGATCCCTCCCTGCTGTTCGGCCGCGACCTGGACCATAAATGGGAACAGGCTCTTCACAAGCTGGGCATCGACTTCGCCGCCCTGTCGGCGGATGCCGGTCACGCCTGACGGCGCCGCCTCGACCGAAACCCCGTAAATAAAGATTGAACCGACCGCAAATGCCGGCCATTTGCGATGATTGGTCTTGACAATACATCCTGTGCGTAGCCTCTTTTGTCTTTCCGGCATACGGCATAGACCGGAGAGGCGCGTGTTGCGCTGCAATATAAATAAGGCGAAAAGCCACGAATCGAGGGGATGGGCGGTAGGGAGCCCACGGGAGGGGACGGTGTCACGCGACGTTTATCTCACAGGACACGAACGTGTCCTGGACCATGACAAGATCATCGTATCGAAGACCGACATGAAGGGGCGGATCACTTACGTCAACGAAGTCTTCTGCCAGATGGCCGGCTATACCCCCAGGCAGGCGGTGGGGGCGCCGCACAGCATCGTGCGCCATCCGCGCATGCCGCGCTGCGTGTTCAAGCTGCTGTGGGACACCCTGGCGCAGGAACGCGAGATCTTCGCCTTCGTCAACAACCGGGCTTCGAACGGCGACCATTACTGGGTGTTCGCCCACGTCACCCCCAGCCGCGACCTGGACGGGGGCATCGTCGGCTATCATTCCAGCCGGCGCAGCGTCGATCGCGACGTCGTCCGGGGGGTGGTCGCCCCCCTGTACGAGCAGTTGTGGCAAGAGGAACAGCGTCACGCCAACCCGAAGGACGGCATGGCCGCTTCGCTGGCGATGGTCACGGGTCTGCTGTCCCAGGCGGGGAAAAGCTACGATGAATTCATCTTCTCTCTTTAAGGCGGTCGCCGCGGCGGCGGCCTGCGTCGCGCTGTCGCTGCTGGCCGTCCTGGCCGGCCTGGTCCAGTCGGCGCCGCTGTCGTCGGTCCTGCCGTCCCTGGCCGCCGCCGTCGCGGCGGCGGCGGCGCTGGTGCTGCTGCGCCGCGTGCGGGCAACCGTCGGCTCGGCCGGTCATGTCCTGGACCGTCTGGTCCGGGGCGATTTCGAGGCCCGCATCACCGATGTGGCCGAAGGCGGCGAACTGGGCGGCCTGCTGAACCGGATCAACCATTTCGCCGATCTGAACGACGCCTTCCTGCGGGAAAGCGAGGCCACGGTCGAGGCCATCACCGCGGGAAGGCTGTTCCGCCGGGTGCTGGAACGCGGCATGCCCGGCCAGTTCCGCCGCGCCGCCCGGGCGGTGAACGAATCCGCGGCATTCATGCAGGGCAAGACCGAAGACACGCTGCGTCTGGCCGATCAGTTCGAGACGACGGTGAAGAAGGGTCTGACCGACACGGTGTTCGTTTGCCTGGACACCGAGGCGGTGACCGACCAGATCGCCGCTGCTGCCCGTGGTTCGGCGGGCGAGGCCGGCGATGTCCTGACGGCGGCGTCGACGGCGTCGGGCAGTGCCGAATCGGTGGCGGCGGCGTCGGAAGAGCTGTCGGCGTCGATCAATGAAATCGCCCGCAATGCCAGCATGATCTCGGGGGTGACGCAGACCGCCGTCCAGCAGGCGCAGAACACCGACCGGCTGGTGCGCGGTCTGGCCAGGGCCGCCCAGGAAATCGACGGGGTGGTGGCGCTGATCACCGCCATCGCCGGCCAGACCAACCTGCTGGCCCTGAACGCCACCATCGAGGCGGCCCGTGCCGGCGAGGCCGGCAAGGGCTTCGCCGTGGTCGCCAACGAGGTCAAGGGACTGGCCAACCAGACGTCGCGGGCCACCGACGATATCGGCACCCGCATCCGGGCGGTGCAAAGCGCCACCGGCGAGGCGGTGTCGGCCATCACCGACATCACCGCCATCATCGGGCAATTGTCGGAAATCGCCGAAAGCATCGCCGCCGCCGTCGAGGAACAGGGGGCGGCAACCTCGGAGATCGCCGCCAACGCCACCCAGTCGGCCCGCTGCGCCCACGAGATGGAGGCTCACGCCACCAGTCTGAAGGACACCGCCACCGGCACCGTCGGCGTTGCCGGCCAGCTGGAAATGGCGATGGAGCAGATCAACGAGAAGATCGAAGAGGTCAGCGTCCAGGCCGACGAGTTCCTGCGCATGGTGCGCGGCCAGTATCGCGGGGCGATGGGCGCCGCCTGAGCTAAAGCAGGCTGCCCTGGCGGCCGTCGGCCGGCCCCTTGCCCTTGGGTTTCGCGGCGGCAGGGCCGCCGACGGTGACGTCGGCCGTCCCGTCGCCGAACTCCACCCGCCAGACGGTGCCCGGAACGGCGTCGGCGGCGCCGGCCAGATGGCCGGCCGCGTCGCGCACCACCGCGTAGCCGCGCTCCAGCACCTTGCGGTAGGAATAGCTTTCCAGCAGCTTGCCCTGGGTTTCCAGCCGCCGCGTCTGGGTGTCCACGGCGCGGGCCAGCGCCTCGGGCAGGCGGGTCGCCGCCTGCGACAGAAGCAGCCGGTCGCGCTCCAGCCGGGCCGCTTCGGCGGCGCGGGCCTTGTCCAGGGCATGGGTCAGGCGGGCCGACACCCGCTTCAGTTCCCCGTCATGGCGGTTCAGCAGGTTGGGCAGGGCCAGCCGCAGGCGTTCGGCGCGGTCGTCCAGCCGCAGCAGGCAATCCTCGATGACCCGGCGGGGATTGGGCAGGGCGCGGGCCACGGCTTCGACGCGCAGGCGGCGTTCGTCCAGGCCGCGGGTCAGGGCGGTGACCAGCCGGGCACGGCAATCGGCGACCTGGGCGATCAGTTCGGCCCGCACCGGCACCGCCTTTTCCGCCGCCGCCGTCGGGGTGGGCGCACGCAGGTCGGCGGCATGGTCGATCAGGGTGGTGTCGGTCTCGTGGCCCACCGCGCTGATCAGCGGGATCTCCGACGCGGCGGCGGCGCGCACCACCGCTTCCTCGTTGAAGGCCCACAGATCCTCGACCGAACCGCCGCCGCGGGCGACGATCAGCAGGTCGGGGCGCGGCACCGGCCCGCCCGGCGGCAGGCGGTTGAAGCCGGCGATGGCGGCGGCCACCTGGGCGGCGGCGCCGTCGCCCTGCACCGCCACCGGCCACAGCAGCACGTGGCTGGGGAAGCGGTCGGCCAGACGGTGCAGGATGTCGCGGATCACCGCGCCGGTGGGCGAGGTGACGATGCCGATGGTGCGGGGCAGGAACGGGATGGGGCGCTTGCGGGCGGCATCGAACAGGCCTTCGGCGGCCAGCTTGCAGCGGCGGTCTTCCAGCAGCTTCAGCAGGGCGCCCTGGCCGGCCAGCTCCATGCGCTCGACCACCATCTGGTATTTCGAGCGGCCGGGATAGGTGGTCAGCCGCCCGGTCGCCACCACTTCCATGCCGTCCTCGGGGGCGATGCCCAGGCGCTGGGCCTGGCCGCGCCAGCACACCGCGTCCAGCACCGCGTCGGCATCCTTGAGGGCGAAGTACAGATGGCCCGAGGAATGGCGCTTGAAGCCGGAAATCTCGCCCTTGACGCGGACCAGGGCGAAGGTCTCCTCGACCGTGCGCTTGAGGGCGCCGGAGATTTCGCTGACGCTGTATTCGGGGACGTTCGAGGCGGGGCGGGCGGCGGTGTCGGTCATGGCCGGATGATGGCGCGGGACGGCCGGGATTGCAAACCCCGACCGCCATGATAAAACCCGATCAGGATATGACACCCCTGCTGCGGAGAGAGCGATGAAGGTGCTGGTGGTGGGCGGCGGCGGCCGCGAGCATGCGCTGTGCTGGAAGCTCAAGGCGTCTCCCCTGTTGACCCGGCTGTGGTGCGCCCCGGGCAATGCCGGCATCGCCGATGTCGCCGAATGCGTCGGCATCGGCGCCGAGGATGTCGCCGGGCTGGAATCCTTCGCCGTCGCCCAGTCCGTCGATCTGGTGGTGGTCGGTCCCGAGGCGCCGCTGGTGCTGGGGCTGGCCGACCGGCTGCAGGCCGCCGGCATCCGCGTGTTCGGCCCGTCGGCGGCGGCGGCCGAGCTGGAGGGCTCGAAGGGCTTCATGAAGGACATCGTGTCCAAGGCCGGCATTCCCACCGCCTGGTACGGCCGCTTCACCGACATCGACGCCGCCAAGGCCTTCATCCGCGAGAAGGGCGCGCCCATCGTCGTCAAGACCGACGGGCTGGCCGCCGGCAAGGGCGTGGTGGTGGCCATGACCCTGGACGAGGCGCTGGCCGCCGTCGACGACATGATGGGCGCCAAGGTGTTCGGCGCCGCCGGCGACGAACTGGTGATCGAGGAGTTCCTGGACGGCGAGGAAGCCAGCTTCTTCGCCCTGTGCGACGGCCGGACCGCCATCCCCCTGATCGCCGCCCAGGACCACAAGCGGGTCGGCGACGGCGACACCGGCCCCAATACCGGCGGCATGGGGGCCTATTCCCCCGCGCCGGTCTTCACCGATGTCCTGCGCGACAGGGTGATGGAGCAGGTGATCCTGCCGGCGGTGCGCACGATGGCCGCCGAGGGCAAGCCCTATACCGGCGTGCTGTTCGCCGGCCTGATGATCCGGAACGACACCGCCAAGCTGCTGGAATTCAACGTCCGCTTCGGCGACCCGGAATGTCAGGTGCTGATGGCGCGGCTCAAGTCCGATCTGCTGCCGGTGCTGGTCGCCGCCGCCGAGGGCCGCCTGGACGGCGTCCGTCTGGACTGGAGCGACGAATGCGCGCTGGTGGTGGTGATGGCGGCCAACGGCTATCCCGGCAGCTACCGGAAGAACACCGTCATCGGCGGCCTGGATGCCGCCGGTGCCGTCGCGGGCGTCACCGTGCTGCATGCCGGCACCGCCCGCGATCCCGAAGGGGCGGTGGTCGCCACCGGAGGCCGGGTGCTGGGCGTCACCGCCCCCGGCGCCGACGTCGCCCAGGCCCGCGAGCGGGCCTATCGGGCGGTGGATGCCCTGGACTGGCCGGACGGCTTCTGCCGCCGCGACATCGCCTGGCGGGCCTTGTCCCGGTGAGCCTGCCCCTGCCCCTGCTGGACCGGCTGACCGGCGGCGCCCGCCCCTATCTGCTGCTGACCCTGTTCAGCCTGATGCTGTTCCTGCCCGGCCTGGCGGACCTGCCGCCGCTGGACCGCGACGAATCGCGCTTCATGCAGGCCACCCGCCAGATGCTGGAAACCGGCGATTTCATCCGTATCCAGTTCCAGGGCGAGATGCGGGCGAAAAAGCCGGCCGGGGCCTATTGGCTGCAGGCGGCCAGCGTCGGGGCGCTGTCGCATCCCGCCTCGACCCAGGCCTGGCCCTATCGATTGCCGTCGCTGCTGGCCGCCTGGGCGGCGGTGCTGATGACCTTCGGCTTCGGCCGTGCCCTGGTGGGCGAGCGTCCGGCCCTGCTGGCGGCGGTGCTGCTGGCATCCTCGACCATGCTGGCGTCGGAAGCCCACCAGGCCAAGACCGACGCCGTCCTGCTGGCCCTGGTGGTGGCGGCGCAGGGAATCCTGGCCCGCTTCTATGTGGCGGCCCGTGCCCGCGACATGGCCGGCGCCGGTGGCGGCGGCTGCGGTGGCGGCGGGTGCGGCACCGCGGTTCCCGCCGCCCTGGCCGTCGCCATGCCCGGCGTGGGCGAGGCGTTGCTGTTCTGGCTGGTGCAGGGCGCCGCCATCCTGGTCAAGGGGCCGGTGGTGCCGGTGATCAGCCTGCTGACCGTCGCCGCCCTGGGCATCGCCGACCGCTCGGTGCGCTGGCTGGTGCCGCTGAAGCCGATGCTGGGGCCGCTGGTCGCCGCCGCCATCGCCGCGCCGTGGTTCGCCGCCGTGTCGCAGGCCACCGGCGGCGCCTTCGTCGGCGAGGCGGTCAAGGGCGACCTGCTGCCCAAGCTGCTGGGCGCGCACGAAAGCCACGGCGGCTTTCCCGGCCTGTATCTGCTGCTGGCCTCGGTGCTGTTCTGGCCGGGGTCGCTGCTGCTGTGGCCGGCTCTGACCCGGGCCTGGCAGCAGCGCGGGCGGCTGGTCTTCCGGGTCCTTCTGGCCTGGGCGGTTCCCACCTGGGTGATGTTCGAACTGATTCCCACCAAGCTGCCGCATTACGTGCTGCCGGCCTTTCCCGCCCTGGCGCTGATGGTCGCCGCCCTGGTCTGCGAAGGCCTGGACAGCTTCCGCCACAGGGCGGCCCGGCTGTGGTACGGCCTGTGGTGCGTCGTCGGGCTGGTCCTGGCCGGTCTGGTGGTGGCCTTGCCGATCAAGCTGGGCGGCGGGTTCCATTGGCTGTCGGTGCCGGCGGCGGCGGGCATCGTCCTGGCCACCCTGCTGCCGGCCGTCCTGGCCATCGGCGGCCGTCCGGTTCCTGCCGCGCTGGCCCTGGGCCTGACCGCGCTGGCCACCTATCCGGTGCTGTTCCACGGCGTGCTGCCGTCGCTGGAGCGGATGTTCCTGTCGCGCGGCGTCGCCCGGGTGGTCGGGCTGATCGGCTCGGACGGGCCGGTGGTGGCCGCCGGCTTCTCGGAACCGTCGCTGGTGTTCCTGCTGGGCACCGACACCGCTTTCGGCGACGGCGCCGCCGCCGCCGACCATCTGGCCGCCCACCGCCGCACCCTGGCGGTGGTGGAAGGCCGCCAGCAGGCCGCCTTCGACAGGCGGGCGGCCGAACTGGGGCTGGCCGTGGAAAGTTTCGCTTCGGTGGCCGGGATCAATTATTCTCGCGGGAAGCCGGCCGTCTTGACGGTCATTGGGATAACCGCGCCATGATGCCGACCGAACCGACCCTGCCGCAGCGTCTGGCCCTTGCCCGGGACGGGCTGTGTCTGGCGGCGGGCGACCTGCGCCGTTTCCTGAAGCCGCACATGGCGGCCCAGGCCGCCCGCACCCGGCGTTTTCCGCTGGCCTGGTCGCTGGCCTATGTCGTCTTGTTCTGCGCCCTGGCCATGCTGGTGCTGGACCGGCCCCTGGCCCGGCTGCTGAAGGCCCATGTCGGCGGCGACGTCGAAGGGTTCTTCAAGGTGGTCACGCGCCTGGGCGAGGCGCAGCTTTACCTGATCCCGGCGGGCATTCTGTTCGCCGGCATGCTGGCGGCCTCGATCCGTGCCGCCACTCCCGAGGCGGCCGACCTGTGGCGGCGGCTGTCGGTGGCGCCGGGCTTCATGTTCCTGACGATGGCGGTGTCCGGCCTGATCAGCAATGCCGTCAAGTTCGGCGTGGGACGGCTGCGGCCGCGCTATCTGTTCGAGCAGGGCCTTTACGGCTTCGATCCGTTCAACACCGCCTGGGCGATGAATTCCTTTCCCTCGGGCCACAGTCAGGCGGGGTTCGCCGCCATGACCGCCCTGGTGGTGATTTTTCCGCGCTACGACCTGCTGTGGCTGCTGATCGCCGCCCTGGTGGCGGTCAGCCGGGTGGTGACCACCGTGCATTTCCTGTCCGACGCGGTGGCCGGCTCGTTCCTGGCCATCGCCGTGACCGTGCTGCTGGCCCGGCTGTTCCGCGCCCGCGGACTGGACCCGCAATGGCGGTTGCCGCGGGACTGGAAATAGCCCCGCCGGATCAGCTTTTCAGGTCGCTTTCCAGGCGGTCGCGCAGCAGTGCGGCTTCCTGCTGCCGGTGCCACATGGCGGCATAGGCGCCGCCGGCCGCCAGCAGTTCGGCATGGCGGCCGCGTTCGGCGATGCGTCCGGCCTCCAGCACGATGATCTCGTCGGCATCGACCACGGTGGACAGCCGGTGGGCGATGACCAGGGTGGTGCGGTCCTTCGACACTTCGCGCAGGCTTGCCTGGATTTCCTTTTCGGTATGGGTGTCCAGGGCGCTGGTGGCCTCGTCGAACAGCAGGATGGCCGGGCTTTTCAGGATGGTGCGGGCGATGGCCACCCGCTGTTTCTCGCCGCCCGACAGTTTCAGGCCGCGCTCGCCGACGCGGGTGTCGTAGCCGGCCGGCAGGGAGACGACGAAATCATGGATGCGGGCCAGCCGGGCGGCGGCCTCGATTTCGTCCTGGCCGGCGCCGGGACGGCCATAGGCGATGTTGTAGCGGATGGTGTCGTTGAACAGCACGGTATCTTGCGGAACGATGCCGATGGCCGCCCGCAGCGAGGATTGCGTCACCCGCCGGATGTCCTGGCCGTCGATGGACAGCCGGCCGCCGGTGACGTCGTAGAAGCGGAACAGAAGCCGCGAGATGGTGCTTTTCCCCGCCCCCGACGGCCCGACGATGGCGACGGTGCGGCCGGCCGGGACGGTGAAGTCGACCTCTTTCAGGATCGGCCGGTCGGGGTCGTAGGCGAACGAAACCGACTGGAAGCGGATGGCGCCGCCATCGACCGCCAGGGCCGGGGCGCCGTCGTCGTCGGCGATCTCGGCGTTCTGGTCCAGCAGGCGGAACATCGCCTCCATGTCGGTCAGCGACTGCTTGATCTCGCGATAGACGAAGCCCAGGAAATTGAGCGGCAGGTACAACTGGACCAGATAGGCGTTGACCAGCACGAAATCGCCCAGGGTCATGGTGGCGTCGGCCACCCCTTGCGCCGCCATGATCATCACGGCGGTCAGGCCCAGGGCGATGATGGCGCCCTGGCCCATGTTCAGCAGCGCCAGGGTGACCTTGCTCTTGACCGCCGCCGCCTCGTAGCGGGCCAGGGCCCGGTCGTAGCGGGCGGCTTCGTGGTCCTCGTTGCAGAAATACTTGACCGTCTCGAAGTTCAGCAGCGAATCGACGGCCTTGGTGCTGGCCTCGGTGTCGGTTTCGTTCATGGCGCGGCGGAACTTGGTGCGCCATTCCGTGACCGCCAGGGTGTACAGGATGTAAAGGGCGATGGTGCCGAAGGTGACCAGGGCGAAGCGGGCATCGTACATCCGCCACAGCACCGCCGTCACCAGGGCGATTTCCAGCAGGGTCGGCAGGATGTTGAACAGCATGAAGTTCAGCAGGAACTCGATGCCCTTGGTGCCGCGCTCGATGGCCCGCGACACCCCGCCGGTCTGCCGGTCCAGGTGGAAGCGCAGGGCCAGACGGTGCAGGTGGCGGAACACCTTCAGTCCCACCGCCCGGATGGCCGACTGGCCGACGCGGGCGAAGGCGATGTCCCGGGCCTCGCCGAACAGTCCGGCCAGGGTGCGCCCGGCGCCATAGGCCACCAGCAGTGCCAGGGGCACGGCCAGCGGCGACGGCGCGCTCAGGGCGTCGACCGCCTGCTTGTAGATCAGCGGAACAGCGACGGTGATCAGCTTGGCCGTGGCCAGGAACGCCAGGGCCAGCGCGACCCGCAGCCGCAGCACCGCCCGTCCCCGCGGCCACAGATAGGGGGCCAGGGCGCGGATGGTGGCCCAGTCGTTGCGCGGTCCCGTCCGGGGCGCGCGCCAGTTGTTCGAGGGATCGCGGCGTCTCATCTCTGCCAAGATGGCGGTGTTTGCCGTCGGGCGCAATGCGGCAGGCGGCGGAAGGATTGCCCTTGCCGCCCTGCTTGCCTATGCTGCGCCGCATGAGTCACCCGCCCGCCCCACATTCCGGCGACATCGACTGGAAACCCGTCCGGCTGCTGCTGTTCAGCGCCGACGACACCTTCCGTTTTCAAGTCCGCCAGACGTTCCGCAAGCTGAATGTCCAAGACGTCCTGTCGACCGGCATCGCCGCCGATGCCGGCCCGCTGATGGAGCGGAAAGCCGATGTCGGGGTGGTCGATCTGGAAAGCGATGCCCAGGCCGGACTGGCGTTCCTGCAGCGGGTACGGGCCATCGATGCCGGGATGCCGATTCTGGTGGTGGCCAGTCCGGGCGATCGCCCCACCATGCGTCCGGCCCTGCACCTGGGAATCGAGGGGGCCGTGCCGAAACGGGTGTCCGGGCACGAGCTGGCCCAGCGCGTCGCCCATGTCCTGAAGGACGCCCGGCGGCTGCCGGTCCCGGCGGCCGAGGATTCCCGCCCCCATGTGGTGCTGAACAAGCCGCAATCGATGCCGGCGGCGATGGATGCCCCCCAGCCCGGGGCCATCGGCGCGGCTCCGGTCCCGGCGGAAGCCGACAGCCTGAAGCGCGAACTGGCCGCCCTGACCGCCCGTCTGGGGCAAAGCCCGGTCATCGGCGGCGGTTCCGTCATCGGTGGTGGTTCCGGCGCCGGCGGTGCGGTCGCCGGGTCCGGCGGTCCGGCGGTGCGGGCGGACAAGGCCGGCGGTGGCCGTCTGAGCGCCGACGACATCGGTGCGCCGGTCCGGCCGGGCGGCGGCGGCACGCTGGCCGACGACGACTTTTCCGACCTGCCGGTCCGGCCCGGCGGCGGCAAGCTGGACTTCGACGATTTCCCGGCCCCGCCTCCGGCGCCGGCTGCGAAGCGCGACCAGACCGTCGAGCTGCGCGGAAGCGACGCCGACGATTCGGCCGCCCGCAAGCGGGCCGAGGCCGCCAAGGCCAAATGGAAGGAATTGCTGGAGGAAGCCGGGCACCAAAGCCGTACCGGCCAGGACGTCGCCAGCCTGGATGTCGGGGCCATCGTCGCCGATCACGGCCTGTGGCTGGGGTCGAAGGGCGCCGGGGGCAAGCGGGCCACGTTCCAGGGCATGGACCTGGCCGGTGCCGACCTGTCGGGGGCCGTGCTGGCCAACGCCACCTTCCGCGACGTCGACCTGTCGGATTCCTGCCTGATGGAAAGCCGGCTGGACGGGGCGGATTTCCGCTATGCCGTCCTGGGGGCGGCCAATCTGGGCAAGGCCGACCTGGGGGTCGCCCAGTTGCGCCACGCCGACCTGCGGCTGGCCAACCTGGAAGGGGCCAACCTGCGCGGCGCCGACCTGTCCGGGGCGCGTCTGGCCGGGGCCAAGCTGGCGGGGGCCGACTTTACCGGCGCCGTCCTGATGGGGGCCGACCTGCGCGAAACCGACCTGTCGCAGGTGGAAAACCTGCGGCAGCCGCAGTTGGGCAAGGCCCGCTGCGACATGAGCACCCGGCTGCCGCCGGGGGTGTCCCGCCCGCCGCGGGAGGACGGGGCCTGACCGGGGATCAGGCGGCCCGGGATCAGACGGCTGTCCTGGGCAGGTACAGGCTGATGTCGACGTCGTCGATCTGGTCGGGCCGCAGGTACTGCAGGGCATAGTCCTTCCACACGCCCGAGGTCAGGAACAGCTGCCACAGGTCGGAATCGATGTGCTGGTCCTTGACCATGAAGGACATGATCTTCAGCGATTCCGACAGGGTCTTGGGCTTCTTGTAGGGGCGGTCGGCGGCGGTCAGCGCCTCGAAGATGTCGGCCACCGCCATCATGCAGGCGGGGGTGGACATCTGTTCGCGCACCAGTCCCTTGGGATAGCCGCGGCCGTTCATCTGCTCGTGATGGCCGCCGGCCCATTCCGCCACCCGGGTCAGGTTCTTGGGGAAGGGCAGGGCCTTCAGCATCAGGATGGTCTGGGTGATGTGCTCGTTGATCTTGAAGCGGTCTTCCGCGGTCAGCGTGCCGCGGCCGATGCAGAGGTTGTAGATTTCGCCCTGATTGTACTTGTCGGCGCAGGGCTTCATGGTGAAGCCCTCTTCGTCGTAGCGGCTCCAGTCGATGCCGCCTTCGTAGGGGATGACGTGCCAGGCGCGGTCGGACAGCACCTGCTCCACCACCGGCGGCTTGGGCTGGTCGGCCGGGCGGCGGCGCGTTTCGTCGATGGACAGGCCCAACTGGTCGTCAAGGGTGCGCACCCAGGTCATGGCGGCGACCTGCTTCAGCCGTTCGATGCGCTCGGGGGCCATGAACTCGCCGCCGACATTGCATTCGGCGACGAAGGCGAAATCCTCGTCCAGGCGGGTCAGGCGCCCGTCCATCTCGGTCTTCAGGTCCTCTTCCGGCCGTTCGCCGGCGACGACGCCTTGCAGATAGTCGATGACGGCGTCGCGCTTCATCACCTCGAAGCGCATCCGCACCTCGTGGATGCGGTTGTAGATGGTTTCCAGCTTGGTGGCCTTGTCGACGATGTATTCCGGCGTGGTGACCTTGCCGCAATCGTGCAGGCCGGCGGCGACCTCCAGCTCGTACCATTCGTCTTCCGTCAGGCTGAAGGCGGCGAAGGGGCCTTCGGTCTGGTCGCAGGCCGCCTTGGCCAGCATGGCGGTCAGGGCCGGAACACGGTTGCAGTGGCCCCCGGTATAGGGGCTCTTGGCGTCGATGGCGCCGGCAATCACCTGGATGAAGCTTTTGAACAGGTGTTTCTGGGCGTCGATCAGGCGCTGGTTGTCCAATGCCACGGCGGCCTGGCTGGCCAGCGCCTCGATCAGCGGGGTGATGTCGGGGCCGAAGGAGATGACGGTGTTGGCGTCGTCGCGGGCGTTGATCAGCTGCAGGACGCCGATGACCTCGTTCTCGTAGTTCTTCAGCGGCACGGTCAGGAACGATTTCGAGCGGTAGCCGGTCTTGGCGTCGAAGGCCTTGGTGCCGGAAAAGTCGAACTTGTCGACGTCGTAGGCGTCGGCGATGTTGACCGTGGCCCCCGACAGGGCGCAATAGCTGGATACGTTCTTGTGGTTGGGATTGCCCTGCTCGTCGTGCAGGCGCAGCGGCGGGAAGGGGATAGGCTTGCCGGTGGTGCCGCCCATCGCCACGTCCAGCGTGTCGTTCAGCATGATCTCGAACTTCAGGCCGTCCTTGCCGTCGGTGACGAGGTAAAGGGTGCCGCCGTCGGCGTTGGTCATCGACTTGGCGCCCAGCAGGATCTTTTCCATCAGGCGGTTGTGGTTGCGCTCTGCCGACAGGGCGATACCCAACTCGATCAATGTGCGATAACGCTGTTCCTGCGATGCGGCGGTCATGAGCCCAACTCCCTCGAACCCCCTCCCCCGGGGGGACGCCAAGAGGGTACAGCCAAACGCACATCAGGCCAAGGCCGAGCTGGGGCCAAGCAGGGCTCCGAACTCAGGTTACGGAAGGGTAAATTTTTGACGTCATGCCCGCGCAGGCGGGCATCCAACCGACGGGAGCCGTCAGGCAATGTCTTCGCAGAGATCGCGCCACTGGGGG
>CAJANN010000095.1 GCA_903941095.1 uncultured Rhodospirillaceae bacterium | reverse complement strand
GGGCCGCGACCTGTTCGGCCGTCCGGACCGCATCACCCATATCTCGGTGATGGTGGCGCTCAAGCCGGGCCGGGAATAGAAACGGCCCCCACCGCCATCTCTGGCGCTGGGGGCCGTTCAATCCGTCGGATCAACGTCCGGGCCGGCCTATTTGGTGCCGCTGCCGCTCTCCTTGCCCAGGACCGCCTGGGCGGCGGCCAGACGGGCGATCGGCACGCGATAGGGCGAGCACGACACGTAATCCAGTCCGACCTTCTGGCAGAAGGTGATCGAACTGGGGTCGCCGCCATGTTCGCCGCAGATGCCCAGCTTCAGGCCGGTCCGGGTGGCCCGGCCCCGTTCGGCGGCGATCCTGATCAGTTCGCCGACGCCGTCCTGGTCCAGCTGCGCGAAGGGGTCGTGTTCGTAGATGCCCTTGGCGCGGTACACCTCGAGGAACGGGCCGGAATCGTCGCGGCTCATGCCGAAGGTGGTCTGGGTCAGGTCGTTGGTGCCGAACGAGAAGAACTCGGCGCTTTCGGCGATTTCGCCGGCCATCAGGGCGGCGCGCGGCAGTTCGATCATGGTGCCGACATGGTACCTGACGCTCTGGCCCTTCTCGGCGAACACCTCGGCCGCCACCTTGTCGATGGCGATCTTCATCAGGTCCAGCTCCTTCTTGGCGCCGACCAGCGGGATCATCACTTCCGGGGTCACCGTGCGGCCGGTCTCTGCCGAGACATAGACCGCCGCCTCGAAGATGGCGCGGGCCTGCATCTCGTAGATTTCCGGATAGCTGATGCCCAGGCGGCAGCCGCGATGGCCCAGCATGGGGTTGGATTCATGCAGCGACGCATTGCGGGCCTTGACCGTCGCCACATCGACCCCGGCCGCCTTGGCGATCTCGGCGATGTCGGAATCGCTGTGCGGCAGGAACTCGTGCAGCGGCGGGTCCAGCAGGCGGATGGTCACCGGCAGCCCCTGCATGATGTTGAACAGGTCGATGAAATCCTGGCGCTGGAAGGGCAGCAGCTTGGACAGCGCGGCGCGGCGGCCCTTTTCGTCGCCGGCCAGGATCATCTCGCGCACCGCCAGGATGCGTTCGGGGGCGAAGAACATGTGCTCGGTCCGGCACAGGCCGATGCCTTCGGCCCCGAACTTGCGGGCGGTGGCGGCGTCCAGCGGCGTCTCGGCGTTGGTGCGCACCTTCATGGTGCGGATGGTGTCGACCCATTCCATCAGGGTGGCGAAATCGCCGGTCAGTTCCGGCTGCACCGTCGGCACCGCGCCCAGGAACACCTCGCCGGTGCCGCCGTCCAGGGTGATGACGTCGCCTTCCGAAACCACCTGTCCGGCCACCTTGAAGGTCCGGGCGGCATAATCGACGCGGATGTCGCCGGCGCCGGCCACGCACGGCGTGCCCATGCCGCGGGCGACCACGGCGGCGTGGCTGGTCATGCCGCCCCGCGTGGTCAGGATGCCTTCGGCGACGTGCATGCCGCCGATATCCTCGGGGCTGGTTTCGATGCGGACCAGGACGACGCGCTCCTTGCGTTCCTTGACCCACTTCTCGGCCTCTTCCGCCGAGAACACCACCTTGCCCGACGCCGCCCCGGGCGAGGCCGGCAGGCCGCGGGCCAGCATGGTGCGTGCCGCCTTGGGATCCAGGGTCGGATGCAGCAACTGGTCCAGCGCCGCCGGGTCGATGCGGCCGATGGCGTCCTTGCGGGTGATCAGGCCTTCGCGGGCCATGTCCACGGCAATCTTCAGCGCGGCCTTGGTGGTGCGCTTGCCGGTGCGGGTCTGCAGCATCCACAGGCGGCCCTGCTGCACCGTGAATTCCATGTCCTGCATGTCTTTGTAGTGGGCTTCCAGCCGGTGGCGGATGGCGTTCAGTTCCTTGAACACCGCCGGCATCGCCTCTTCCATGCTGGGCAGGGTCGAGCTTTGCAGCTCGCGGCCGTGGATGGTCAGCTGCTGCGGGGTGCGGATGCCGGCCACCACGTCCTCGCCCTGGGCGTTGATCAGGAACTCGCCGTAGAAGGCGTTGTCGCCGGTCGAGGGATCGCGGGTGAAGCAGACGCCGGTACAGCAATCCTGGCCCATGTTGCCGAACACCATCGCCTGGACGTTGACGGCGGTCCCCCAGCTTTCGGGGATTTCATGCAGGCGGCGATAGGTGATGGCGCGCTGGTTCATCCAGCTGCCGAACACCGCGCCGATGGCGCCCCACAATTGCTCGGTGACGTCCTGGGGGAAGGGGCGGCCCAGCTTTTCCTTGACCTTGTCCTTGTACCGGGCGACCACCTTCTTCCAGTCGTCGGCGGTCAGGTCGGTGTCCAGCTTGACGGCGCGGTCGTCCTTGACCTCTTCCAGGATTTCCTCGAAGTGGTGATGGTCGACGCCCAGCACCACGTCCGAGAACATCTGGATGAAGCGGCGATAGCTGTCATAGGCGAAGCGGGCGTCGCCGGACCGCTTGGCCAGCCCTTCGACCGAGACGTCGTTCAGGCCCAGATTGAGGATGGTGTCCATCATGCCGGGCATCGAGGCGCGGGCGCCGGAGCGGACGGAAACCAGCAGCGGGTTGGCGTCGTCGCCGAACCTGGCGCCCATGATTTCCTCGACGCGGGCCAGGGCCTCGCGCACCTGCCCGTCCAGGGCCTCGGGATAGGTGCTGCCGTTCTGGTAGTAATAGGTGCAGACGTCGGTGGGGATGGTGAAACCCGGCGGGACCGGGATACCCAGATTGGCCATCTCCGCCAGATTGGCGCCCTTGCCACCCAGCAGGTTCTTCATGTCGGCGCGCCCTTCGGCGCGGCCACCACCAAAGCCGTAAACCCATTTACTGGTCATGGTACGTCCCTTCTCCACGCATTGTCAGGATCCCAAGGGGCGGCAGGAGTTGGTTCCCCCGCAATACGTTTGTTATTAGCCCTCGATCTTCGAAAAATCGGCGACCTCGCTGAGCGAGGCTCCGATTTCCGCCAGCAGCTTCAGACGGTTGACCCGCAGGTCGGCGTCGTCGGCATTGACGGTCACCTTGTCGAAGAAGGCATCGACCGGGCGGCGCAGCGCGGCCAACGCCGCCATTGCCGCCGCAAAGTCCTCGGCCTTCAGCGCCTCGGTCGCGGCGACCCTGGCTGAGGCCAGGGCCGCGGCCAGGGACTGTTCCTCGGCCAGGCGCAAGGCCCCGGCATCGGCGGGACCGCCATAGGACCGTCCGTCCTTCTTTTCTTCAATCCTAACGATATTCGCCGCGCGACGATACGCAATCAGAAGATTCGCCCCGTCGTCGCTGGACAGGAAGTCGCCCAGGGCCTGAACGCGGGCCAGCAGGCGGACCAGATCATCCTCGTCGCCCAGGCTGAACACCGCGTTGACCAGATCGTGGCGGACGCCCTTTTCCTTCAGGTGCACCTTCAGGCGGTCGGCGAAGAAGTCCAGAAGGTCGTTGGCCACCGCCCGGGCTTCGCCGGTCAGCTGGCCGGGGGCGTATTGGGCGTGGGCGAATTGGAACAGCTGGAACAGCGGCAGCCTGAGGCCGTTCTCCACCACCAGCCGGATGATGCCCAGGGCGGCACGGCGCAGGGCGAAGGGGTCCTTCGATCCGGTCGGCTTTTCGTCGATGCCGAAGAAGCCGACCAGGGAATCGATCTTGTCGGCCAGGGCGACGCACACCGACAGCGGTGCGGTCGGCACCCCGTCGGCCGGCCCCTGCGGGGCGTAATGCTGGGCCACCGCATCGGCGACGGCGGGCTTTTCGCCGTCATGCAGGGCGTAATAGCGCCCCATGATGCCCTGCAGTTCCGGGAACTCGCCGACCATTTCGGTCGACAGGTCGGCCTTGGCCAGTTCGGCGGCGCGGGCGGCGTCGGCGGCCTGGGCGCCATCGACGAAGGCGGTCAGGTGGCGGGCCAGCACCATCATGCGCCCGACCTTGTCGGACATGGTGCCCAGCCGGGCATAGAACAGGCGCTCGGCCAGTTTCGGCAGGCGGGAATCCAGCCGCGCCTTGCGGTCGGTTTCCCAGAAGAAGGCGGCGTCGGACAGGCGGGCGCGCAGCACCCGCTGGTTGCCGGCCACCACCCGGGCGCCGCCATCGGCGGTTTCCATGTTCGAGGTGACCAGGAAGCGCGGCGCCAGCGAGCCGTCGGCCTTCAGCAGCGAGAAATACTTCTGGTGCGAGCGCATCGACGTGGTCAGCACCTCGGCCGGCACGCCCATGAAGGTGTCGTCGATGGTGCCCACCAGCACGTTGGGCCATTCCACCAGCCCGGTGACTTCGGCCAGCAATCCGTCGTCGGGGCGCAGGCTCAGTCCTTCGGCGGCGGCGGCGGCCTCGGCCTGGCGCAGGATCGAATGACGGCGCTCGACCGGGTCCAGAACCACCTTGGCGGCGGCCAGTCTGGTGGCGTAATCGGCGAAATCCCTGACCGCGAAGCGGGCCGGGGCCAGGAACCGATGCCCGGCGGTGCTGTCGCCGGCCGAGACCGGCCCGAACGTCACCGGCACCACGGCGCCGTCGAACAGGCACAGGATGGACTGGATCGGCCGCACCCAGCGTACGGCATTGGCCCCCCAGCGCATGGATTTCGGCCAGGGGAACTCGGCCATCGCCGCTTCGACGGACTGACGGATCACCTCGGGGGTCGGCTGTCCCTTGCGCCGGATGTCGGCGAACCAGAACTCGCCCTTGCCGGTGTCGCGCCGGACCAGTTGTTCCAGGGTCAGGCCGGTCGAGGCCAGGAAGCCGGCCATCGCCTGTTCGGGGGCGCCGACGCGGGGGCCGCGGCGTTCCTCGGACACGTCGGGGGCGGCCAGGGGCAGGCCTTCGACCACCAGCACCAGCCGGCGCGGGGTGACATAGGCGCGGGCGCCGTCGAAGGTCAGCCCGTTCTTCTTCAGGGCGTCGGTGACCAGCCGGTGCAGGGCCTCGGCGGCGGCGGCCTGCATGCGGGCGGGGATTTCCTCGGAAAAGATTTCCAGCAGCAACTCGGCCATCGCTCAGGCCCCCTTGGTCTGGGTTGCCAGCCAGCCTTCGCAGCAGGCTTTGGCCAGGGCGCGGACGCGGCCGATATAGCTTTGCCGCTCGGTCACCGAAATGACGCCGCGGGCATCCAGCAGGTTGAAGCGGTGCGAGGCCTTGATGCACTGGTCATAGGCCGGCAGGGCCAGGTTGGCCTTCAGCAGCGACTGGCACTCCTTTTCGGCGTCCAGGAAATGCTGGTACAGCATGTCGGTGTCGGCAACCTCGAAATTGTGGGCCGAATATTCCCGTTCGGCCTGCAGGAAGACGTCGCCATAGCTGACGCCGTCACCGTTGAAATCCAGGTCGTAGACGTTCTCGACGCCCTGGATGTACATGGCCAGGCGTTCCAGGCCATAGGTCAGCTCGACGGCGACGGGGTCGCATTCGATGCCGCCGACCTGCTGGAAATAGGTGAACTGCGTCACTTCCATGCCGTCGCACCACACTTCCCAGCCCAGGCCCCAGGCCCCCAGGGTCGGGCTTTCCCAGTCGTCCTCGACGAAGCGGATGTCGTGCGACAGCGGGTCGATGCCCAGGCGGCGCAGGCTTTCCAGATAGAGTTCCTGGGAATTCTGCGGGCTGGGCTTCAGCAGCACCTGATATTGGTAATAATGCTGCAGGCGGTTGGGATTCTCGCCGTAACGGCCGTCCTTGGGCCGGCGCGACGGCTGGACATAGGCGCATTTCCAGGGCTTCGGCCCCAGGGCGCGCAACGTCGTGGCCGGGTGGAAGGTGCCGGCGCCGACCTCCATGTCGTAGGGCTGCAGGATCAGGCATCCCTGCTCGGCCCAGAATGACTGAAGGGTCAGGATCAGTTGTTGGAAGCTGGGCTTCTTCTTGCCGCTGTGGCCCATGAGAATCGCCATCTTTCGGATAAGGAAATGGACAGGATGGAAACAAACCCTAACCAGCCCCCCGGTCCCGGTCAAGGGCGGGGCTGGACAGTGGTGCGCACATGACGCGCTTTGCGGCAGGCCGGCACCGCCGGTCATGCGCCGCCGCCCGCATCGCCGCCCGTTCCGGGGGGGCGGAACCGGCCTGACGGTTTCCTTCACCCCACTCCGGCCGAATGACCCGAGCCTTGGCGGCGGACAGGGGTGAAGCCGATGGCCCTGCGGCGGCGGAACGACAATGTTGCCGAAAAAAGCCGGTTTTGTCATAATGGCGGCGGAGAGAAATTCCGTGTGTCGGCAGAAGGCTTGGCATCATGATACCTGTCAGCAATCCGCTGGAGCGGCTTAGCCGCCGCCTGCACGTCCTGGGGCAGGTGCTGTCCTTCCTGTGCTGCGCCTGGATCGGCGTGGTCGGGCAGGCCCTGCTGGCCGAACTGACCCCCGACGACCTGGAACATCACCGCGCCCCCGCCGTCCAGGAACGCCTGCACGCCTGCGAGGGCGAGTTCTCCCAGCGTTACGCCTGTGCCGACACCATCCTTCTGTCCGGCCAGCGCAACGGCGCCGGGGCCGTGCTGGCCCGTCTGGGGCTGACCCTGATGCTGCCGGCCATCGCCTGGACCATGTGGCGGCGGGTGACGCAGCGGGCCGACCGGCTGCTGCATCATTGATGCCGGGGGGCCGCCGCCAGTGCGGCCCGAACGCTTTCCGGATCAAGGCGAACGTCCAGCCATGACGCCCCCCAGTGCAGATGCGGCCCGGTGGCCCGGCCCGAGGCGCCGACGGCGCCGATGACCTGCCCGCGGCGTACCGCCTGGCCTTCGGCGACGTCGTGGCGGGACAGGTGGGCATAGACGCTTTGCAGGCCCAGACCGTGGTCGATCATCACCGTGCGGCCGGTGAAGAACAGGTCGGCCCGCACCAGCGAGACGGTGCCGTCGGCGATGGCCCGGACCGGGGCGCCGGCCGGAGCGGCGATGTCGGTGCCGGAATGGGGCGCGCGCGGTTCGCCGTTCAGGACGCGCTGGCTGCCGAATACGCCGGAAATGACCCCGTCGGCGGGATTGTCCACCCCCGACAGGTACAGCGGCCGCGGGCCGACCGCCGCCCGCCGGTCGGCGATCAGCTGGTTCTCGGCGCGGATGCGGGCCAACTCCGCCGGGTCCGGCGTGACCTTGGCCGGCGGCAGGCCGTCGATGCGCTGGACCGGCCAGTCGCGGCGGGCCACCGTCAGGACCCGCCGCTCGCCATCGGCGACCAGGGTGGCGGTGTCGGCGGCATCGCGGGAAAATCCCAGCAGGAAATGGCCGTCGGCGCCGACCGGCACCGGCCGGCCGTCCAGACTGACCTCGCCGCCGGGGTGGGTCAGGCCCAGCACCAGGCCGCCCTGTTCCGGCCGCCCCTGCAGCTCGGCGGCCCCTGCCGGCGGGCCGGCCGCCAGACCCGCCGCCAGACCCGCCGTCAGAATCGTCAGCACTGTCCAGACCTTCATATGGTCACTCCCGAACGATACGCGGATGTCCCGCGAACGGCCGGGGTGATCGCCTTTGGCGATCACCCCGGCTTCTTTCATGTCTGCCTCAATCGCCGGCGGGGGGCATCCGCCCCCTTCCTCGCTACGCTCGTCCAAAGGCGATCACCCTGCGCGGACGGCGTCTGCCCATTGGCCCTGCGGCCCGCCCATGCTATGGTCCGCTGCCGAAACCTTTCTTCGCGGGCAAGCTGTTGAGCAAGCACAAGATTTCGCTGGACCATTCCACCACCGCCCTGATGCGCCGCCTGCTGAGGGAGGGGATGCGCCCCTATCTGGGCAAGGTGGTCGCCGCGGTGTTCTGCATGGCCGTCTCGGCCGGGGCCACCGCCATGTATGCCTGGCTGATGGACCCGATCATCAACAAGATCTTCGTCGCCCGCAAGGCCGAGTATCTGTGGCCGCTGGCCATCACCATCATCTGCACCTTCGCCGCCAAGGCGGTGGCCGATTACGGCGAGGCGGTGCTGCTGTCGCGGGTCGGCCTGAAGGTCATTTCCGACATGCAGAACCGGCTGTTCGCCCGGCTGATGGAACTGGACGTCGCCTTTTTCGGCGCCACCCAGACCGGCAAGCTGATGAGCCGGCTGACCAACGATGTCGGCGCCATGCGCTTCGCCGTGTCCAACGCCCTGACCGGCGCCGGCAAGGACGCTTCGTCGGTGATCTTCCTGGTGGCGCTGATGTTCTATCAGGACTGGGTGCTGTCCTCGCTGACCTTCTTCGTCTTTCCGCTGGCCATCCTGCCGATCTCGCGGCTGGGCAGGCGCATGCGCAAGGTGACGGCCAACACCCAGGAACAGACCGGGCTGCTGTCGACCTATCTCAACCAGGCCATCCAGGGCATCCGCGTGGTCAAGGCCTATGGGATGGAGGAATACGAGAAGCGCAAGGTCCACGATCTGGTCGACACCCTGCACGACCTGACCTATCGGGCGGCCCGGGTGCGTTCGGCCTCGTCGCCGATCATGGAGATGCTGGGCGGGATCGCCATCACCGTGGTCATCGTCTATGGCGGCACCCAGGTCATCGCCGTGGCCGACAGCGATCCCAACCGGGCCGGCGCGTTCTTTTCCTTCATCACCGCGCTGATGCTGGCCTACAAGCCGCTGAAGGCCCTGGCCAGCCTGAACACCAACCTGCAGGAAGGGCTGGCCGCCGCCGCCCGCTGCTTCGAGATCATCGACACCGAGCCGGTGATCCGCGACCGCCCCGACGCCGCCCCGCTGGTGGTGCGCGAAGGCAGCGTCCGGCTGGAAGGGGTGTTCTTCACCTATGACGGCATCAAGTCGGCGCTGGACGGCGTCGACCTGGACGTGCCGGGCGGCCGGACCGTGGCCCTGGTCGGGCCGTCGGGGGCCGGCAAGACCACCATCCTGAACCTGCTGCCGCGCTTCCACGACGTCACCGACGGCCGCATCGTCATCGACGGCCAGGACCTGCGCGCGGTGACGATGGACAGCCTGCGCGCGCGCATCGCCCTGGTCAGCCAGGACATCGTCCTGTTCGACGACACCATCCGCGCCAACATCGCCTATGGCCGCTTCGGCGCCGCCGACGAGGAGATCGAGGCCGCCGCCCGTGCCGCCGCCGCCCATGATTTCATCCTGTCGCTGCCCGACGGTTACGACACCGTGGTCGGCGAGCGCGGGCTGAACCTGTCGGGCGGACAGCGCCAGCGCCTAGCCATCGCCCGGGCCATGCTGAAGAACGCCCCGATCCTGCTGCTGGACGAGGCGACCAGCGCCCTGGACACCGAGTCCGAGCGGCAGGTGCAGACCGCCCTGGATTATCTGATGAAGGGACGCACCACCATCGTCATCGCCCATCGCCTGTCCACGGTGGTCAATGCCGACCTGATCCACGTGATGGATCGCGGCCGGGTGGTGGAAACCGGCAGCCACACCGAATTGCTGGCGCATGGCGGCCTGTATGCCCGTCTGTACGCCCTGCAGTTCGCCGAGGAAAACGGCGGCGCCGCGCCGTAGGAGACGGGGATGGGTCTGGCCAAGCGGATCGGCAAGAGCGAACGGTTGCGCGGCCTGTTGTGCCGGCTGGCGGCGCTGTACATCCGGCTGGTCCACGCCACCGGGCGCTGGCCGGTGGTGCGCGGCGAGGTGCCGGCCGCCCTGTGGGATGCCGGACAGCCCTTCATCCTGGCCTTCTGGCATGGCCGCATCCTGATGATGCCGAAAAGCTGGCGGGCCGGCATTCCCATCCACATGCTGATCAGCCAGCACCGCGACGGACAGCTGATCGCCCGCACGGTGGCGCATTTCGGCATCCGTACCGTCGCGGGATCGTCGACGCGGGGCGGAATGCAGGCTTTGCGGGCGATGCTGAAGGCCCTGAAGGCGGGGGAATGCGTCGGCATCACCCCCGATGGTCCCAAGGGGCCGCGCATGCGGGCCAGCGCCGGCATCGTCAACGTCGCCCGCCTGTCCGGCTGTCCGATCGTCCCCGCCGCCTATTCGGCCGCCGGCCGCCGCCTTCTGCGCTCGTGGGACCGTTTTCTGGTGCCGCCGCCGTTCGCCCGCGGAGCCTTCGTCTGGGGTGAGCCCATCACCGTCGGCCCCGACGACGACCTGGACCAGGCCCGGCTGCGGGTCGAGGCGGCGATGAACGCCCTGGCCGACGAAGCCGACGCCCTGGCCGGGGTGGCGCCGGTGCCGCCGGCCGAGCCCGAGGCGGCGCCATGATCCATGCCCTGTACCGCGCCGTGTCGATCCTGGGCGGTCCGCTGATCGACGTCTATCTGAAGCGGCGCATGCTGCGCGGCAAGGAAGATCCCGACCGGGCCGGCGAACGCCGTGGTCTGGCCGGTGTTTCCCGCCCGGCCGGGCCGCTGGTCTGGCTGCATGCCGCTTCGGTGGGGGAATCGCTGTCGCTGCTGCCGCTGATGGACCGGCTGGCCGCCCGGCCGGGTCTGACCGTGCTGCTGACCACCGGCACGGTCACTTCGGCCCGGCTGATGGCCGACCGGCTGCCGCCGGGGGCGATCCACCAATATGTGCCGGTGGATCGTCCGGCCTGGACCCGCCGCTTTCTCGACCATTGGCGGCCCGATCTGGTGCTGTGGGCGGAATCCGACTTCTGGCCCAACATGCTGGCCGAGATCGGCGCCCGCCGGGTGCCGCTGGTGTTGGTGCAGGGCCGGGTGTCGCCCCGGTCCCATGCCGGCTGGCGCCGCGCGCCCGGCTTCATCGCCCGCGTGCTGGCCGATTTCACCCTGTGTCTGGCCCAGACCCCCGACGATGCCGCCCGGCTGAGCGACCTGGGCGCCCGGGACGCCCGCTGCCTGGGCAACCTGAAGCTGGCGGTGCCGCCGCTGCCGTGCGACGAAGCGGAACTGGCCGCCTTGCGGGCCGCCATCGGCGGCCGCCCGCTCTGGCTGGCGTCCAGCACCCATCCCGGCGAGGAAGCCGTCGCCGCCCGTGCCCACCGGGCGCTGGTCGCCGCCTATCCCGGTCTGCTGACCGTGGTCGCGCCGCGTCATCCGCAACGGGGCGGGGAAATCCTGACCGAACTGAAGGCGATGGGGCTGGCCTGCACCCTGCGCTCGGCGGGGCAGGGGCCGGACGGCGAAATCTATATCGCCGACACGATGGGCGAACTGGGGCTGTTCTACCGGCTGGCGCCGCTGGTGTTCATGGGGAAAAGCCTGACCGTCGAAGGCGGACAGAACCCGTTCGAGCCGGCCCGGCTGGGGGCGGCGGTGCTGTTCGGTCCGCGCATGAGCAATTTTCCCGACATGGTGCCGGCCATGCTGGCCGCCGGAGCCGCCCGCACGATCTCCGGCGAATCCGGTCTGACCGCTGCCGTGGGCGAATTGCTGGGCGATGCCGGCCGCTGCCGGGCGATGGGTGCTGCCGCCCTGGCCTGGGCCGAGGCCGAGGCCGGGGCATTGGATCAGGTCATGGCGGCCCTGGTGCCGTTCCTGACAAGACTGGAGGAGGGGCATGCGCGCGCCTGAGTTCTGGCATGCCGACGGCTGGCTGCCGCGCCTGCTGAGCCCGCTGTCGGCGGTTTACGCCTGGGGGGGCGCCCGCCGTCTGGCCGGTGCCGAAACATTCCATGCCAGGATGCCGGTGATCTGCGTCGGCAACATCGTCGCCGGCGGGGCCGGCAAGACCCCGGTGGTGGCTTCCCTGGTCGACCGGCTGAAGCAGCGCGGACGCCATCCCCACGTGCTGACGCGGGGCTATGGCGGCACCGAAGCCGGGCCGCGGGCGGTCGACCCCACCCGTCACGACGCCGCCCGCGTCGGCGATGAAGCCCTGCTGCTGGCGGCCCACGCCCCGACCTGGGTGGCGCACTGGCGCCCCGACGGGGCGGTCGCCGCCGCCGAGATGGGTGCCGACGTGCTGGTCATGGATGACGGCTTCCAGAACGGTTCGCTGCTCAAGGACCTGTCCCTGGTGGTGGTGGACGGCGGCTACGGCTTCGGCAACGGCCGGGTGATCCCCGCCGGCCCCTGCCGCGAACCCATCGCCGCCGGGCTGGCCCGCGCCGACGCGGTGGTGATGGTCGGCGACGACCGGACCGGCGCCTGCTCCCGGCTGGGCGACGTGCCGCTGCTGCGGGCCAAGCTGGTTCCCGGTCCCGAGGCCGCGTTGCTGCAGGGCCGCCGGCTGGTGGCCTTCGCCGGCATCGGCCGTCCCGACAAGTTCTTCGATACCCTGGATGCCTGCGGCGGCGACATCGTCGCCGCCCATTCCTTTCCCGACCATCATCCCTATTCCCGCGCCGATGTCGCCGAACTGGCCGGGGCGGCGGCGGCGGCGGATGCCCTGCTGGTGACCACCGCCAAGGATGCGGTCCGCGTGCCGGAAGACCTGCGCCCGGCGCTGACGGTCTTGACGGTGCGGCTGGTCTGGTACGATACCGGAGCCTTGGACCGCCTGCTGGATACGGTGCTGGACCCGAAGACGTGAAGCTGCTGTCGAAACCGATGCGTCAACGCCTGGAAGCCGTTGTGGTGCGGGCGGTGTTCTTTCTGTTCGGCCTGTTGCCGGTGGATGCCGCCTCGGCCGTGGGCGGTGCCGTCGGCCGGGCCGTCGGACCGCGTCTCAAGGTGTCGGACGTGGCGCGGCGCAACCTGGCGCGGGCCTTTCCCGGCATGGATGCCGCGACCGTCGAGGCCGTCGTCGGCCGGGTGTGGGACAATCTGGGCCGGGTGGCCGCCGAATTTCCCCACCTGGATTACCTTGTCGCCAATCGGATCACCCTGGCCGGCGCCGAAAACATCCATGCCCTGCGCGACGACGGGCGGCCGGGGCTGTTCTTTTCCGCCCATTACGGCAACTGGGAACTGGGCATCGCCACCGCCGGCCAGGAAGGGCTGCCGCTGACCCTGGTCTATCGGGCCGCCAACAATCCGTGGGTGGAGGACATCTACCGCAAGGGGCGGACCGTGCTGTCGCAGGGCGGCCAGATCCAGAAGGGATCGGAAGGCGCACGCGAGATCATGGCGGTGCTGAAGGCCGGCGGCCATGTCGGCATGCTGGTCGACCAGAAGATGAACGACGGCATCGCCGTGCCGTTTTTCGGGCGCGATGCCATGACCGCGCCGGCGGTGGCCCGCTTCGCCCTGAAATTCGGCTGTCCGGTGGTGCCGGCGCGGGTCGAGCGCCTGGGCGGCGCCCGTTTCCGCATCACCGTGCTGCCGCCGTTGCCGTTGCCCGACAGCGGCGACGCCCATGCCGACACCCTGGCCCTGATGACCGCCATCAACGCCGTCATCGAGGACTGGATCCGCGCCGACCCCGGCCAATGGCTGTGGCTGCACAAACGCTGGCCGGAATAAAGCAAGAGCGGCGCGCCTTCAATCCAAGGCGCACCGCTCCTGCAAGGGCTTACATAAAGGGAACCTGCGGCCGGTCATACGGAACCCGAATGAATCATCCGGGCTTCGTATCAGTTGTTCTTGGCGCCCTGCTTGATCCACTTGCGGATCAGGTCGCGGTCGCAGGACGACAGCTTCTTCTTGCCGTGCGGCATCTGCAGGGACTTGTCGGCCTTGCCGTCGATCAGCACCATCAGGTTGCTGGTGACGGGGTCGCCGGCCACGATCATCGGACCGTGCTTGGTGCCCTTCATGACGCCTTCATAGGTGGTGAGGTCCAGGCCGCTCTTCTCGAAGCCGTCCTGGCCGGTCTGGTGGCAGGCGACGCAGCGCGTCTGCAAAATCGGGTGAACGTCCTCGAAGAAGCTGACGGGCGCTTCCTTGGCGAGGGCGGGGGTGGCGACGGCGAGAGCCAGGGCGGCAAACGCGGCGGCGCGGAACGTCATCATCGAGTGAAACTCCCCTTGTCCTGTACGATGCCCTAATGTGCAGCCGCGAAACGGATTTGGCAATGGGAACCGGCAATCGAAAAATCCTCCCCAACCGGACGGCTTCATGCTTTATTGGCGCCCTTCCCGGTTGGCTGGATGATGAGATGGCAAGCTTGAACACCTACCGCGCCGGCCCGGACGAGCGCGGGCATTTCGGCATCTTCGGCGGGCGCTATGTCGCCGAGACCCTGATGCCGCTGATCCTGTCCGTCGAGAAGGCCTATGCCGAGGCCAAGGCCGATCCGGCCTTCCAGGCCGAATTCCGCTCGCTGCTGGCGCATTATGTCGGGCGCCCCAACCCGCTTTACTTCGCCCGCCGCCTGACCGAGGCCTGG
>CAJANN010000094.1 GCA_903941095.1 uncultured Rhodospirillaceae bacterium | reverse complement strand
GGTCTGGACGACGGCATCACCCCAGGCGCAGCGCCAAGTCCTCGGCTCGAAGGTGGGTGTAGCGTTTCAGCATGCTGAGCGTCTTGTGACCGCTGATGGCAGACACCTCCATTACGTCCAGCCCCTTCTCAAACAGACGGGATACCCCTTCGTGACGCAGATCATGGAAGTTGATGTTGTCCAGACCGATGCGGCTGCGAAGGCGGTTCCAGGCGAGCCGGACGGCGTTTTCGGAGACCGCGAAGACCTGTTCGGGATCACGGTCAGATTGCTGCATCAACTCAGTCAGCGTTTCCACCGCTCTGGTGGACAGCGGTACGTCGCGGCTTGATCCGTTCTTAGTCATGGACAGGTGGGCGACCCGACGATCAAGATCAATGTTGGACCAGCGGAGCGACAGCATCTCACCGCGCCGCATGCTGGTTTCCACCGCCAGCACCACCATGGGCTTGAGCCACCGGATACGTCCCCGGTCACAGGCAGCGAGGATACGCTGCTCCTCGTCACCTTCCAGGCGGCGATCGCGACCACGAGGGAGGCTTGGGCGACGAACCAGCTTGGCCGGGTTGCGAGCCAGATAGATGTTCCAGTCCTTCATGGCGGTGTCGATGGCCTGGCTGATGGTGGCGATCTCCCTGACCACCGCCGCCGCTCCAACGGTCTGGAGACGTTCATCACGGTAGGCTGCGATATCGGAACTGGACAGCAGCGTCAGGGTCCGGTGCATGATGTCGTGGCGCAGCATGGCGTTGATCCTGAACACCTCGATCTTGGCACCACGCTTCCTGGGCGTCACCTCGTCGCGATACCGTGTCATGATGTCGGCGAGCGTGGTGTCCTCGGCGACGCGGGTATCTGGCAGCACACCGCACCGATCAACTTCGGCTTCCAGATCGCGTGCCCACTTCTCGGCGTCGGTCTTCTTGTCGAAGGACTTGGACCTGGGTGCGGTACCTTTCCGCCGCACCATCGCCTGCCACCGGCCTCGGAGTTTCCTGATCGTCGCCATCGTCGTCACCGTCCAAAGAGATTGTCGATGACTGATTCTCGGATGCCGTGATCACGTCGCCAAGGAAAAGTCCATGCGGGTGTGCCTGGATTGTGCCGATAAGATTGATGAAGACGATGCAGTGGTACGTCAGGAACAAACCGGAGCCTTATCGGCCATCATTTCCAGACGGTACTGCTTCTCTTTGTGGCTTTTACTTTCGGAGGGCAGCGCTCTATCCAGCTGAGCTACGGCTGCGCGGGTCTCGCCAAGAGAAACCAACGACGAGAGGCGAGGTTTATAGCGCAAGGCCGACGGTGAGGGAAGGGGGGAAAGACTTGTGCCGCGGGGGGCATGCAAAAATCCGGAGGATGATGACCGGACACGTCCCATATGGGTCTAGCCGGCGGTGGTGCGGTTGCTAGAGTCAAGCGGGGAAGGGTACGTCCAAGCGAGGTAAAAATGGGCACCGAAAAATGCCAGGCTCGCTATTACAGCCTTGAGCTTGCTCAGACTCACCTGAAGGAAAACAACAGAAGTTCCGCAGTTGAATGTCTTGGGGCGTCCGGCAATTGCGCATCCTGTCTTGATGCCGGACTCTGCGTCAACGTGGCGATGGCGATCTTGAAATATCTGAGGCCGGATCCGTCCAGGCAGATGTCTGCCTGGTGATCGGGGTACCTTGGATCCCGCCGGCATTGTCCGGCGGGATTTGTACGTGATCGGACTGAAGTCCCGCGGGTGTCTGCTTACACCGCCCGCAGGCGCAGCAGGAAGGTGCCGACGGCGCTTCGCAACTGCTCGGCTCCGTGGGCGGGTTCCTCTGCGGTGGACAGCACTTTGGCGGTGGCGTTTTCAGCCTGGCCGGCCAGCCCCTTGACTTCGCCGGCGACCACGGCAAATCCCTTGCCGGCATCGCCGGCCCGTGCCGCCTTGATGGTGGCGTTCAGGGCTATTCTTGCCGGCCCTTGCGGTGGCGATAGGTGACCAGTTCGTGGACGATGCCGTGCAGGGTCTGCACCTCCTGTCCGGTCAGGTGCGCGCGCTGGAACAGGTTGCGGATGTTGCGGACCATCACCGGACGCTTGTCGGCGATGCGCAGGAATCCGCATTCGTCCAGTTCGCGTTCCAAATGGTCGAAGAAGGTCTGCAGCTTTTCCTTGCTGGCCGGTGGCTCGGCGCCCTTGGTCATGTGGCGCTCGGGCAGTTCCGGTCCGGCCGTCTGATACCATTCATAGGCCACCAGCAGCACGCATTGCGCCAGGTTGAGCGACGAATAATCCGGGTTCAACGGCACGGTGACGACGGTGTCGGCATGGACGATGTCGTCGTTTTCCAGCCCGGTCCGCTCGGGCCCGAACATTACCCCGAAATGCTGTCCGTCGGCGGCCAGGGCGCGCATGGCGGCGGCGGCGGTGCGCGGCGTATCCACCGGCTTGACCATGAAGCGGTTGCGTGCCGTGGTCGCCCAGACCCGCTGCAGGTCGGCGACGGCGGCGGCGACGGTGTCGAACACCTTGGCGCCCAGAACCACCCTGTCGGCCCCCGAGGCGGCGGCGATGGCGCGGTCGGACAGCCAGTCGGGCTTTGGCGCCACCAGCCTGAGATCGGTGAGGTCGTTGTTGAGCATGGCCCGGGCCGCGGTGCCGATATTTTCGGACAATTGCGGACGGACCAGGATGATGGCCGGTTTCAATGCAGGACGCCCATGATATAGCCGATCAGCACGCCGACCACCGTGGTCAGCGGCAATCCGAAGCCGGCCAGCGCCTTGCGGACCCGTTCGGACTTTCTGACGGTGAAGACGTAGTGGCGTTGCATCGAGCGCACCACCACCTCGACGGCGGCGGCGCCGGCGAAATCGGTGAACACGCCGGTCACCGCCCACGGGCCGTAGGTGCCGTCCTCGAAGGCGTTCAACACCGCCCGCGACGTGGTATCGCTTTCATCCAGCAACATTTCCCAGGCGGCCACCACCTTCTTGCCCAGCACCTTGTCCATCTGCGGCTCGATGCGATGAAAGGTATAGGTGGAATCGATGACGCGGACGATGCGCGACGTCGGTTCCTCTTTTTTCGGGATCGGCGATGGCGGGCGCACGGGTTCCGGCGGTTTTTCCTGGAGCGGCGGCGGACCGCCCCCCATCACCGCGTGGATGGGGTGATCGGCCGGCACCAGGGTCTGCCAGCGACGGATCGCTTCGCGGGCGACGTCCAGATGGCCCTTGGCCACCAGATATTCGGCGACGGTGCGCCAGTAATCGGCGGTCTGGGGCGGGCCGCCATCTTCGGCGGTGGCGGCGTTCAGCAGCCCCAGCAGGTCGCCGCGGGTCGCCGGCGGCGCATGGATCGCCACCCAATCCAGGATTTCGGCCAGGGCGCCGGGCGGGGCCACGGGTCAGGCCTCGCCGAAACGGAACAGCATGTAGGCGATGGAATCCTGCAAAGCTTCCAGCGAGGCCTCCAGCACGTTGGTATGCACGCCGACCGTGGTCCAGCGGTTGGCGCCGCCATCGGTGCTTTCGATGGTCACGCGGGTACGCGCCCCGGTTCCCGCCGTGCTTTCGACGATGCGCACGCGATAATCGGCCAGCTGCAGTGCCGCCAGCTGCGGATAGGCCCCGGTCAGCACCTTGCGCAACGCGGTGTCGAAGGCGTGGACCGGGCCGTCGCCTTCGCCGACTTCCATGTATTCGACGCCGCCCACCTCGACCTTGACGGTGGCCTCGGACAGGGTGACCCACTGGCCGCCGGCATTGCGGCGGCGTTCGTCGATGACGCGGTAGCGTTCCAGCGAGAAATAGCTGGGAACCTGCCCCAGGGCGCGGCGGACCAGCAGTTCGAAGCTGGCGGTGGCGGAATCGTAGGCATAGCCCTCGTGCTCCAGCCGCTTGACCAGATCGACCAGATCGCTGACCTCGCGCGGGTCGAAGCTGACCTGCATCTGCTCGACCACCCGGACCAGGGCGTCGCGGCTGACCGCGTCCATCTCCAGGCCCAGGTCGGCCATGCGGGCCACCATGTTCGAGCGGCCGGCCTGGTCGGATACGACGATCTGGCGCAGATTGCCGACCAGCGACGGGTCGATATGCTCGTAGCAGCTGGGGTCCTTGGCCACCGCCGAGACGTGCAGGCCGCCCTTGTGGGCGAAGGCCGACTTGCCGACATAAGGCTGGCTGCGGTTGGGCGTGCGGTCCAGCACTTCATCCAGAGCCCGGCTGACCCGCACCAGATTTTTCATGTCCTCGGCGGCGATGCCGGTGTCGAACCCCATCTTCAAAGCCAGATTGGGAATGATCGACACCAGATTGGCGTTGCCGCAGCGTTCGCCCAGACCGTTGATGGTGCCCTGGACCTGCCGCGCCCCGGCCCGCACCGCGGCCAGCGAATTGGCGACGGCGTTTTCCGAATCGTTGTGGCAGTGGATGCCCAGGTGCGAGCCGGGAACGCCGGCGGCGATCACTTCGCCGACGATGCGTTCGATCTCGTGCGGCAACGAGCCGCCGTTGGTGTCGCACAGCACCATCCAGCGGGCGCCGTTGTCATAGGCGGCCTTCAGGGCGGCCAGGGCGTATTCGGGATTGCGCTTGTAGCCGTCGAAGAAATGTTCGGCGTCGTACATCACCTCGGGCACGCGGGTTTTCAGGTGCGCCACCGATTCGCCGATCATGCGCAGGTTCTCGTCCAGCGCCACCCCCAGGGCCACGGTGACCTGGAAGTCCCAGGACTTGCCGACCATCGTCACGGCACCCAGGCTGGGATGGGCGACCAGGGCGTTCAGCCCCGGATCGTTGGCCGCCGACCGTCCGGCCCGGCGCGTCATGCCGAAGGCGGTCAGACGCGAGCGGGTCAGCCGGGGCGGATCGGCGAAGAAGCTGTCGTCGGTGGGATTGGCCCCCGGCCAGCCGCCCTCGATATAGTCGATGCCCAAGGCATCGAGCTCCCGGGCGATCTTCACCTTGTCGGCGGCCGAGAAATCGACGCCCTGGGTCTGGGCGCCGTCACGAAGGGTGGTGTCGTACAGATAGACGCGGTTGTCGGTGGTCATCGGGCTTCAACTGTGCTGGCGGCGCGCCGGTTGCGCGCGGGGCCGACAGCATAGTGGATGGGCGGGCGGTCGCCAACCGAAACGGCTTGGGCTGGCTTACGTGACGTGAGCCCGCCCAAACTTTAATTGCCCACCTGCGTGAATACCACTCGCATGCGCGCCAGGGTATCTGGTGTTAGCTGGCGCGGGATCATGAATGGGGAGTCGCGGCCCGATGCGGTGATGCGGCCGGGCGCAATGCCCTGGCCGATCAAGTAGGCCCGCGCCGCCTCGGCCCGCCTTTGACTCAGAGCGGCCTGTTCCGACGCCGTCGGCGCCTCGACCGTATCGGCATGCCCCACCAGTTCGACCGGACCATTGGGGAAGCGCGCAAGGGTAGCCGCCTGGCGACCGAGGACAGCCTGGGCCTCCGGGGACAATTCCACCGATCCCGGTGCAAACGCGATGACAGAATCATCCGCCGGGATCGGGCTGTGCCAAGTGCAGGGCAGCGAGAAGTCCAGCCCGCCCCTTCGCTCGCCCGAACAACATGGCTGACCGGCGGCAAATGCCGCTTCCGCCAGCATACAAAAACCAAGAGCTGCGACGACTGTCTTCATGGCTTTCCCTGCCCAGGTTCCAGTACGGCCCTTTCGGAGGATGCACCCGACGCGGTGCGAGAGGGGCGGGGAGTGTCGCAGTCTCCGGGCAGGTCGGTGTGCGCCGATCTATTCGGCGGCGTCGCCCTTCAGGCGTTCGATGCAGGCGCCGCAGGCTGCCAGCTTTTCCTCGACCCGTTCATAGCCGCGATCCAGGTGATAGACCCGGTTGACGACGGTTTCCCCCTCGGCGGCCAGACCGGCCAGGATCAGGGACGACGAGGCGCGCAGGTCGGTGGCCATCACCGGGGCGCCCGACAGCCTGGGCACGCCGCGGACGATGGCCGAGGCCCCGTGCACATTGACCCTGGCCCCCATGCGCAGCAATTCAGGCACATGCATGAAGCGGTTCTCGAAGATGGTTTCGGTGATCATGCTGGCCCCCTTGGCGGTAGCCATCAGGACCATCAATTGCGCCTGCATGTCGGTGGGAAAGCCGGGATAGGGCTCGGTCATGATGTCGGTGCCGACCAGTTCCGCCCCTTCGGCGTCGACCCGCATGCCCCGGGCGGTCTCTTCGACGCGGACGCCGCATTCGCTCAGGGTCTTCACCACCGCTTCCATCAGGTCGAAGCGGGCGCCCACCAGTTCGACGCAGCCGCGGGTGATGGCCGCGGCGACGGCGTAGGTGCCGGTCTCGATACGGTCGGGAACCACCGAATATTCGGCGCCATGCAGGCGGTCGACGCCTTCGATGCGCAAGGTGCCGCTGCCGATTCCGGAAATGCGGGCCCCCATCGCCGTCAGGCAATGGGCCAGGTCGGTCACTTCGGGTTCCTGGGCGGCATTGGCGATGACGGTCTCGCCCTGGGCCAGGGTGGCGGCCATCATCAGGTTTTCCGTACCGCCCACGGTGATCTGCGGGAAGATGATGTGGGCGCCTTTCAGGCGGCCGTCGACCCGGGCCTTGATATAGCCTTCGGTCAGTTCGATGCGGGCGCCCATCTGTTCCAGCGCCTTCAGGTGCAGGTCCACCGGGCGGGTGCCGATGGCACAGCCGCCGGGCAGCGAGACCTTGGCCTGGCCGCAGCGGGCCAGCAGCGGCCCCAGCACCAGAACCGAGGCGCGCATCTTGCGCACCAGATCGTAGGGGGCGGTGGTGTTGACGATGTCGCCGGCGGTCAGTTCCAGAACGCGGCCGGTATGGCCGCCATGCCGGGAATCGCCGTTCAGGGCCAGGGTCACCCCATGCTGGGCCAGCAGGTTGGCCATCGTGGTGATGTCGACCAGATGGGGCAGGTTGGACAGGCTGAGCGTCTGGTCGGTCAGCAGGCAGGCCGGCATCAGGGTAAGGGCGGCGTTCTTGGCGCCGCCGATGGCAATGGTTCCCCGCAACGGGGTGCCGCCTTGGATGCGGATCCTGTCCATGTGTCTTCAATCCTGAGCGAGGGGAAAGCGCGAAGGGTTTAGCCCCGCCCGGGGGGCAGGTCAAGCAACCCGTTTAAAGCTTGGGCAGGGTAACGCCCTTTTGCCCCTGGTACTTGCCGGAGCGATCGCCGTACGAGGTTTCGCACACCGAATCGGCCTTCAGGAAAATGAACTGGCAGGCGCCTTCGTTGGCGTAGATGCGGGCCGGCAGCGGCGTGGTGTTGGAAAATTCCAGCGTCACATGGCCTTCCCATTCGGGTTCCAGCGGGGTGACGTTGACGATGATGCCGCAGCGGGCATAGGTCGACTTGCCCAGGCAGATGACCAGGGTGTCGCGTGGAATGCGGAAATATTCCACCGTGCGGGCCAGCGCGAAGGAATTGGGGGGGATGACGCAGACGTCGGTTTCACGGTCGACGAAGCTTTTGTCCGAGAATTTCTTGGGATCGACCACCGCCGAGTCGACATTGGTGAAGATCTTGAATTCCGGAGCCACCCGGGCGTCGTACCCATAGGAAGACAGGCCGTAGGAGATCACGCCCTCGCGCTGCAGCTTTTCGGTGAACGGTTCGATCATGCCGTTCTTCAGGGCCATCTCGCGAATCCAGGTATCGGGCATGACAGACATGGTGCGGGCGCTCTCTTTCGAAGGTCTCCGGCTTTTTACCTGCTGCCCCGGTCCGGCGCAAGGTCGGGCTCGGGGGCTAAGGGCTCCTGGGACGGGGAAAGTTCGGTGCGGGCACGGATTTGCTGCTTGCGCCGGCTCAGGTTGGCCCGCAGGGCCTCGGCCTGCCGGCGCTGGCGCTCTTCCGCGGCGGTCTGGCCGCGGGCGGATCGGATGGGGTGGCGAACGTCGTCGGTCATCGGGCTATTTTCTTCGGAAAACACGATTGGTCAATGGTGGCGAATCCTGCTTGACGGCGGGAAAAGGCCTGTGGCATAAAGCGCCCCTCTTCACGGGGCGCCCGCCCCGGCAAGCCCGGTCGCCGGGTCGGATGTCTGAGATTGCTGCCGTAGCTCAGTCGGTAGAGCATACCCTTGGTAAGGGTAAGGTCGATGGTTCGATTCCATTCGGCAGCACCATCGAAACCCCCAGGGAAACCTGGGGGTTTCGTCCTTTCCAGGCCATGAGCGGGATATTCTTTCCGGTTCAGAACGTGGTTCCTCGACCAGGGCGGCCCGGCGGTCGGCATCGGCGGGCATGCGCATAAAGGCGGGGACCGCGATGCGGATTTACCGCATGATGATCCGGATTGTTGCGTCTTGCCGTGGATAGGGTGATTCGTGGGCCGGGATCGATGGTATGTCTATGTCCTGCTGAACGGGGCGACGGTCGCCTATACCGGGATCGCCACCGATGTCGCGGCCCGGCTGGGACGGCACAATGCGGGGACGGGGGCCAAGTTCACGCGGGGGCGCGGCCCCTGGCGGGTCGTCCATGTCGAGGGACCGTTCCCGCACGGCGAGGCGCTGCGCCGGGAGATGGCGGTCAAACGGGACGCGGCTTTCAAGGCTGGGCTGAAGACCCTGGCCCCGGCCGGTTCAAGCCGGGGCAGCTTGCGTTGAATCCTACGCAGGATGTTTTCGCGAGCATTGGGCGGGCGGCCAAGGACGCCGAAGGTTTCCGCCCGGCGAGGGACGACCTGCGTGATGCCGATTAAAGGCAGCACGCTCTAACGGGGAGAATGCGCTTCATGCTGTCGTTGGATGATCTGGCCGACACCGCCCGTCTGATCGCGATCGATGCCGAGACCACGGGCTTTCGCATGCCGAGCGCCGGCGAAATCAAGCGGATGCCCAAGGGGATGCGGCTGCCCGGCATCGTCATCGAGATCGGCTGTGTCGAGCTGTTGCGTGACGGTGACGGCTGGAGGGCCGGCGAAAACTGGCACCGCCGGATTCAACCCGACGGCCCCTTGGCCAAGGCGTCCATCGCCATTCACGGGATCACCCCGGCCGATTTGAAGGATGCCCCTCGCTTCCGCGACGTGCTGGACGAGTTCGAGGATTTCATCGGGCAGGACGTGCTGCTGGCCCACAGCGCGGTCAACGAAATGGACTTCCTGAATTTCGAATATGCCAGGGTCGGGCGCTGCGGCTTTGACGAGGTGATCTTTTCCGATTCCGACTTCGTCTGCACCCAGGAATTGTCGCGGCGTTTCTTTCCCGGCGTGCCGGGGTCCCTGGACGTGCTGTGCGACCGGCTGTGGATCGATCGTTCCGACCGTTTCCAGCATCACGGCGCCCTGCTGGACGCCATCCTGACCGCCGAGGCGTTCATCAAGATGCAAGGCGGATTCGTCCGGGACGATACCCGTTCGGTCAGCTTCGGCGATTCATAGGCTGGCCGATTCATAAGCTGGCCGGTGGGGCGGTCGCTTGCGCGTCTGATTCGGCGGCCGGCAGCAGCAGGATCATGGCCGCCCCCTGCGAGACGGTGGTGTCGATGCTGATATGGCCGCCGTGGCTTTCGACGATGCGGCGGCAGATCGACAGGCCAAGGCCGGCGCCGGGAAACTGGGCCGGGCCGTGCAGACGGCGGAAGACGTCGAAGACGCCGGCGGCATAAAGGGGATCGATGCCGATGCCGTTGTCGCGGACGGTGATCATCCAGAATTCCCCGGCCCGCGTGGCGGTGACCGCGATATCCGGGATGGTCTCGGGCCGGCAGAATTTGATGGAATTGTCCAGCAGGTGGCGGAACAGCTCGGCCAGTTGGGGGCGGTTGCCGGAAACGGCCGGCAGGGATGCGGTGGTGATCCGCGCTCCCGTCGCCGCCAGACGGTCGCGCAGGATCAGCCGGGCATCGTCCAGGGAATCGTTCAGGCTGACCGTCTGGAACTGTTCGGCCGGCTGGCCGGCGCGGGCATAATCGTAAAGGCCGCTGACCTGGGCCTGCATCCGGGCCGCCGCGGCCTTGAGATAGGCGATATAGTCCGCCGCTTCCTGGGGCAGCGGTCCGCTGGCGGCGATGCTGCGTTCCAGCAATTGCGAAAAGCTGATGATCGAGCGGACGGGTTCGCGGAGATCGTGCGAGGCGACGAAGGTGAACCGTTCCAGTTCGGCCTTGGCCTGCATCAGTTTTTCCATCGTGATTTCGGCGGAACGCTGTGCAGCCTTCATGTCGGTGATGTCTTCCTGCGAGATGATCACCCGTTCATAGGCGGTGCGGTGGGCCGGCGGGGTATGCCAGCGCACCACCACGTCGCGGATGTCCCCGTCCAGCGTCCGCACTTCGCTGGTGACGGTGACGTCGCTTTCGCCGTTCCAGATTGCCGCCAGCTGCGGCTTGAACCCTTCGAACGATGCGGGGGTGAAGATTGCCGCCAGCCGCGAGCAAAGTTCGTCGGCGTTCTGAGCCCGGTGCATGGTGATCGTCGCCTCGTTGACGGCCAGGATTTTGACCCGTGCGGCACACTCGCGGACAAAGTCCGGATGGGCGTCGAGATGGGCGCGAATGTCGGCGACCGACGGGCGCAAGGTATCCAGAAGGGCGCTGACTTCCGAGAAGTCCTCTTCCCACAGCGAAACCGGCGAGCGGGCGAAAAGTTCGCGATAGCGTTCCTCGTTGACGGCGATGGCCGCCGTTGCCGCCGTCAGTTCCTGCTGCATCCGGTTCAGGCCTTCGCCCACTGCGGTCAGCTCGTCCGGCGGCGGGGCAGGGCCAAGCTCCAGCGGCGGGGCCTGGGCCGGCCCCAGCCGCCCCAGGCGGGCGACCTGGCCGGCAATGGCCCACAGCCGCCGGGTCACCAGCCTGTGGACCTGCATGTACAGCAGCCCGCACAGGGCCAGAAGCAGGACGGCGTTGCCGGATATCCCGAACAGCAATTGCCGGATGGCCTGCCGGCGCAGCGTCGACAGGTCGGCGGTGACCGCCAGCACCCCCAGATCGACGGGTTTGCCGCCATAAAGGCGGGTCAGGGGATAGGTCCGCGACAGCGGCGACCGGGCCGCTTCGCCGCGAGTCACCTGAATGGTGCCGGCGCTGGTGCGGATTTCGGCCTGAACGAAAGAGGGCAGGCTGACGATGCCATCCAGCAGGGTGCCGATGCGTTCTGCGTCGTCCAGCCAGACATTTTCGATCAGGCTGGGCAGGTAGCTGCTGTCCAACTGATCGAACTGGCCCTCCAGGGCGTCCAGTCCGCGCTGGTAATCGCCGAACAATTGCAGCGACGTGACGGCCAGCCCCAGAAGGGCGCCGACGACGGCCAGGCGGATGATCAGGCGACGCGCGACGGCGCTGGCCACCAGACTGCGAAGGCTCATTTCCGGGACGGGTCCTGCATCAACGGCCCCAGGACCGCGTCGACCAGGGCCTTGTGGCGCCCGTCGGCCTTCATCGCCTTCAAGGCGCGGCCGATGGGCTCGATCAGGTCGGCCCGGCTTTTATGCAGGTAGAGGTACATGGGCACCGAGACCAGCGGCGGCTCGTGAATTCTGAGCGGAATGTTCAATTGCCGGGCGTGCCACAGAACTTGCCACCGCTCGTGCAGGATGATGTCGGTCCGCCCGGCCCGCACCAGCCCCAGAAGCTGCGCGGAATCCTTGACCTGGGTCAGTTCGCGCACTCGGGGCAGGTTGTGGTCGAAAATCTGCCAGCCCAGGATATAGCCGACGGAAAAGGTTCCCAGATCGCCCCAGCTGCGGATCTCGACCGGGGCGTCGGGGGCCGAGGCGGCGACGAAATCGTTGTAAAAAACCGGCTCGGGGACGCGGATCAGGTTGGGGTAGTCCTTTTCCAGTCCGGCGATGCGGGCGGCCAGACCGTCCTCGATGCCGTCATTGGCCAGGGCCAGAGCCCGGGCCGCCGCCGGGTTGAACACCACGTGCCCGTCCAGTTCCAGGCTGCGGAAAAGCTCGGCCAGCAATTGTTCGGTGAAGCCGGTCTTCTGGGCGTTGGTCCAGGGCTCGCGCATGCCGGTGGACAGCACCAACCCCTTGCCGGCCCAGGCCGGGACCGCAGAAAGCAGCAGCATCAGAACAAGAATACAGCGGCCCATGCGCCCGTCCCCGGAGCCCCCCTCCGACCTTGTGCACTTTAGCACCGAGGCATGGGAATGGCTAGGCGCGCAGTTCCATTGTGATCGGTCCCTGAGCCCGGCCGTGGATGAATTGGTCGACGAATTCGTTGCCGGAATGATCGACGGTAGCGGCGGGGCCGACCCAGATCAGCCGCCCCTTGTACAGCATGGCGATGCGGTCGGCGATCTTGCGGGCCGAGGCCATGTCGTGGGTGATCGACAGTGCCGTCGCCCCCAGTTCCCTGGTGCATTTGACGATCAGGCCGTTGATGACGTCGGCCATGATCGGGTCAAGGCCGGTGGTCGGTTCGTCGAAGAAGATGATTTCCGGGCTGGCGGCGATGGCGCGGGCCAGGGCGACGCGCTTTTGCATGCCGCCCGACAGTTCCGCCGGAAACAGGTCGCCCGCCGATTCGGCCAGTCCCACCTGCGACAGCTTTTCGATGGCGATGTCGCGGGCCTTGGCCCGCTCCATGCCGCGCCCCTGGATCAGGCCGAAGGCGACGTTTTCCCACACCCGCAACGAATCGAACAGGGCGGCGCCCTGGAACAGCATGCCGAACTTCAGCATCATGCGGTCGCGATCCTTGGACCGCATGCCGATGACCTCTTCGCCATCGACGGTGATCGATCCCCGTTCCGGGCGCAGGATGCCCAGGATGGATTTCAGCATCACCGACTTGCCGGTACCCGACCCGCCGATCACCACCACCGATTCGCCCCGGGCGATGGACAGGTCGACGCCGTCCAGGACCACCTTCTGCCCGAAGGATTTGTGGACATCGGTCAACTTGATTTTCGGGGTCCCGCTCATGGTCATTTTCCGAAATACAGCGCGGTGATGATGTAGTTGAACACCAGGATCATGATCGCCGCCGACACCACAGAATTGGTGGTGGCGGTGCCGACGCCCTGGGCGCCGCCGCGGGAATAGTAGCCGTGGTAGCAGCCCATCAGCGAAATCAGGAAGCCGAACACGGCGGCCTTGGTCAGGCCCGAGATGACGTCCAGGGGCTCCAGGTATTCCCAGGTGCGGGCCAGATAGCTGGCCGGGTTGAAGCCCAGCTTGTAGATGCCGACGATATAGCCGCCGAACACGCCGATGATGTCGGCGACCAGCACCAGGAACGGGACCATCACCAGGCCGGCCAGCAGGCGGGGCGCCACCAGATACTTGAAGGGGTTGGTCGACAGGGTGGTCAGGGCGTCGATCTGTTCGGTCACCCGCATGGTGCCGATCTCGGCGGCCATCGAGGCGCCGATGCGCCCGGCCACCATCAGGCCGGCCAGCACCGGCGCCAGTTCGCGGGTCACCGACAGCACCACCACGGTGGCCACCGCACCCTCGGCGGCGAAGCGCGAGAAGCCGGAATAGGATTGCAGGGCCAGCACCATGCCGGTGAACACGGCGGTCAGGCCGACCACCGGCAGCGAGTAGTAGCCGATCTCGATCATCGAGCGCAGCAGCAGGCGCGGATAGAAGGGTGGCCGCACCACGTGCGACACGGCGGTGCCGGCAAAGGCCGACAGGCGGCCGACATGGGACAGGAAGGCCAGGAAGGCGCGGCCGACGGTTGCCAGGAAGTCCATCAGGCGACCCCGCCCAGGTAGCTGCGGAAATAGCGCCGGCCCAGGGCGGTCAGGATCTCATAGCCGATGGTGCCGGCCTCGGCGGCCAGATCGTCGACCGGATGGTCGGGGCCGATCAGTTGCACCAGGGCGCCGGGATGGGCGATTCCGGGCGCCACGCCGCTGACGTCGAAGGTGGTCAAGTCCATGGAAATCCGCCCCACGACCGGCACGCGCTGTCCCCCGATCACTGCGAAACCACGATTGCCGAGCGACCGGAACAGGCCATCGGCATAACCCGCCGCCACCGTGGCGACACGGGCCTTTCCGGCGAATCGATGCGAGGCACCATAACCAACGGTCTGGGGCGAGTCAACGTCACGGACCTGGATGATCCGCCCTTCCAGCCGCACCACGCCGGCCAGGGGATTGGGCCGGCCGGGCACCGGGTTCAGCCCGTACAGGGCGGCGCCGGGGCGCACCAGATCGAAATGGTAGTCCGCTCCCAGGAACACCGTCGACGAGGCGGCCAGGGAGCGCCGGGCCGCAAGCCCCAGGCGGTCGCCGAGGGACTGGAATTGCTGCAATTGCTCGCGGTTCTTGGGGTGGTCCGGTTCGTCGGCGCAGGCCATGTGGCTCATGATCAGGGTCGGGCGGATGCCCGCCAGCATGGCCGGCTGGCCGGCCAGTTCGCCGATGGCGGCGCTGTCCAGCCCCAGGCGGTTCATCCCGGTGTCGACATGCAGCACCGCTTCCGGCCGGATCTCGCGGGCGCGGGCGAACCCGACCCATTGGCCGATCTGTTCCAGACTGTTGAGAACCGGGATCAGCCGGTGTTCGGCCAGGTCGGCTGCGGTTCCCGGCAGCGGGCCGCCCAGGACCAGGATGCGGGCCTCGGGCAGGGTGGCGCGCAACGCGATGCCTTCGTCGATGGTGGCGACGAAGAAGGTCCGGCAGCCGGCCGCGGCCAGGGCGCGGGCCACCGGGGCGGCCCCCAGGCCGTAGGCGTCGGCCTTGACCACGGCCGCGGTCTCGGCCCCGGGGGCGGCGGCGGCGACGGCCCGCCAGTTGGCGACGATGGCCGCCAGGTCGACGGTCAGCACGGCCGGAGCGCGGTGGTGGGCAATCATCAGAACGCCGGCTCCTGGTAATGGTCGTCCGAGATCAGGTTGCCGAACTTGGTGAACTCGCCGTGGAACGACAGGCGGACCATGCCGACCGGGCCGTGACGCTGCTTGGCGACGATGACTTCGGCGGTGTTCCACACCTCTTCGCAGCGTTGCTGCCACTTGGCATAGCGTTCGTTGTACTTGTCCTCGGCCTCTTCCGGGCGGCGGGCCGGTTCGGCACGTTCCAGGTAGTACTGTTCGCGGAAGACGAACATCACCACGTCGGCGTCCTGCTCGATCGAGCCCGACTCGCGCAGGTCCGACAATTGCGGTCGCTTGTCCTCGCGCTGTTCGACGGCGCGCGACAGCTGCGACAGGGCGATGACCGGCACGTCCAGTTCCTTGGCCAGCGCCTTCAGGCCGCGGGTGATTTCCGAGACTTCCTGCACGCGGTTCTGATCCGAGCTGCCGCCCGATCCGCGCAGCAATTGCAGGTAATCGACGACGATCAGGTTCAGGCCATGCTGGCGCTTCAGGCGCCTGGCCCGGGTGCGCACCGCCGAAATGGACAGGGCCGGCGTGTCGTCGATATGCAGCGGCAGGCGCTGCAGGTCCTGGGCGGCGATGACCAGGCGTTCGAACTCGTCATTGGACATCTCGCCCTGGCGGATCTTGTGGCTGGCGATTTCCGCCTGTTCGGCCAGGATGCGGGTGGCCAGCTGCTCCGACGACATTTCCAGCGAGAAGAAGGCCACCACGGCGACGTCGGCGCATTTGCGGTTGCCCAGGGCGTCGACTTCCTCGCGATAGGCCTTGGCGGCGTTGAAGGCGATGTTGGTGGCCAGCGAGGTCT
>CAJANN010000093.1 GCA_903941095.1 uncultured Rhodospirillaceae bacterium | reverse complement strand
CGGTCCAATCCCCCAGACAGGGAAAACGAACCAGGCATTCCACCAAGCGAACGTCGCCGCCGACCCGCCCGCTGCGATAGGCACACTCGGCAAACAGCGGTAAAATCAATGCCTCACGATTGTAAGCACTGTAATACGAGCGCATGGCCCGCCTGATGCCGTCAGCCTGACCACGATAGGGGCCTGGTATCCAGTTTTTACCCCCATCATCCAACGGCAGCGCATCAGCCAGGGTCAATAATCGCCATTCCAGCCGCAAACTGAGTGCCCGCCCATTCTCGTCGGTAACTGGCAAGCCGATAACCTGCATCTGGAGATGCGGCATCATCCCAATTTTCGCTAATAGATCCAGGCAGACCCGAGCACCGCGAGACACCGATTCAACGTGCAGGACAATTCCGCTGCCATGCCGGACGAGACTCCGGCACAGCAATCCGGGCGTCAGGCGCAGCGCCCAAACATGAACGCCGCCGCCACGCCGGATCATGCGAAAATCGGCCGAAAAAACAGGGACATATCGCGATTTTCAGCGGCGGTCATGACATCCGTAGCAGTGGGCATATTGCGCAGATAGGCTGCCGCCACGGAGTCGGTGAAGTCTGCGTTGCGAGTGTAGCGTATCTCGCGACTCCGATCCTGTTCGACGGGCACCATGTCGGCCAAGGCGTTGGAAGCTAGGGCCTCGACCAGTGAATCATGGGCTGCCCGGACCGATAGCATGCCCCAGACGAACGGGTCAGCCACTTGCGGACGGGGGAAGGCGTGGTAATACATCGCTCCGGAATCCAGACCCTTGCTGAGCTTATGGATGGTGGCTCCAACCATATCGGGCCGCCGATCATCCAACGCCCAGAAATTGCATGAACTCCCCCGGTAATACGGTGAGACGCCCATATGGATGTTGAGAGCACCACGCTCCACCAGCCGGTCACACAAAGGCCCCTTAAGATAACTGGCCCCAAACACCACGCTGTGGTCAGCGTCCAATACTGGAGCAAAGGTAGAAACCGGAACCTGGCTCGCATCCCCCATCTTCAGCGCCAGCACCCGCACGTTGGCCGGCAAGAACTCTATCGATCCGAAAACCTGCGTTTCCGCAGCCATAACCCGGCCGAAATAGTCCTGCATGATGTCAGATTTGCGAAAAAAATCGGCGACCTGTCCCGGAAACACCGTATTGCATTCCATCACCGCGTAAACGGTATCGAACACCCGGGCCAACGACCGGATCAGCGACAGATGGCGCGGCTGATTGCTAGTAAAGACGGCTACGCTCATCGATCCTCCATTTCCGCCATGACCAGGGCATGATCCTGCCGGGGCAATTCGAAACGAGAGCCCTGAGCCCCGACCATATTGGAACGAAATCCGATCTCCACCCCCAACTCGTCCAGAATGGCGACGGTATCCTGGTTGTAGCTGTTGCAGGGATGGGCCATTGCCCTCGGGACATGCCCGGTGACTGCGATCAGATGGCGACGATTGGTCAGATATTCCCGCTGCTGTTCGGCATAGCTCATTTCCCCCAGGGTGGTGAAATGGGTGTACGAGTGCAGACCCAGGACATGCCCCCGATCGTCGAGACCCTTCAAGTGAGCATCTTCCATCCACAGCAGGTGCCGCAGCCGCTCAGCCTGGAGCCCGGCTCTCTCCACCAGAATGTCCATGATTTCCTCAAAGGGATCATGCCCCAGTACGCGGTCGCGCAAGAACCGGAAACGGCGGTCAGCATCGGTATAGAAGGGAAACTCCGCCAGATAGCGGCGTGGGTCGAAGCCGGCCGTGGCTTGTGCAGCCATGTCGCCGTAGCGGGACCCCCCGAGCACCTCTTCGAAGTGAGCGTAGAAATCATCGACGGTCGGGTAAGCCACAGTCCGTAGATAGCGATAAACTTCCATCTTGCGCAATTGACCCTCGAATACCGAGGAATAGATGAACCAAAAAGCAGTCAGGCCAAAATCATCCAGCACCGGCAAGGCGACGTCGTATTGACACAACAAAGCATCATCGAAGGTTAAGCACAGATGGTGGGGCTCCAATCGCCCGGCCACGGCCCGCTCCAGCCAATCCTCGGCCTTCAGGATACGCGCCGGTCCCAGATAGCGTAGCAGGCGTACCAGATCATCGGCGCCAATGGCTCCTTGGCCAGCAGGATGACGATGATCCCAGAAGTGATGGAACATAATCCCATGCGGAAACGATGCCGTATTCATGTCCGCTCCGCCACGAGTGCCCGGGCCATCACAAGATCCAACTGATAGTCGATGTCGACCGACCGCTCGGCCGGCATGACATAAGCCCGGGTGTCCGGAAATGTGAAGCCCAACTGTTGGCGAAAGGCCTGGGCTCGCGCCACATAGACCGCACCATTGGGAACATAGGCCGTCGGCAATTGCTGACGTTGCGCATCGGCCGGCGCAGGCACCACCGGATGCATGCGCCCATCGACATCAAGCGTTGCCATCCAGAACGGCGATTTCGGCGCCACGCAGACCGAAAGGGCCGCCGGAGCGCCGCTGTCATGACACAGGCGGATACAGGCGTCGATGTCGGACGCCAGCCGCAACGGTGATGTCGCCTGCAAAAGAACCAGATAGTCGTAAGCCCCAAGACTGTCGAGGGCATGCAGAAGGACCGGCCCCAGCGGAACGGTGTCGGTGGACAGTTCGGCGGGACGCAGAAACGGCACCTCGCAGCCGGCCAAGGCTGCGGCATCGGCGATTTCCTGGTCGTCGGTGGACAGCACCAAGCGGTCAACCAAGGCCGACCCTTTGGCCGCCTCAACGCTCCACGCGACCACCGGCCGGCCACCAAGGTCGAGCAGATGCTTCCGCGGCAGCCCTTTCGAGCCGCCGCGCGCCGCGATCACCGCCAGGACAGATTTGCCGCCGATCATCCTAGGTGTCCTGCAGCCCTGGAACCACTAGGCCATGTGTGTCGTAGCAACTCTTGCACAGGGCCAGCTCGTCGTGGCGCATGTCCGCCAGCATGACGCGATAATGGTTGAGGATGTCGGAATGCCAGATTTCAGCGATGGTTTGGGTGGCCAGATCGCCGATCAGCATCATGTTGTCGGAATCCATGCAGCAGGCGGTGACCTTGCCATCCCAGTTGATCGACAGCTTGTCGAACACCTCGGGGCATTCCGGATGAACCTTGATGACCGATTCCATTTCCTTCAGGCGCTTCAACTCGTCCAGTTCGTGCGGACGCAGGCGGACGGCGTTGACGTCGACATATTCCAGCACGGTGCGCCCGACATTGACGTGGTCGGCGCATTCGGCGGCCAGCGCCTTGAAGGCCTGGACCAGCTCGCGGCTTTCATAGGTGATGGTGGTCGACAGGTGCAAGAACGGCTTGACGGCGTCGCCGCGCTTGGCGTGCAGCTTCCTGACCGTTTCCAGCAGGCCGTCGAAGAAGTCGATGTTGCGCATCTCGGCATAGCTTTTCCGATCGACGCCCTGGAACGAGAACTTCAGGGAATCCAGCGGAATCGCCAGCAAGGCGTCCATCATCGCCTCGTCCAGCTTGCTGCCGTTGGTGTTGACATGGGTCAGCATGCCGGCATCATGGGCCATGGCGATGTATTCGACCACCTTGGGATGGGACAGCGGTTCGCCCCAGCGGATGAACCGCACCGGGGTCTGGTGCTCGCGGCACTCGGCGATGATCTTGTGGAAGATCTCGTCAGCCATGAAGCCCTTGTCGCGCTTTTGCGAGAAATTCCCGGTCGGACACATCAGGCAGCGGAAATTGCAGGTGTTGGTCAGCTCGACATCGATCAGCCGGGGAAAGGCCGGCAGGTTGGCCAGCTTCTGCTTCGAGTTGCCCTGATTGCAGGAATCATAGATCGGCTGATAGGGATTTTCTCGTGTCACGTCCATGTCCGCCAAGCACTCACGAAAGGCGATCAGACGACGCACCCGCAGGGTCGACGTCGTAACCGCGGGAATCGAGGAGCATCACCTCCCAGAAACGTCGGGCAGCGTTGCCGATGCTGCCGAAACTGCAAAAATACTCCAGAACGGCATCGCGATCTATGACCTTGCCGGCCCGTAGCATCGCCACCAGATCGGCGGCGCCGCTGATGACCGGGGTCGGACCCAACAGCGCGCGATCGATCAGCGACGGCACCGGACAGACCGGATAATAGGGCTTGCCGGCCGCCAGGGTCTCGACGAAGGCGCCGGAATTGATCGGCCCGACCACGAAGTCGGCCCAAGCCAGATGCCGGTCCAGACCGCTGTCCTTGACGATCTCCGCCTCCAACCCGAAGCGCCGCAACGCCTCGGTATAATAGTCCAGGTTCTGCGGCCCCGGATGAAGTTTGACCCGAATGGACGCACATCCCATTTGGTGCAAGGCGGCGACGGTTTCCACCATGTTGGCGAAGATATTCGAGGTGAAGGCCGGGGTGTCGTCGCAATCGGCATAGATGGGCAGCACCAGCGCCCGGCCGGTGGCCAGCGGCGCCATCGCCGGACGGCGCAGGATTTCCAGCGCCGGATAGCCGGTCCGGACCGTGCGGGCCGGGCCGCCGGTCGAGGCGGCCCATTCCTCGTTCTGACGACCCCACGACAGCAGCCGGTCCACCGCCGGCGAGCCCAAGGCGTCGCCGCACCGGCTGTCATAGCGCTGACGGGTCAGAAACATTCCGTTCAGCAATTCATCGACGCCGACCCCTTCGCCACGCGCCACCTCGGCGATGATCCGGCACACCGCGTTGGTGGAATCGCCCAGCACGACCCGGGAAAAGCGATGCCGGCGAAACAGTCGGCGGTGGCTCTTGACCTGGCGGGCCATGTCCTCGATCCAGCCGGTGGCGAAAATGCGCTGGCGGATGAAATTGCGCAGCCCCAGTTCGACCCCGGTGGCGGGCCGGGCCACCCAGGCCTGCTCGTAGGCATCGACGATGGCGCGGATTTGCGCCTTTTCGGCCCCGGTCAGGGTGACGGCGGGCAAGCTGACCGGAACGACCCCGTCGGTCAGCCAGCGCCACAACAATTTCGGCCGCTTCGGCATGATGCCGGCCATGATGGCCGGAGCCACCCCGGCCGGGAAATCCTGGGTCAGGGTGCGCACCGTGGCCCAGTTGGACAAGATCAGCACCGTGGCCGGCTTGCGCCGCCTGACCAGCGCCAGGACCCGCCCGGCCAGGTCCAGCGCCTCGGTGTAAAGGCCGCGCATCACGCGGCGCGACCACGGGTCGGGCAGCGGCGCGCCATAGCCGTCAAGGCGTTCGGAAAAGCCCTTGTCGCCGGGCTCGGGGGCAGCCAGCCGATCGATCAGCTCGATACCGTGCCGCGCACAGGCTTCGGCGGCGATCTGGCGCTTCTGGATCGCATCGACCAGATCCAGCTCGGCCCGCATGTCCAGCAAGACCATCTCGCGCGGGCGAAAGCGGGCGCAGGCGCGATCCAGCGCGCAAGCCAGGCGCTCGAAGGCATTGCCGGCCAGGCTGACGTCACGGACGAACAGCTTGCCCAGCGACACCCCGTCGAACCGCGACGCGTCGTGCCCGTCGATGAACACCCACTGGCAATGGCGCTGGTGGCACAGATGGGGCGCACCCCGTTCGGCCGGCCAATCCGTCAGCATGGCTTCGAAATGGATGGCCGGCTGGCCGCGGTCCAGGCAATCGCGCCAGGCCAGCCAGTCGGTGCTGACCACCAGGGTTTCCGGATCGACGGCCAGACCGGCGACGTGACGGCGATGCGAGACCAGCATCAGCCGCGCAAACACCCGATCCAGCCGGGAATCGGCGATGGCGACCGAAAGATCGCGGGGGGGAGCCGACACTGCCGTCACAGGACCAGGAAGTTCCTGATCATCGTCAGACCGGTTTCACCGCTCTTTTCCGGGTGGAACTGGCACCCGATCAGGTTGCCGCGCCTTACCGCCGCCAGGACCCGATGGCCGCCATAAGCGCATTCGGCCAGGATATCGGCGCGGTCGTCGGGCTGACCGGCGAAGGAATGCACGAAATAGACGCTGGCCGGGTCGGACAATCCGGCCAAAAGCCCCTGACCCCAATGGTCGGTAATCAGCTGGTTCCAGCCGATATGCGGAACCTTGACCGGGCGGCCGTCGGTCCCGGTGGCGGGAATGCGCCGCACCATGCCGGGAACCAGGCCCAGCCCGGGGTGATGCCCGAACTCCTCGCTGCCGTCGAACAGCATCTGCATGCCGACGCAAACCCCCAGGAACGGGCGGCCGGTGGCGGCATAGGCCTTCAACGGTTCGACCAAGCCGCGTGATTGCACCCCGGTCATGGAATCAGCGAAGGCCCCGACGCCGGGCAGAACCAGACGCTCGGCACGGGCCACCTGCCCGGCCGTCTCGGCCAGTTCCACATCAGCCCCGCAATGACGGAAGGCACGGGCGACGGACAGCAGGTTCCCTGCCCCGAAATCGACGATGGTTACCTTGGTGGTCATAGCGTGCGCACCGGCAGGTTGCGGGCCAGCGACTTCTCGCGGATGGCCGGCAAGGTCAGTTTGTCGTAATGCAGCATGTAGGCGACGGCGACGGCGTCGGCGCCGCCCTTCTCGACCACCTCGGGCAGATGGTCGAAGGTCCCCATGCCGCCCGAGGCGATAACCGGAATGGTGACGGCATCGTTGACCGCCTTGACCAGTTCCCAGTCGAAGCCCTTCCGGGTTCCCTCACGGTCGACCGAAGTCAGCAGGATCTCCCCGGCACCCAGTTCCTGGCCGCGCCGCGCCCATTCGACCACGTCCAGGTCGGTATGCTCGCGGCCGCAATCGCGATAGGCCTCCCACCGGCCGGGGCCGCTGCGCTTGGCGTCGATCTGCAACACCATGCATTGCGAGCCGAATCGCTCGGCGACCTCGGAGATCAGCTCGGGACGCAAGGTAGCGGCGGAATTGATCGCCACCTTGTCGGCCCCCGCCCGCAACATGTCGCGCACGTCATCGACCGACCGCAGCCCGCCGCCGACGGTGATCGGCACGAATACCTCTTCCGCCGTGCGCCTCACGATGTTGGTCAAGGTGTCGCGATTGTACAGGCTGGCCACCGCGTCCATGTACAAGATCTCGTCGGCGCCCTGCTGGTAATAGCGGCGGGCGAAGGTCTGCGGATCGCCGACCACCCGCACGCCTTCCAGCTGAATCCCCTTGATCAGGTTCGGACCCTTGATGTCCAGCCGGGCGATCAGACGAAGATTGGCCATGATCGCTTAGTTACCCTGCCAGACCGTGTTGCGCAGCTTCCATTCGCCGTTATCCAGATGCCACAGGTGGGGCGAGCGGAAACGGTCGGCGAGGTGCAGGAAATAGTCGCGATCCATGATCGGCTGCTCGAACAGGCGCGCCGCCTCGGGGAATTCCGTCTCGGGCAGCGAAAGATAGCTCAGCAGCTCGTCTATGAAGCGTTCGGGGAATTCGCCGTCATAGCGCTTGACCAGGGCGACGCCCTCATCGCGGGTGATGTCGCCCGACCGGATTTCCTGCGCGGCGTCATAGGTGGCCCGGCCGATGCCGAACTTGATGTTGGTGGTGAAGTAATGCAGATCGTCGATGCGATCGTCGATGCTGTTGTACTTCGAATAGGTGCCGGGCGTCCGCTCGGGCGAGGCCTGGAAGCCGCCATGCTCGACCGAGTAGTAATAGCAGCTCTGCGGGTGCCACTTGGTGTAATAGCCCAGGTAATGAACCTCGGTGCCAACCCGCTGCAGATCGGCCGGATTGGCCGGCAGATAGGGCTGCAAATCGCTCTCGTCCACACCGAAATCGCCGATCAGGTCGGCCACCGAGACGCCGCCCAGATAGATCTGCGACTTGTCGGGCGCGGTGAAATAGCGCCAGTCGCGCAGGGCCTTGTCGTTGTCGGCGATGGGGTTGCCGTACTCCGCCTCGTTCTCGCCATAGAACACCAGCGGGATGTCGTAAAGCACGCTCATCTTCGGGGCCAGGGCCTTCTGGCCGATGATGAAGGCCTGGAACGGGTGGTAGATGGTCTCGACCGACAGGCGGGTCAGCAGGCGGTGGACGCGGCCGTTGGGCGTGACCAGATTGTTGTCGAAGCCTGCATGAATCCACGCCTGGAAGTTCTTCCAGCCCCAGTCGGTGTAGATGTGCGGCGCCCAGGTCACCGTCAGCGGATGCATGCCGTATTTGTGCTTTAACACATGCGCGGCATAGAAACTGTCCTTGCCGCCCGAGCCCGGGACTACACAATCATAGCGCCCGTCATTACGGCGGAAGCGGTCGCACAGATCGCGCAGTTGGCGGTCGCGCTCGTCCCAGTCGATCGCCGCCTTGGTCTGGGCGGTCCGGCAGGCGTCGCACACCCCGTGCTCGTCGAAATTGATGGTCTGCTTGACGCTTTCCTTGGTGTGCTTGTACTCGGCGGTCGAATTGGGCCGCTGATTCGAGATCACGCAAGACCGGCAGAAGCGCACGTCGGCGGGCAGGCCGTATTTGGTCGGCAGATCCCCGTCGCGCTGGAAGGGAGCGAAATCGATCTCAACATGACGAGGAAATCTGAACATGGGGGTGCCCTTGCAAATCAGCCGAAGATGGATGCGAACTCGCCGTTCGCACGTTCGAAGTCGTCTAGACGACCGATGTCGATCCAGTATTCCCGTACCGGAAAAGCCGATGTCGACCTTTGCCCGGCGATCAGGGTGGAAAACAGCTCTGGCATGTCGAAATAGCGCCCTTTCGGCACAAGGTCCAGTGCCGAGGGAGAAATCGTGTAAATGCCGGCATTGACGAAAAACGATTGCACCGGCTTCTCGACCACGCTGGCGATGCGGTCGCCATCCAGGTTGACCACGCCATAGGGAACCTGGAAGTCGTATTCGCGCACGCACATGGTCGCCTCGGCGCCCTGTTCGTCGTGAAACTTGATCAGGCTGGCGAAATTGACCTTGGTCAGTACGTCGCCGTTCATCACCACGAACGGAGCCTCGGGCCGTTCCGGCATCAGCGACAGCGCCCCGGCCGTGCCCAGGCGGTCCTTCTCTTCGAGATAGCGGATCTCGCAGCCGAAGGCCGAGCCGTCGCCGAAATGATCCTTGACCTGATCGGCCCGGTAATTGACCGAGATATAGAAACGCCGGAAATCCATCGCCACGAAATTGTCGACGATGGTTTCCAGCAGCGGCTTGCGGCCGACCTTCAGCAGCGGCTTGGGCGTGTCATCGGTCAGCGGACGCAGGCGATTGCCCAACCCGCCGGCCATCAGCACCACCCAGTTAGGCCGAGGTTCATGGCGGCGGTGTAATTCGGTATCCAGGACCAGATCGACCACACGTCCGTCCGGGGCAACGATCGGCAGCTGATGGATCACGGCACTGTTCAGAACATCCAACAAATGCGCTGGACTGTCGCTGGGCCGGCCGAAGCGGAAACGGGTATTCATGATGGCCTGAATCGGATCGGCCAGTGCCACTCCACGCAAAATACCGCGCCGGATGTCGCCGTCGGTGACGGTTCCCAGCAGATGACGCTCGCCATCCACCACCAGACAAATCTGCAGACCGGCCTCGTCCAGGACAGCAATCGCCGACTGTATGGAAGTGTCCGGCCCGATCAGAGTTTTATGCCAGCTCATCCGCGGTCCCTGTCTCTGATTGGTCGGGCGGGATTTCCCGCGACCCTGGCCGCATCCGCGATATCGCGAATCACCACGGCGCCGGCCGCAACCAGCGCACCGGATCCAACTTGTCTTCCCTGTATCACTGTCGCCCCGGTCCCGACCAGTGTCCGTTCACCGATCCGGACACTACCCGACAGAACAGCGCCCGGCGCGATATGGGCATGGGCACCGATACGGCAATCATGGTCTATGGCTGCGCGGGTGTTGATGATGGCATCGCACCCGACACGACAGCTGGCCTGCACCACCGCACCGGCCAGAATCTGGGCGCCCTCTTCCAGAAGAACGTCACCGCCAACCACCGCTGAAGGGTCGATCACCGTGGCGAACGCGAACCCCCGGGACTTATAGGCGGAGAAGATCCGGGCGCGCAAATCGGCTGGACCGGGTGCACCGAGCCCGTTGACCACTCTGGTCCGGTTCCGTTCACACGGATCCAATGCCTCGTCACCACCCAAAACCGGCACTCCCAATACCAGCGAACCGTGGCGGCGCGGGTCGGCGTCGACCAGACCGTGAACCGTCATTCCGCTGCGGTGCAGAGCATCGACGACAACCTTTGCATGACCGCCAGCCCCGATGACGAAAACCTGCATGGTCACGGCTCGATCCTTTCGCCGGGTTCATAGGATCGGCAGGCAGACCGACCCAACAGATCCCAATAGCGAGCCGGCGACAATCCGTCTCCCGGCCGCTTGACCCCCAGATTGGCCTCGGTGAAAAAATCACCGGCAGCAATGGCTCGGATGGCCACCAGGCTTTTGCGTGCCACCACCATATTCCTGCTTTCGGCAGCAGTGGGCCGTTTCTCGGCATCACCCAGCATGATCTCGACGGTCCGGATACTCCGTACCATCTGCGACAGCATAGCGGGCTCCAACGATGCCTTATGGTCCGGCCCGGGTAGCGAACGGTCCAGAGTCATATGTTTCTCGATGACCACCGCCCCCAGGGCGGTCGCCGCCACCGCAGCTTCGATTCCTTCCGTATGATCGGAAAAGCCCACAGCCAACCCGAAGGTCCGCGACAGGGTGCTCATGGCCCGCAGATTGATCTCAGCCGGCGGAGCCGGGTACTCGGTCGTGCAATGCAACAAGGTGACATTCGCGACAAGGGCGGCCTGCCCCTCGGCGGTGGAAAAGGCAGCGGCGAAGGCGGCCGGAGACGGATCATTCCATCCCAGATAGCCATGTGCCAAAACACCCAAGGCTGCCTCGACATCGGTCAGAGTGCACATGCCGGTGGATAGGATGATCGGAATGCCTGTCGCCGCGGCAGCATGCAGGAGCGGGGCATTGGTGACCTCGCCGGATGGCAGTTTCAGACGCGGCAATCCCAGATCCCGAGTCAGAAATCGTAAAGATGGCAGATCGAATGGCGTCGACAGAAATTCGATGCCCTGCTCGATACAGCGGCATCGCAGGACGTGGTGAGCCTCTTCCGGCAATTCCAGCCGACGCAGCATTTCGAACTGGCTTTCGCCGGTTCCAGTGGTGCGTTTCTGATACTCGGCCTTGGGAGCATCGATGGCGGCAATCTCAGCGGCACGAAAGGTCTGGAACTTGACGACGTCGGCACCGGCGGCGGCGGCGGCATCCACCAGCGCCAATGCCTGCTCCAGTTTGCCATCGTGATTGACGCCGGCTTCGGCGATGATGGTCACGCCCATGACGATATCTCCGGCAAATCGAAAAACGGCTTGCGCCGTAGCGAAGCGATGTCGATACCAGCCAGGATTTCCGCCACTGCCGCCCCGACATTTCCGCCGCCATAAGGTGGCTGCAAGGTGTCGAGGGTCGCGCGAAAGGCCGGGTCCAGGCCTTGTGCGATGGCGGCGACGATGGCGGCGGTGTCCTGATCGCCGCAATGGATGACCGAAGCCGCCCGCAATCGACCGGCCTGGCGATCGCCGATGTCGATGGTGGGCACCTTCAAGGCCGGCGCCTCGATCAGGCCGCTGGAAGAATTGCCGATCACCAGCGATGCGCGTCGCATCACCGAAAGATAGCGCCGCTGCCCCAGCGAGTCATGAAGGGTCACCCGCTCGGGTCGAGCCGCGGTGAACGCCGTCAGGCGCCGCAAGATCACCTGATGGCCGGCATCGGCATTGACGCCGGTGATGACGATCCGGGCCAGGGGGAAGCGGTCCAACGCCGCCAGCAGATGGTCGATCGCCGCGCTCTCGTCGCCATCGCGACGGGTCACCGGATGGTAGGTGACCAGAAAGAGCGGATCTGTCAGCGGCAGCCCGAGATCCCGGGCCAGAGTTGCATCCGACAGAGGGGCCAAGGCCAACGCGCTATCGACGCCTGGGGCACCAACGGCAAACACGCATGCCGGATTCTCGCCCATCTGCCTGATCCGGCGGGCATAGGGTTCGGCGGCGGCGAAATGCAGCGACGCCATCTTGGTGATGGCGTGGCGGATGGATTCGTCCACCGCCCCCTCGGTTACCTCGCCACCATGCAGGTGAGCTAAAGGGATCGCCAGCAACAGTGCTGCCTGGGCGGCCGCCAGGATCTCGAAACGATCGCCCAGAACCACCACCAGATCGGGCCGAAGCGCCGCCAGCACCTCGGCGATGCCGATGGTTCCGCGGCCGACCGCACGGGCCTTCGCCAGCGGAGTAGCGTCAGATTCCAAGGTCGGGACCGACGCCACGCTGAAACCGTCAGCAACGATCTGGTCGACAGTGTGGCCGAAGCGGTGATCCAGATGTGGTCCGGTCGCAATCACCGACAAGCGCAGGTCCGGACGGGCCCGGACGGCATCCATCACCGGGCGCAACAGCCCATAATCGGCCCGGGCGCCAGTCACCACCGCCACATGCCGGGTTGGTGTCACGCCAAAGCCTCCCTCACCGCGTCGATGACTCGAGACTGTTCGGCGTCGGTCAGGTGGGTCGAGCAGGGCAGCGTCACCACGCGATCCCAGACCGCTTCAGCGACCGGCATATCGGTGGCCGGGGCCACCCGGTAAGGCTCCTGCCGATGGATCGGCTTCCAGAACGGCCGGGCTTCGATACCTTGGATCTTCAGCCGCTGACACAGACTGGCGACGCTCGACGACAGCACCAGACCCGAAAACCAGCAGGCACTTTGCGCCCACTCCGGGGCCGGAAAGCGCGACACACCCCGCAGGCCGAGAAAGGCGGCGTCATAGGTGGCGGAAATCCGCCTTTTAGCCGCTACCAAGGTTTCGGCCCGCTCCAATTGAGCCACTCCGACGGCGGCCTGGAGATTGGTCATGCGGAAGTTGAAGCCAACCCGATCATGGTCGTAGGCTGGACCAATCCGGGCAGTGGTGCTGAGGTGGCCCACCAGCGCCATCTGTGCCTCGTCATTGCCCAGAACCGCCCCGCCACCACCCGAGGTCACCGTCTTGTTGCCATTAAACGAAAATACCGACAGATCGGCTCCCATTTCCCCCACCGGCCGCCCCTTGTAGCGGGCGCCCAAGGCGGCCGCAGCGTCGGCCACCACCGGCAGACCGAACTCCCCGGCTACGGCTGTAATGGCATCCATATCCGCCGGTTGACCCAGGGTATAGACCGGCATGATCGCCGCGATGCGTGCACCCGTCGCCTTATGGCGCAGGGCACCACCCCGACGCTCCGCCCGAGTTTCCAGCATCCGACGCAACAAGACCGGATCCAGCGTCCATGATCCAGCGTCCACATCCATCAGCCAGGGCCGCGCGCCGCAATGGCTGATGGCGTTGGCGCTGGCAATGAAGGTGAAACTGGGCAGCACCACCAGATCACCCGTGCCCACTCCCGCCGCCACCAGCGCCAATTGCAACCCGGTCGTACCGCTGGAGGTTGGAACGGCGTACCGCACGGCGGCGGCTTCGGCAGTCAGGCGGGCCAATCGATCGACGAACGGCCCGACCGACGACACGAAGGTCGATGAGATGCATTCCTGCAGATAGATCGCTTCGTTTCCGCCCAGATTGGGCACGCACAACGGAATCATCGGCCCCTCACATCTTCTGTTCCAGGCTTTTGTGCCGTTCTTCGTGAATCAGTTCGGGTACGGCACGCACCACAGCAGCCACGACGTCATCCTTCTGCCAGAAGGCAGAAGCCCGGACCGCCTCGATATCCCGTAAAAATGCCGCCACGGTCCCAGGCGGCGGCGATGTCTCGGCGACGACACCGAGGGCGGTGAACCGGGTCGTATCAACCCGGTCGCCGATTCGGTGGAATTCTTCAAAGGGTTTTTCGCCGGTAGTGTCCGAAGGGGCGAACCAGCATGGCCACCCCCCCTGGGGAACAGCCGCCATCGCCCGCGCTTCGTCCTCGCTGTCACACAGGATCGGTTCCAGCCGATGATGGCGCAGGAAGGCGATGGCAATATCGGAGAACGTCATCAGATCGCTGTCTGGATCGAACCGTGGGAAGAACACCTCGTTGGCCCGTCCCAGAAACGCCGCCAGCAGGCACAACTGTCCGGATTCCTCATGTGAGATGAAATAGCGGCGCACGTCGGACGGTGCGGCCAAGGGCTGACCCTTCGCCAGACGGCTTGCAAAACCTTCCAACAGGCTGCCCGCAGAAAAGGCGACGTTGGCGAATCGGGCGGAACTGGCCACGGCTTGCCCGGCCTGCTCGAACAGAACCTTTTCCATCAGGTTCTTGCTGGCCCCCATCAGATTGACCGGACGCACCGATTTGTCGGTCGACACTGAGAAGATCCGCGACAATCCTTGGGCCGAAGGGTGAGCCAGAAAACGTGATAGCGCTCCGACATTGACGTCAATCATGCGCAACAAACTGTAGACATCGCGTTCGGAGCGCACATGCTTGACGGCGGAGAAGTTGACGAACGCATCATAGGGACCGTGATCGGCAGCAAAGCGCAGAAACTCGTCGGCACCGAAATCGACGCTCACGGTCTTGAAGTCTTCAGGCAAGACCATCCCATCCGAGGACCGCAGATCACGGACGATTTCGACCAAGGTGTTCTCGTTGACGTCGACTAGGTGCAGGCTGGCTGGCCGGAACGGCACGACCTGCTTGACGAACGCCCCACCGATCGAACCGGCCGCTCCCACTACCAAAAGACGCTTGCCCTGGATTGCCTCTTGCAGGGCCGGCCGGTTGGCCGCGATATCGTCGCTGAACAAGGCCCGGTCGCGTCGCAGGATGCGGGACAATAGCGGATCGGCGGTGTGGAAGTGCGTCACGGACAGTCCTCGGCATCAGGGCGGACGGAAATGCCGAGAAAGCGCGGCGCAAAAACACGATCGCGCCCCATGCGAGCCTCGGCAAGGTCGAAGGTAGCTTGCGGCGCCTGGAGATCGGTGATGATCACCGCCTCGGCCGTGGGGAAATCATCGGCAGTTCCCATGACCGGCAGTCCGGCATAGCGGGCAGCAGTTGCATGCTCGTCGATGAATCCCAGAATTTCGATGGAATGATCCAAGGCTGCCAGAACCGCCATCTCGCCGACTTCCGACGCACCCCACAAGACGACCCGAGTCCATCCCCGGCTGATGCAGCCGGCAAGGATATCTCCGTACTCCTGGCGGGCTGCTCTGACCAGATAGAAGGACTGCCTCAGAAACTCGGCTGTCAGACGTCCCTTCTCGGCAAACCCGGTCGGCGTCAGATAATAGGCGTAGCGATTGGCCGGCGCCATCGCCACCTTGACGAGACCTGTTTTGACGCATCGCCTGAGGCAGGCATTGGCCAAACCAAGAGCAATTCCCAGATCGCGGGCAAGCTACCGCACTCCGGGTGAAACGTCACCCGAAGTGGCCACCGGACGGACGGGGCGCCTAGGCGGCCGGCCGCACCCGGTCCAGCGGCAATTCCACCGACACCGCCCGTCCCAGCAGACCCAGCAGGACCACCACCCGCTGGTCGTCGGTCAAACCCTTGACCAGACCAAGCTGGCCGTCGAACGGACCGGTCGCCACCTCGACCCGGTCGCCCGGCCGGAACGGCGCCGGGTCGTCCAGCACCACCAGACCGCCCGCATCCTCGCGCGTCCGCAGCGCGTCAAGCACCGCGGCGGGCACCTCCAGCGGACGACCGCCGGCACACAGCAGATGACTGACTCCTACCGTCGAGGCGATCGCCCGCCAGCGCCCCTGCTCCGGGTCCAGTCCGACGAACAGGTAACGCGGAAACAGCGGCGCCCGCGTCACTTTAGCGCGGCGGGCGTGGCGCACCGTGCGGGCGTGACAGGGCAGGTAGGTGGCGAAACCTTGCCGGTGCAGATGGTCTTGCGCCTGGGCTTCGGCACGCGGATGGGTGTGAACGGCGTACCAGCGGGTCATGGCTCGTCCCCGGCCGCTTGCGGCGGCTCGTGCAGGCCCAGGAAGCGGGGCGCCAGGATGCGTTCGGCCGCCACATGCTGGCCGATCAGCGCCGCCATGGCCCGCGGGTCGTGCAGTTCGGTCACCAGGGCGGCGTCGATTCCGACCAGCACGGCCGCGTCGCGGTGGACCGTCAAACCGGCCAGCCGGTCGATGGTGGCGTGCGGATCGAAGAACCCGACCAGTTCGACCGTGCTGTCATTGGCCGCCAGCGTCGCCATCTCACCCAGATCGCCGGCCCCACACAGCACCACGCGGTGCCAACCGCGCTGGCCGCACAGGGCCATCAGGGCACCGTATTCCTGGCGGGCCGCCCGCACCAGATTGAAGGATTGGCGGAAGAATTCCGAGGTCAGCCTGACCTTTTCGGCGAAGCCATGCGGGGTCAGGTAATAGGCATAGCGGTTGGCCGGCGCCTGGGAAATCTTGATCAGGCCGGTCTTGACGCAGCGCTTCAGGTACGAATTGGCAAGGCCCAGGGCGATGCCCAGTTCGCGGGCGATGGAACGCTGGGTGACCTGGCTGTCAGCCTCGATCGACGACAGCAATCGCAGCAGCAACCGGCTGTCCTGGTCGGTCGATAAGGTGGTGAGGGGAAGGGAACCGCCCGTGTTCATGGAACGAACACCTAGCATGTTCACGATGTGAACGTCAATGGCCGGGGCGAAGGGCTTGGCTTGCGCGCGGTTTTCGGCAAGTCTGTCGCAGATCGCCGCCCCCCTTGGCGACAGAGCGGACTGGGAATCTGGATGAGTGCGTTCGAAATTGCCGTGATCGTCGCGGGCATGACCGGCTTCGCCCTGGCCGCCGGATGGCGCTGGAGCCGACCCGGCACCCTGCTCGACCGCCCGGGCGCCGTTCTGGTCGGCGCCGCCTGGGTCGCGGCGGCCACCGTCGAATATTGGCTGTTCGGCCCGTTTTCCTATGCCGCCACCAATGCCGAGCTGGATTTCGCCCCCCTGATCCAGCAATTCCTGGTCAAGACCCATGGCGGCGGGCAGTTCACCCACGCCTTCACCGGCGGCAACGACACCCAGGGGCTGGGAACCTTCGTCGGCCAGTTCGTGGCCCTGGACCGGCTGCTGCTGACCGTCTTGCCGGTGTGGGCGGTGCTGGGTCTGATCCATGTCGCCCAGGTGGCGCTGGCGGTGGCCGGCACCTACCTGCTGTGCCGCCGGGCCTGGCAGGCGGAGCGGCCGCTGGCCCTGGCCCTGGGTGCCGCCTATTCCCTCAGCAACACCTATTTCTTCAAGATCACCTTCACCCATGGGCTGTCCTTCGCCCTGATCCCGATACTGGTCTATGTGATCGTGGCCCGCGCCGGGCGAGCGCGCCGCTATTGGCCGCTGGTCGCCCTGGTCTCGGGGCTGTACGCGGTGTCGTGCAGCCCCACCCATTCCGGTCCGCCGACCGTCGCCGCCTTGATCCTGTCCATGGTGCTGCTGACGCCCCGCCCGGCCTGGCGGCCGCTGGCCGCCATGGGTATTCTGTTGGCAATGCTGGTGGCCAACTGGCACGAAGCCGTGTGGGCCAAGGCGCAATTGGCGCCATGGGCCTTTCGCTCGAGCCAGGTCGATCTGACCCGCTCGGCCGCCGAGGCGGTGGAACGCTTCGTCGGCAGCCTGCTGACCTTCGACCCGCACGAGGTGCCGCTGGCCTGGATCGCCCTGGGACTGCTGGCGTTTGGTCGCCATCCGCGCTGGTGGCGCCATGCCCTGGTCCTGGCCGCCGCCGCCGGTGGCGGGGCGCTGGTGCAGAATCTGCCGTGGGCGGCGGTCGGACTGAAGGTGGTGGCGGCGCTCAATTGGGAACGGGTGGCCTTCGCCCTGGGCTTGATGGTGCTGCTGACCCTGGCCGCAGCCGCCACCCGGCCGCGCGCCGCGCGCCTGGCCGCAGCCGTCGCCTTCGGGCTGGCCGGCGCCGAACTGGCGGTGGTCAAGTTGTACAACCTGTCCACCTGGTTGGCCCTGGGGGGGCAGGCGGTGGTGACGCAAGGGCTGGACGACATCCGCCGCGCCGCGCCGCATGGCGACCACCCGGTCCGCGTGGTCAGCATCCCCTATCGCCTGCCGTCCAACCTGGCGGCGGTGGTCGGCCTGCACACCCTGGACGGCATGCTGAACCTCAATTTGACTTCGTTGTCGAATTTCTGGCTGCATGCCGTGCTTCGCCACAAAGGCGACGCCGAATCCAGTTACGTCTCGCTGCTGACGCCGGCCTGGGACGAGAAATGCTGCGCGTCCTATGACCTGGATGACCACGCCGACCTGGCCATGCTGCGAATGATGAATGTCGGCTATGTCCTTAGCCGATTGCCGCTGACCGGCGAAGGAATTCGCCAGGTCTCGGGTCCGCCGGCCGGGACCGACCTGCCGGCGCGCCGCACCCAGCCGGCCGCCGACCGGCTGACCGCCTATCTGCGCGAGATGGTGCGCACGCCGCCGCTCAGGGTTTATTCCATCGGCACACCGTTGCCGCGGGTCTATGCCGCAAGCCAAGTGGTGCCGACCGATCTGGCCGCGGGCGACCCGGCCTTTTTCGCCCTGGTCCGCCAGCACGGCCCGCACGGCCGCGCGGTGATGGCCGGCCAGGATGGTGCCGCCTTTGCCGCCGGCGACGGCATGGCGGTCGAGGAATTCGCCCTGCCGCCCGATGGCGTCACCGCCCGCGTGCAAGCCCCGCGCGGCGGGACCTTGCTGGTCGGCATTCCCTTCACGCCGTGGTGGAGCGCGACGGTCGATGGCCACGCCGCAGCCCTGGCGCTGGCCAATGGCGGTCAGATGGCCGTGATGGTGCCGCCCGGCGGGCGCGAAGTGACCTTGCGCTATCACCGGCCGTTGATGCGTGAAAAGCTGCTGGGCGCCGGCCCGGGGCCGCGACCGTAAGTCCGGTCAGGTGCCGCTGTCGGTGGCGGCGGTGGCTACCGAGGCGGTCTTGCGCCGCTTGCCCATGCGACCGCTGATCAGATAATAGCGCACCGCCTTCCAGCCATTGCGCACCCAACTCATCGGGTCGGTCGGCTGGCCGCCCTTGAACACCCGGAAACTCATCAGATAGGTGTTGAAGATCGAGCCGGCGAAATTGTAGACGCCGTTGAACGGCAGCCGGCACAAAAAGCGCAGCACCGGCTCCATGAAGGCCGGCAGGTTGCAGAACATCGGCCCAAGATAGCTGAGATTGACCTGGATCCGCCGTTCAAGGGCAGTGTAGTTGGTCAGCACCGATTCGTTGCGGTAATTGTTGTTGTAGTCGAAATTGTCCGGCAACAGCCCCTTGGCCTGGGCGTATTCGGTCAGCTCGGTCTTGGGGAACGGGCAGAACACGCTGAAGGTGGCGGCGCTGGGCGCGCAGGCGCGCGAGAAGCGGAACGAGGCGAAATCGTCTTCCAAGGTGGTGCCGGGCAGCCCCAGCATGGTGTTGGAATGGGTGTGGATGCCGTATTTGCGCGCCACCGCAAACGCCTTGTACAGCATGTCGTCGGGCATATTGCGCTTCAGCACGGTCTGGCGGGCTTCCAGAACCCCGGTCTCGATGGACATCGACACCGACTGACAGCCGGCCTTGGCCAGCAGGCGGCCGACCTCGTCGACCAAGCCGTCGGCACGGATCAGGCAATAGAACGGCAGGCCGACTTCCTTGGAATAGCGCTCGGCGAACTCTTCCAGCCAGGCATCGGCGCGGATGGCGAAGACGTCGTCGGAAAAGCGCAGGAACCGCAAGGTCGGATAATTGTCGCGGACATGGCGGATTTCCGCCAGCAGATGATCGACCGAACGGCGCACGAACAGCTTGCGGCCATCGCCCTTGAACATGCGGTTATAGGCGTGATTGAAGCAATAGGTGCATTTGTAGGGGCAGCCGCGCTGGGTCTGGAACGACCGGATGCCGACTTCCATCATCGACGGGTCGTAATCGTAGATCAGCGAACGGTCGAGGTGGGGCAGGCGGTCCAGATCTTCGACCACTTCCTTGATCAGCGGCACCGACGCATGCTGGACGACGTTGGGGATGTCGGCGAAATCGCGGCCAGCTTCGATGCGCTGCAAGATGGCGGGAAAGGCGTTGTCGCCATGGCCGACGACGACGGCGTCCAGCTTCATCTTGTCCAGCACCTCGGGGAAATAGGTCGGATGCGGGCCGCCCATGATGCGCCAGATCTTGCGCCCGGTGCGTCGCGCATGCTCTTCGACCTGCGCGTCGGCCGCGATGAAATAGTGCTCGTTGGCGGTGATGGTGGAATAGCCGATGACGTCCGGCTCGAATTCCTGCAAGGCCTCGTCGATGGACTGGCGGGTCAGCACGCATAGCTTGGTCTGATGACCGTCGCGCTTGGCGATGGCGCTCAGCAGCATCACCCCCAGCGGCTCGCTGAAGAACAGGTGCGAGGTCACGAACAGGATTTTCATCGAAACATCACTCGTCGGTTCTGGCGCGGGGCCGGCGGATTATGCCTGAGCGCTCGGATGATTGCCATCTTCCTGGTCTGTCCCTATTGGTCCCACCGCGCCGAAGCGGATGGGATCAGCGCCACCAGCGCCGACAGCGAGACGTTGCCGCCCAGCATCACCGCATGCCACACCAGCGCCGACGACACCGCGATCCCCCACGAGTGACCCAAGGCCTGCAGGGTCAAGGCCCAGGCCGCCTGCATCGGCCCCAAGGCGGCGACGCCGTTGATCGGCAACGAGAACGACAAGGTGGCGGCGGCGGCGCCCAGGGCCGCGTCCCACGGCCCGACCTGCGCCACGGCGCTCAGACTGAGATGGGCGATGGCGATCTGCACGCCCCAGATGACCCAGGTCAGGCCGACCACCCGCAGGTAATGGCCGAACCCCCCGGGGCAGCGCATTCCCGTCTCGAGACGGATCAGGATGCCCTGCAGACGCGGCAAGGACGCCAGCAGCCGCCGGCCGGTGGTCGAGAACGCGCCCACCGCCACCGGCAGAACCACCGTCGCCACGGCAGCGATGGCGGCCACCGGGGCGGTCAGTACTCCCAGGGCACCGCCGGTGTTGAACAACAGGTGCGCCAGCACGCCGCCGATCACCAGCACGGTCAGCAGATCGAGGGCTCGGACCAGGACCAAACTGCCGATGGCCTCGGCGATGGGCGTGCCGTAGGCGCGTCCCATCATCACCGGAAAGCTCAGCTCGCCGGCCTTGAACGGCAGCAGATAGTTGAAGAAGGCAAGAAAGGTGGTGACGCGATAGAGCGCGTAGGGCGGCACGCCACCCTGCCCCCACAGCAGCAAGTTGAACCGCCAAGCCCTGAGCAGCGGCAGGGTCGGGGTCAGCGCCAGGGCAGCCAGCAGGCGAGCGATGTCGGCGCCCGGCACGAGGGTGCGCAAGGTGTGCCACACCTCGGCATCGATCAGCAGCCACAAGGTGACGGCCGTGACCAGCGCCGCCAGCGCGGTCTTGATCAGGGACGCACGGTCCAGGGTCATGGGGCGGGGTTGACGGGCGCCACCGAACGGCGCAGACGATCGACCTTGTGCGGCAGCCGAACGTGATATTGGGCCCGGCTGCCGGCCTCGAAGAAGGTGCGGCAGATCAGTTCGCCCAGCAGCCCCTGTCCGACCAGCATCAGACCGGCCAGCATGGCCAGCACCCCCAGCGACAGCAGCGGGCGGTCGCCGATGCTGGCCCCAAGGGCCAGCTTGATGAAGGCCAGATAGCCAAGAATGCCGCCGCCCAACAGCGACAGGCCGATGCCGACGCCGCCGAACAGGTGCAACGGCCGCTGCAGGTAGCGGCGGAAGAACATGATCAGCGCCAAGTCCAGGACCACGCGGATGGTGCGGTCCAGTTTATACTTCGAGGTCCCGAACCGGCGGGGATGGTGGTTGACCTTCATTTCGCGCACGTCGGCGCCGACCTCGGCCAGCATCGCCACCAGGAAACGATGCATCTCGCCATAAAGGCGGGTCCGCTCCAGCATCTCGCGGCGATAGCATTTCAGCGAGCAGCCGAAATCATGCACGTCCAACGCGGTCGCCCGGCTGATCAGGTGGTTGGCGACGCGGGAAAAGAACTTGCGCACCGGCTCGTCCTGGCGCTGGTGACGCCAGCCGGTGACGACGTCGGCCCCGGTTTCCTCCATCAGCGCGATCATTGCCGGAATGTCGGTGGGGTCGTTTTGCAGATCGCCGTCCAGGCTGACCAGGATGGCGCCGCGGGCATGGTCGAAACCGGCCTGCATGGCGGTCGATTGGCCGTAATTGCGCGCCAGATAGACGCCCCGGACCCGGCCGTCGATGGCCTCGGCGGCAGCGATGGCCTCGGTGGTGCCGTCGCGCGAGCCGTCATCGACCAAGATGACCTCGAACGGCCGTCCGGTCGGCTCAAGGGCAGCCGCCAGGGCCTGCACCAACCGGGCGACATTGTCGACCTCGTTGTACATCGGCGCGACGACACTGATATCCACCGTGCCGGCGGGTTGGTCGGGCTGGGGGTGCGGCATGGATTGGGTCTCGAGCTGAACGGCCGGCGGAGCGGCGGCGCGGAAGACCCAGGTCTTACCGCCCAGACCTCCGTCAAGTCAATCGGCCTGGAAGGGCGGCGGCATCGAATCGGGCCGAACCCGCCTATCCGCCCGGTCGGATTTATGGCAATGTCCGCGTCACCATCACCGCCCCGGGGCGGGACAAATCTTTGCGTGGTTTCGAGATGCGAGCAGAACAGACCGACGGCTACAACGACACCTTCTTCGAATCCAACCGGACCTATGCCTCAGCCTCGTCGGACATCATCACCCGGCTGGTCATGGGCCTGGTTCCGGTGCGCTCGGTGGTCGATTTCGGCTGCGCCGACGGCACCTGGCTGACCTCGTGGAAGGCTCTGGGGGTCGCCGAAATCATCGGCCTCGACGGCAATTTCACCGGCACCTCGAAGCTGGGAGCCGACGAATACCTGCGCCGCGACCTGTCGTCCGCCATCGACCTGGGGCGACGGTTCGATCTGGTCCAGTGCCTGGAAGTAGCCGAGCACCTGCCGGCCGAGCGCGCCGGCACCTTGATCGACAACCTGCTGCGCCATGGCAAGGTGGTGCTGTTTTCCGCGGCGCCCCCGGGGCAGGGCGGCATCGGCCACATCAACGAACAGCCGCTGGAATATTGGCGGGCGCTGTTCCAGGCGCGCGGCTGCGAGGTCTATGACTGTGTCCGCCCGGCCATCGCTGCAGGGACCGGCATCCCGCCGTGGTATCGCTACAACACGCTGCTGTTCGTCGAACGCTCGGCGGTGGACGGCCTGTCTTCCTCGGTGCTGGCCAGCCATGTTCCCGCCGGGACACCGATCCTGGATCGCTCGTCCCCGGCCTACCGGCTGCGCAAGTTCATCATCCGCAACCTACCCGCCGTCATCCGTGACGCGCTGGGCCGCTGGAAGCGCCGGCGCTACAGCGACTGATTTCGGCAATTCAAGGCACGGTGGACCTCGATTGCCCACCGACGCAGCGAGTTCTCGCCCCGCCAACGGTCGATCGGAACGAAAAATCCGCTTTTCGGACGTTTCAGCACCGCCTCGGGCAGCGGCGGGCGGGTGCAGGCGGCCATGTCGCGCTTGAGGGGCGTTCGCCCGGCCGCCAGCAGCCCAGCCACCACCCTGAGCAGCGGCACATCCACCAGCGGCACGCGGATTTCCAAGGAATGGGCCATGCCGGCCCAATCGGAATCGCGCAGCAATTGGTTTCGCATATAAAACGACATTTCCAGGGCCGACACGCGGCGACGGCCGTCCGGCAGGCCCGTGATGGCGCGCTTCAGGGCCAGGCGCGGCGCCAGCAGGCGCCATCCTTCCCGCGCCATGTCGGCCCCCACCAGATCCGGCAGTTCCCAAGGCATGTAGAGGCCGCGCCGCAGCAGATAGGCATCACCCGGACTGGTACCGTATTCCAGCAGCCCGGCCATCTTGGGCGAGGCGAAACGACCGATCCATCCGGCCGAGATCACCCGCACCGCCGCGCCAAGGCCCGGCAGCAGCCGCAAGGGCCGAAGCCAGCCCGACAAGGCCGGCACCTGACGGAAGGTGTCGTAGCCGGCGAACAATTCGTCGCCGCCCAGACCGGACAGCGCCACCTTCAGGCCGGATTGCCGGGCGGCGCGGGCGACCAGCCAGGTGTTGAGACCATCCACCGTCGGCTGATCCATATCGGCCAGGAAGCGGGGGCGATCGGCCTGAAAATCGGCACCGGTCACCCGCACGGTGCTGTGGGCGCCGCCCAGTTGCGCCGCCACCAGTTCGGCCAGCGGCGCTTCGTCGCGGCTCGATCCGGCATATTCAGCGAAACCCAAGGTGACGGTGCTGGGCGGCGTACCGGCGACCTCGGCGGTCAGGCTGGCCAGACTGGTGGAATCCAGGCCGGCCGACAGGAACACCCCGACCGGCACGTCGGCTTCCAGATGCGCGCGGACGCTGTCCCTCAGCGCCTCGCCCAGGTCGGCCACCGCCGGGGCGGCGCCGCCCAGCTCGGCTGCCAGATCGAAGAAACGGCCGCTGTCGCGGCGACCATCACGGCCGGCCCACTCCCACGTTCCGGCCTCGACGGCGCGGATGTCGGCATACAAGGTGTGCGGGTCGGGCACATGGCCCCACAGGAAGAAGCCGACATGGCCGGCCGGGTCGGGGCTTGTGTCGATCCGTCCCCCCGCCAGCAGCGCCTTGACCTGCGAGGCGGCCCGCAGGGTGCGTCCGTCGTCGGCGACGTAAAGCGGCTTGATGCCGAAGGGATCGCGGGCCAGCAGCAGGCCCCGGCGGGCTTCGTCCCACAGGGCGATGGCGAACATGCCGCGCAATCGTTCCAGCATGGCGATGCCGTCGCGGCGATACAGCTCCAGGATCACTTCGGTGTCGGTGTGCGAGCGGAAAACGACGCCCTTGGCTTCCAGTTCGGCCCGCAAGGCCCGGTAATTGTAGATCTCGCCGTTGAAGACGATGCGATAGCCGCCGCAGGCGCTGACCATCGGCTGGGCACCGGCCGGCGACAGGTCGATGATGGCCAGCCGGCGATGGGCCAGTCCGACCTGTCTGTCCGCCGACAGCCACAGGCCCTCGCCATCGGGACCGCGTGCGGTCATGGCGTCGCGGATGCGGACCAGTTCCGCGGCATCGACCGGACGGGAAGCGCCTGTTCCGGCGAGAATCGCGGCAAGGCCGCACATGGATTCGGTCTTTCCCAAAGGGCAAGGATCACCGTATATAGCCCTGGGTCACGGCCAGGGGCAATCCTATGAAACAGGTCATTCAAAGTGCGCGGTCCGGCAAGCTGGCCCTGACCGAGGTGCCCGAGCCGCGGGTGCGGTCGGGGTCGGTCCTGGTCCGCACGCGGGCTTCGCTGATTTCCGCCGGCACCGAGCGCATGGTCATCGACTTCGCCAAGAAAAGCCTGGCCGGCAAGGCCAAGGAACGTCCCGATCTGGTGCGCAAGGTCATGGACAAGGCCAGGCGCGACGGCGTGCTGGCCACCTTCAAGGCGGTGATGGCCCGCCTGGACGAGCCGTTGCCGCTGGGCTATTCCGCCGCCGGCGAGGTGGTCGCCGTCGGCGCCGGCTGCGAGGGGCTGTTCCAGGTCGGCCAGCGGGTGGCGATGGCCGGGGCCGGGCTGGCCAACCATGCCGAACTGAACGTGGTGCCGCGCAATCTGGCCGCCCCCATCCCCGACGGCGTTTCCGACGAGGAAGCCTGCTTCGGCACCGTCGCCGCCATCGCGATGGCCGGTCTGCGCAATCTGGCGCCGCAGCTGGGCGATGTGGTGGCGGTGCTGGGCGTCGGACTGGTCGGGCAGATCGCCGCGCAATTGCTGACCCTGGCCGGAATCCGCGTCGTCGCCGTCGACGTCAATTCCGCCCGGCTGGAACTGGCGCGCCGCACCGGCGCCGAACTGGCCTGGACGCTGGGCGAGCCGGGACTGGCCGAGGCGGTGGCGGCCCTGACCGGCGGCCTGGGCTGCGACGCCGTCCTGGTCTGCGCCGCCACCGAATCCTCCGAACCGCTGGAACTGGCCGCCGAACTGGCCCGCGACCGCGCCCGGGTGGTGATGGTCGGCAAGACCGGCACCGAATTCCCCTATGCCGCCTTCATGAAGAAGGAACTGCAGCTGATGGTCTCGCGGTCCTATGGGCCGGGGCGCTATGACGAGGATTTCGAAGGCCGCGGCCTGAAATATCCCGTCGGCTGGGTGCGCTGGACCGAGGCGGAAAATCTGAAGGAATGCGTGCGGCTGATGCGCCCGGACCTGCCCCGGCGCCTGGATGTCGGCGCCCTGATCACCCATCGCTTCCCCTTCGCCCGGGCCGAAAGCGCCTATGAGCTGGTCACCGGCGGGGCCGAGCCGCACCTGGGCGTCGTTCTTCATTACGAACAGGAAACGAAAGTCGCGCCGGCCCCGGTCTTCCCCGTTCCCCGTTCCCCGGGCGGCGGCTGCGTGCTGGGCGTGATCGGCGCCGGCAATTTCGCCCGCACCGTGCTGCTGCCGGAATTCAAGCGGCTGCCCGGCGTCAGCTTCCGCACCATCTGCACCACCCGCGGCCAGACCGCCGAACACGCCCGCGCCGCCTTCGGCTTCGCCACCGCCACCACCGACCTGGATGCGCTGCTGGCCGACCCGGCCATCAACGGCGTCCTGGTGGCGACGCGGCATTCCAACCATGCCGACCTGACCGCCCGCTGCCTTGCCGCCGGCAAGTCGGTGATCGTCGAAAAGCCGCTGGCCCTGGACCGCGACCAGTTGAACCGGGTCGTCGCCGCCCGCCAGGGGTCGGCCGGTTTCTTCCTGGTCGGCTTCAACCGCCGTTTTGCCCCGCTGACCGTCAAGGCCCGTGCCCTGCTGGCCCGCCATCAGGGGCCGAAGATGCTGGTCCTGCGGGTCAATGCCGGGGCACTGCCGGCGGAAAGCTGGGTCAATGCCGCCGAAGAGGGCGGCGGCCGCATCCTGGGCGAGGTCTGCCATTTCATCGATCTGGCCCGTAGCCTGGTGGGCAGCCCCATCGCCACCGTCCAGGCCGATGCCGCCCGCGTCACCCACGGCGGCTGCGACGACCTGACCGTCACCCTGGCCTTCAACGACGGTTCGCTGGCCACCATCGTCTATACCGCCCAGGGCGATTCGTCCTATTCCAAGGAACGCTTCGAGTGTTTCGCTGGGGGAACAGTCCTGGTGATCGACAATTTCCTCACCCTGTCGATCACCGAGAACGGCAAGACCCGTACCGAGAAGGCCGGGCTGGGCCAGGACAAGGGCCACCGTGCCGAACTGCAGGCCTTTGCCGAAGCCGTCGCCAGCGGCGGCCCGGCTCCGGCCGATGAGGCCGAACTGGTCGAAACCAGCCTTGCCACCATCGCCGTCCTCGACTCGCTGGCCCAGGGCCGGCGCATCGCCCTGGCGGACTAGTCCGGTGTCCGCCGCCATCCAGACGGCATGGGTGCAATCCTGGCCCTGGCTGATCGTCGCCGGGGCCTCCACCATCGTCGCCGGCCGGGGGGTGCTGTCCTGGCTGAAGCGGCGGCAGATCCTGGACTGCCCCAACGAACGGTCCAGCCACACCCTGCCCACCCCGCGCGGCGGCGGTCTGGCCACCAGTCCGGTGATGGCGGCACTGCTGCTGCTGCTGGGCTGGCAGGCATCCCACCCGCTGATCCTGACCCTGGGGGGCGGGGCTTTGGCGCTGCTGGCGATCTCGTGGATCGACGATCGCCGCGGCCTGCCGCCCGGTCCGCGTTTCCTGGCCCAGGCGGCGACGGTCGGGCTGGGCCTGCTGCCCGTCGCCGGGGCGGTGGTCGGCGACGCGCTGCCCTGGTGGGCCGACAGCCTGCTGGCCGGGCTGGGCTGGCTGTGGTTCGTCAATTTGTACAATTTCATGGACGGCATCGACGGAATAACCGGAATCGAAACATTGTCCCTGGGGACCGGCATCGCCATCGTCGCCAGTCTGGCCCCGGCCGATCCGGTCCTGATTCCCGCCGGGCTGGCGGTGGCCGTGACCGGCGGCGCCTTCCTGCATTTCAACTGGCATCCGGCGCGGATGTTCCTGGGCGATTCCGGCAGCGTGCCGTTCGGCTTCGTGCTGGGCGGGCTGCTGGCCGGGCTGGCCGCCGAAGGCCAGTTGGCCGCCGCCCTGATCCTGCCCGGCTATTATCTGGCCGACGCCACCATCACCCTGACGCGCCGGGCGCTGAACGGCGAGAAAGTCTGGCAGGCGCACCGCAAGCACTTCTACCAGCGTGCCGTGCAGGGCGGCAAACGCCACGATCAGGTCGCCGCCGCCATCGGCATCGGCAACGTCCTGCTGGTCGCCGCCGCCGCCCTGGCCGCTGCCGGCCATCCCTGGCCGGGCGTCGTCGCCGCCATCGGCATCGTCGCCGCCCTGCTGGCGGTGCTGCACCGCTGGTCGCAGGGAAGCCCGGCATGAAGATCCTGGTCACCGGAGCCAGCGGCTTCGTCGGCGGTCCGGTCTGCCGCGCCCTGCAGGCCCGCGGCCATCGGGTGGTGGCGGCCAGCCGCCGCGACCTGCCCGGCCTGGAGGTCGCCCGCGTCGGCGATCTTGGCCCCGACACCGACTGGAGCCGGGCGCTGGCCGGAAGCGAGGCGGTGGTGCATCTGGCCGCCCGCGCCCATGTCATGCAGGAAAGCGAGTCCGACCCGCTGGCCCTGTTCCGCCGCATCAACCGCGACGGCACCCTGCGTCTGGCCGAGCAGGCCCGGGCCGCCGGGGTGAAGCGGTTCCTGTTCGTCAGCTCCATCAAGGTCAACGGCGAGGCCACCCCGGCCGACCGGCCGTTCCGTGCCGACGATCCGCCGGCCCCGGCCGACCCCTACGGCATCGCCAAGGCCGAGGCGGAGCGGGGCTTGCGGGAGATGGACGGCCTGCCCGTGACCATCGTCCGGCCGCCGCTGGTGCATGGACCGGGGGCCAAGGGCAACCTGGCCACCCTGCTGCGGGTTCTGTCCACCGGATTGCCGCTGCCTTTGGGCGGCCTGGACAATCGCCGCTCGCTGGTGGGAATCGACAATCTGGCCGATGCGTTGGGCTTCCTGCTGGACCGGCAGGCCGACGGCACCTTCCTGATCCGCGACGGCAAAGATGTTTCGACATCCGAACTTCTGCGCCTGCTGGGCCGGGGGCTGAGCCGGCCGGCCCGCCTGTTGCCGGCCCCCACCGGCCTCTTCCGTCTGTGCGGCCGTTCTGGCACCATCGCCCGCCTGACCGGCTCGCTGGTGGTCGACGATTCGCCCCTGCGGGCCTTGGGGTGGATCCCGCCCCTATCCCTGGAAGACGGACTGATCCGCATGACGGCTGCCTGGAGAAATGCCCGATGACCCTGGTTCCGGTGATCCTGTCCGGCGGTGCCGGCACGCGGCTGTGGCCGCTGTCGCGCGAGATGATGCCCAAGCAGATGCTGAAGCTGCTGTCCGAGCGCACCTTGCTGCAGGAAACCGCGCTCAGGGCCGACGCCGCCCCCATCGTGGTGTGCAACCAGGAACACCGTTTCATCGTCGCCGAGCAATTGCGCGAAATCGGAATCGAGCCCCGGGCCGTCGTCATCGAGCCCTGCGGCCGCAACACCGCCCCCGCCGTCGCCGTCGCCGCCCTGCTGGCCGCCGGGCAGCCCGACGCGCTGCTGCTGGTCATGCCGTCCGATCATCTGGTGCGCGACGTCGCCGCCTTCCGGGCCGCCATCGCCAAGGCGGTGCCGCTGGCCGAATCCGGCCATCTCGTCACCTTCGGGATCGAACCGACCGAGCCCAACACGGGGTACGGCTATATCCAGCGGGGCGAACCGCTGATGGACGGTTTCAGCGTCCGCCGCTTCGTGGAAAAGCCCGACCGGGCCACCGCCGAATCCTATCTGGCGGAAGGCACCTATGCCTGGAACAGCGGTATCTTCCTGTTTCCCGCCCGCCTGTATCTGGACGAGCTGGCCCGTCTGCGCCCCGGCCTGGTCCAGCTCTGCCGCGACGCCCTGGACCAGGGTGCCGCCGATTTGTTCTTCTTCCGTCTGGCGGAAGCCCCGTTCGCCGCCCTGGACGGTGCCAGCATCGATTATGCGGTGATGGAACACACCGCCCGGGCGGCGATGGTTCCGGTCGACATGGGCTGGTCGGACATCGGCTCGTGGTCGTCGCTGTGGCAGGAAAGCCAGCCCGACGAGGCCGGCAACGTGTCCATCGGCGACGTCGTCACCACCGGGACCAGGGGCTGCTATCTGCGCAGCGACGATCGCCTGCTGACCGCCATCGGCGTCACGGATCTGGTGGTGGTCGTCACCGACGATGCCGTGCTGGTGGCCGACAAGGCGCACGACCAGGACGTCAAGAAGATCGTCGAGGCGCTGAAGGCGAAGAATCGAACCGAGGCGATCCACGGCAGCCGCGCCTGGCGTCCCTGGGGCTGGTTCCAGAATCTGGATGACGGCTACCGCTTCCGGGTCAAGCACATCCAGGTCAATCCGGGAGCGAAACTGTCCCTGCAGAAGCACTGGCATCGGTCCGAACATTGGGTGGTGGTCACCGGCACGGCCCTGGTGACCTGCGGCGAACGGGTGTTCACCTTGCGCGAGAACGAATCCACCTTCATCCCGGCCGGCACGCCGCACCGGCTGGAAAATCCCGGCCGCCTGCCGTTGCGCATGATCGAGGTGCAATCGGGGGAATATGTCGGCGAGGACGACATCGTCCGCCTGGAAGACGTCTACGGCCGCACCGAAAAATAGCGGTGGCAGGCGATCAGGGTCGAGGCATCCTCGATCTCGAAGCGGGCCAGCATGCCCAGAACCGCCTCGCGGGGGAACCGGGCCGGGTGGCCCAATCCGGGCTCGGCATCGCGGGGGGCGGCGCTTTCCCGGCACCGGGTGGCGGCGAACAAGGCCCCCCTGGCGCGGATGGTGCTGGCCTCGGGGTAGAAAAATCCCAACGCCACCAGATCGGCGGGGTCGCAGACCAGACCGGCCTCTTCCTCCAGCTCGCGCAGGGCGGCGGTCTCGGCGCTTTCTCCGGCATCCACGAAGCCGCGCGGCAATTCCCACAGGAAGCGTTCGACGGCATGGCGGTAATTGCGCAACAGCACCACCTCGCCGTCGATGATCGGCAGGATCGACACGCCGCCGATGCCATCGGCCCGCAATCCCTTAGGGACCATCGTCAGATAATTGGGAATCTCGGCGGTGCCGGCGGCGGCGATATGGTCGAAATCGACCCGCCACACCCGGTTCTCGCACGCCGGCCGGCGGCCCAGCAGATGGACGGGGGGCGGCCCGCTCACCGGCTCTCCAGTCCGTTGGGCTCGTAGACCACGATCTTGCTGCCGGCATAATCGATGCCGAAACGAACCTCGACCAGCGGCTTCAGCGCCTCGCGCACCGCCTGCTGCCGCTCGGGCTCGACATAGAACAGGACGAAGCCGCCGCCGCCGGCACCCAAAAGCTTGCCGCCGACGGCCCCGGCATCGCGGCCGGCCTTGTAGATGCTGTCGATATCGTCGGAACTGACCGTATCGGCCAAGCCACGCTTCAGACACCAGCTTTCATGCAGCAGCCGGCCGATATCGGCCAGGTCGCGGCCGGGATCGCCCAGAATCGCCTGGGCCTCGTCGACCATCGCCACCATCTGGTGGATGTCGGCGGCATGTTTTTCCAGATTGGCGATCTTCTTGCCGGCCACCTCGGTGGCGAATCGCGACAGGCCGGTGAAGAACAGCATGAAATGGCCCAGCAACTGGCGCCGGCGCTCGGGGGGCATCACCAGCGGCACCACCGAGAAATTGCCGTCGGTGAAGAAGTTGACCCGGTTCATGCCGCCATAGGCGGCCCAGATCTGATCCTGCGAGCCGACATTCTCGCCGATCACCTCCTGTTCGATGCGGATGGCCTCGCGGGCCAGGAAGTTCTGCGACACCATCCGGCCGCGCT
>CAJANN010000092.1 GCA_903941095.1 uncultured Rhodospirillaceae bacterium | reverse complement strand
GCCATCGGCGGCGTGGCGGGCGATATGTTCGTGGCGGCGGCGGTGGCGACCTGGCCGGAGCTGGCAGGGCGGATCGCGGCGGCACTTGAAACCCTGCGCATCCCGGTCGCTTTTGAACTGGATTGGCCCGTCGTGAACCGTGGGGGCATTTCTGCGCGCCAGTTCGTGCCGGCTTTTGGTGGTGAGTGGCCCCACCCGACGGGCGCGGTGGCGGAGATCAAGGCGTTTACTCAGGCGTCTAATTTATCGCCTGAGGTGCGGCGGGTTGCAATCGGGCTGTTTGATCTGATCGCGGCGGCCGAGGGCGAGGTGCATGGCAGACCGGCGGATGAGGTGCATCTGCATGAGATCGCGGACTGGGATTCCATCGTGGACCTGGTCGCGGCGGCGGTGATCATCGACGCCGTGGGACCCGTTCGCTGGATATGCCCATCGCTGCCTCTCGGCGGCGGGACCGTGCGTTGTGCTCATGGGCTGCTGCCCGTGCCGGCACCGGCGACCGCGATCCTATGCCGGGGGGCGCGCCTGCGTGACGATGGCATCGAGGGAGAGCGGGTAACGCCCACGGGCGCGGCGATCCTGGCTTATTTGGGGGCTTTCGATGCGCGTGACTTGCGCACTGGCAGGTTGGTTGCCAGTGGGTATGGCGCGGGGTCGAAGGAGTTGCCGGGGGTGCCCAATGTGTTGCGCTTGCTGGTGTTTGCCGAGGTTGGGCACCCCGGCGGTGAATGCGCCAATGTTGAAATAGCCGCGACTGCATGGGCGGACAAGTGCCCGGTGGCCGATCGGGTGGCTGTGCTGTCTTTCGATATCGATGACCAGTCGCCAGAGGATTTGGCCATCGGCTTGGACCGACTGCGAACCGTCCCGGGCGTGCTGAGCGTAACCAGCGTTATGACTACCGGTAAAAAGGGTCGCTTGACCTTTCGGATCGAGATACTGGCCCAGCCGTCACGGCTTGAGGCGGTGATGTGGGCCTCTGTGAGCGAAACGACGACCCTGGGTTTGCGCTGGCGGGTTGAAGATCGCTGGACCCTTGCGCGGCGGGCGGTGCAAGTCGCAACCGTGGAGCATGGCTCGGCGCCGGTCAAGATCGCCCGGCGTCCGGGTGCCGTGGTAACGGCCAAGCTGGAGGCCGACTTTGTGGCGGGTCTGGATCTGACTCAGCGGGAGCGTGAGTTGCTGAGTAACCGTCTGCAGGAGCAGGCACTTGCGGAGTTTGCGCAACAGCATGAAATCCTGAGAGAAGGCCAAGGGATGGAGCAGTTAGGCTTAAAGGGGGCAGGAGGGTATGACGCTGCCTTTGGTGGGCCTGAAGATCATGATGGGTAGCCAACTTTATCCCCTGCCAATGAATGAATCTGGCCTGTATTGCATGTTAAGGGGCTTGGAGGCTGTACTCGCGTCCTACGGGCAAGCTGCCATCGCCGTGAGTGGCGGTGTCGATAGCATGACGTTAGCGCACCTGGCCATGCGTACTATGGCTGAGAAGCCCGTGCTGTTCCATGCGTCTTCCCCCGCCGTGCCGGCGAGTGCCACCGCCCGGGTGCGCCAACATGCCGAGCGCGAGGGTTGGGAGGTGCGGTGCATTGAAGCGGGGGAGTTAGAAGATGCCTACTACGTGGCTAATCCCGTCAACCGCTGCTACTTCTGCAAGACCCATCTCTACGATTACATCCGCCGAGAGTGGTCCGGGCCTTTGTTTTCTGGCACTAATCAGGATGATCTTTCCGATTTCCGGCCAGGTCTGATCGCGGCCAAAGAACATCAGGTAAGCCATCCCTTCGTTGAAGCCGGTATCGACAAGGCTGGCATCCGGGCGATTGCCGCCGATCTTGGCCTGGATGACATCGCGGATTTGCCTGCGCAGCCTTGCCTGGCTAGCCGAATTGAAACTGGAATTGCCATCGAGCCGGCAAAGTTGCATCTAATCGATCATGTCGAGACAAATCTGCGCGATTTACTCGGACCGGTGGATGTCCGTTGTCGTATCAGGCACGACGGTTTACATGTCGAAATTGCTGGCGCGGTGTTAGACAACCT
>CAJANN010000091.1 GCA_903941095.1 uncultured Rhodospirillaceae bacterium | reverse complement strand
GGCATGTCCAGCGGCATCACGCCGGTGGCGGCGGCGAAGGCCACCAGGCCCGAACCGGCCGGGAACGAGATGCCGATGGGGAAGCGGGTGTGCGAGTCGCCGCCGGTGCCCACCGTGTCGGGCAGCAGCAGGCGGTTCAGCCAGGAGTGGATGACGCCGTCGCCCGGACGCAGGGCGACGCCGCCGCGGGTGCTGATGAAGGCGGGCAGCTCGCGGTGGGTCTTGACGTCCACCAGCTTCGGATAGGCGGCGGTGTGGCAGAACGACTGCATCACCAGGTCGGCCGAGAAGCCGAGGCAGGCCAGGTCCTTCAGCTCGTCGCGGGTCATCGGGCCGGTGGTGTCCTGCGACCCCACGGTGGTCATGCGCGGCTCGCAATAGGTGCCGGGACGCACGCCATTGCCTTCGGCCAAGCCGCAGGCGCGACCGACCATCTTCTGGGCCAGGGTGAAGCCCTTGCCCGAATCAACCGGCGAGGAGGGCAGGCGGAACAGGGTCGAGGGCGGCAGGCCGAGCGACTCGCGGGCCTTGGCGGTCAGGCCGCGGCCGATGATCAGCGGAATGCGGCCACCGGCGCGCACCTCGTCGAAGATGACCTCGGACTTGACGGTGAATTCCGAGATGACCTTGCCGCCCTTCAGCGCCTTGCCGTCATAGGGACGCAGCTCGACCACGTCGCCCATGTCCATCTGGTTGACGTCCAGCTCGATGGGCAGGGCGCCTGCGTCTTCCATGGTGTTGTAGAAGATCGGGGCGATCTTGGTGCCCAGGCAGACGCCGCCGAAGCGCTTGTTGGGAACGAACGGAATATCCTCGCCGGTGAACCACAGCACCGAGTTGACCGCCGACTTGCGCGAGCTGCCGGTGCCGACCACGTCGCCGACATAGGCCACCAGATGGCCCTTGGCTTTGAGCTCTTCGATGAACAGCATCGGGCCACGCTTGCCGTCCTTCAGGGCCTTGCCCTCATAGGGACGCAGCTCGACCACGTCGCCCATGTCCATCTGGTTGACGTCCAGCTCGATGGGCAGCGCCCCGGCATCTTCCATCGTGTTGTAGAAGATGGGGGCGATCTTGGTGCCCAGGCAGACGCCGCCGAACCGCTTGTTGGGAACGAAGGGGATGTCCTCGCCGGTGAACCACAGCACCGAGTTGGTGGCCGACTTGCGGCTGGAGCCGGTGCCGACCACGTCGCCGACATAGGCGACCAGATGGCCCTTGGCCTTCAAGGCTTCCAGCTGCTTGACCGGGCCGCGGGCGCCGGGCTCTTCGGGCTCGATGCCGGGGCGGGGATTCTTCAGCATGGCCAGGGCATGCAGCGGGATGTCCGGGCGGCTCCAGGCGTCGGGGGCCGGCGACAGGTCGTCGGTGTTGGTCTCGCCGGTCACCTTGAAGATGGTGACGGTCAGCGATTGCGGCACTTCCGGGCGCGAGGTGAACCATTCGGCGTCGGCCCAGGACTGGATCACCGCCTTGGCGTTGGCGTTGCCCTTGTCGGCCAGGGCCTTGACGTCGTGGAAATAGTCGAACACCAGCAGGGTCTTCTTCAGACCCTCGGCGGCGGCGGCGCCGCATTCGGGGCAGGCCAGCAACTCGATCAGCGGCGAGATGTTGAAGCCGCCCAGCATGGTGCCCAGCAGCTCGGTGGCCTTGATCTTCGAGATCAGCGGCGAGCTTTCGCCGCCCGTGGCCACGGCGGCCAGGAAGGCGGCCTTGACCTTGGCGGCGTCGTCGACGCCGGCCGGCACCCGGTGGGTGATCAGCTCGACCAGGGCCTGTTCCTCGCCCTTGGGCGGGGACTTCAGCAGGGCAACCAGATCCTCGGTCTGCTTGGCGGTCAGCGGCAGAGGCGGAATCCCGAGAGCGGCACGTTCGGCAACATGCTGGCGATAGGCTTCAAGCACAGACATCCTCCGCTTTGAGACAGGGTCGAAAATCACGCATGGCATGGTGCCCCAGCGTGCGTTGGCTTACACCATATTTTTGGTCGCGAGTCCAGTATGGCTATCCCTTCGGGGGGGTTATTTTCCACCCTGCCCCCCCCGGTCACGGCCGTTTCAGGGTCTGGACCACATGGACCATGAAGGCGGTTCCCAGGACCGGCGCCGCCAGGTTGAGTCCCGGCACCGAGAACAGGAACGACACGACCGCCCCGGCCAGCCACACCCGGCCCAGATTGTTGCGCAGCAGCAGGCGGGCCGGACCGGCATCCAGGCGGCGCAGGACCACCAGCTCGAAATATTCGCGCCCCAGCAGATAGCCGTTGACCACCGTCACCAGGATGAAGGTCAGTCCGGTCAGCAGCAGCACGGCATAGACCGGCAGGGCCAGCAGGTTGACCGCCAGCATGGTCAGCAGAAAACGCAGGGTCGCCGCCAGCATCTCGGCGGCGGGCAGGGGGCGGGCCGGCGGCAGGTGCGGATAGTGGCGGGCCTCGACGGCGTCGGCGGCGCCGTCCAGCATCGGCCCCATGACGGCGGTGGTCAGGGCGGGGAAGAACAGCAGCGGCACCGTCAGGGCGATCAGCACCAGGGCGATGCCGGTGCCGATATCGGCCCAGGCGTTGCCGAACAGCGACAGGTTCGAGGCCACCGCCCACACCGCCGCCACCAGCAGCAGGTACACGGCCGCCGCCCCCAGGATGCCGCGCCGCAGCACCCCGCGCAGGGCGGGATCGGACAGTTGGGCGAAGGCTTTGAACAATCCGGCGATCATGGCCCCCATTGAAGCAGGGCCGCCGGATGGTGACAACCGCGCAGATGGTCACCTTTTTTATTGTTCCGGTCGGCGGTCTGGCTATACTGCGCCGCTTGTCGGGAGCCGCGGCCCCCGCCCCCCCTGTCGCGCAGCGAAGCAAGAGATCACGATCATGACAGACATCCGCTACCACGTCGCCGGTATCGGCAACGCGATTGTTGACGTGCTGGTTCATGCCGAGGACGGCCTGCTGACCCGGCTCGGCCTCGACAAGGGGGTGATGACCCTGATCGACGGCGCCCAGGCCGAACGCATCTACGAATCGCTGCCGCCGGGCATGGAATGCTCGGGCGGGTCGGCGGCCAACACCATCGTCGGCATCGCGTCGCTGGGCGGGCGCGCCGCCTATATGGGCAAGGTCAAGGACGATCAGCTGGGCCGCGTCTTCCGCCACGACATCGCCAGTGCCGGCGCCAGCTTCCAGACCGCCGCCGCCGCCGAAGGACCGGCCACGGCGCGCTGCTTCGTGCTGGTCACCCCCGACGCCCAGCGCACCATGCTGACCTATCTGGGCGCCTGCACCGAATTCGGCCCCGGCGACGTCGACGAGGCGGTGATCGCCAATGCCGCCGTCACCTATCTGGAAGGCTACCTGTACGACCCGCCGCTGGCCAAGCAGGCCTTCCTGAAGGCCGCGGGCATCGCCCACGAGGCCGGGCGGCTGGTGTCGCTGTCGCTGTCCGACCCGTTCTGCGTCAGCCGCCACCGCGCCGAATTCATGGATCTGGTTTCGGGCCATGTCGACATCCTGTTCGCCAACGACGCCGAGATCATGGCGCTGTTCGAGACCGACGATTTCGACGAGGCGCTGCGCCGCGTGCGCGGCCATGCCGCCGTGGCCGCCGTCACCCGTGGCGCCAAGGGCTCGCTGGTGGTCACCGACGACGACGTCATCGTCGTCGCCTGCGACCCGGTCGCCCATGTCGTCGACACCACCGGAGCCGGCGACCTTTACGCCGCCGGCTTCCTGCACGGCTTCACCCAAGGCCGCGATCTGGCGGCCTGTGCCCGCCTGGGCGGCATCGCCGCCGGCGAAATCATCTCGCATATCGGCGCCCGCCCGGCGCAGTCGCTGGCCGCATTGGTCGCGGCCAAGCTGGGCTGACCCCTTTCCCTCCGCTCTTTTGAAAACGAAACGACGCCCTCATGGAACTCCGTAATATCGCCATCATCGCCCACGTCGACCACGGCAAGACCACCCTGGTCGACGCCATGCTCAAGCAGTCCGGCACCTTCCGCGAAAACCAGCAGGTCGCAGAGCGGGTGATGGATTCCAACGACCTGGAAAAAGAGCGTGGCATCACCATCCTGGCCAAGTGCACTTCAGTGGACTGGAAGGGCGTGCGCATCAACATCGTCGACACCCCCGGCCACGCCGATTTCGGCGGCGAGGTCGAACGCATCCTGTCGATGGTCGACGGCGTGGTGGTGCTGGTGGACGCGGCCGAAGGCCCGATGCCGCAGACCAAGTTCGTGACCGGCAAGGCGCTGGGCCTGGGCCTGCGCCCCATCGTGGTGGTCAACAAGGTCGATCGCGGCGACGCCCGTCCGCATGAAGTGCACGACGAATGCTTCGACCTGTTCGCCGCGCTCGACGCCAACGACGAACAGCTGGACTTCCCCACCCTGTTCGCCGTCGGCCGCGACGGCTGGGCGGCGGAAGCGCCGGAAGGCCCGAAGGAAAGCCTGGAGCCGCTGCTGGACCTGATCCTCAGGCACGTTCCGGCCCCCAATCACGACCTGGAGGCGCCGTTCTCGATGCTGGCCACCACCCTGGAGGCCGACCCCTATCTGGGCCGCATCCTGACCGGGCGCATCGAGACGGGAATCCTGAAGACCAACATGGCGGTCAAGGGCCTGAACCGGGACGGGGTGGTCGAACAGTTCCGCGCCACCAAGATCCTGTCCTTCCGCGGCATCGAGCGGGTGCCGGTGGAACAGGCCGAGGCCGGCGACATCGTCTGTCTGGCCGGCATGACCAAGGTCACCGTCGCCGACACCATCTGCGCCCCGGAAGTGGTCGAGCCGCTGAAGGCACAGCCCATCGACCCGCCGACGCTGGCGATGATCTTCTCGGTCAACGATTCGCCGCTGGCCGGTACCGAGGGCGACAAGGTCACCAGCCGCGTCATCGGCGCCCGCCTGTTCCGCGAGGCCGAATCCAACGTCGCCATCCGTGTCACCGAACAGGACAGCCGCGACGCTTTCGAAGTGGCCGGCCGTGGCGAGCTGCAGCTGGGCGTGCTGATCGAGACCATGCGCCGCGAAGGCTTCGAGCTGTCGGTGTCGCGTCCGCGCGTGCTGTTCAAGACCGAGGACGGCCAGCGGATGGAGCCCATCGAAGAGGTGTTCGTCGACGTCGACGAGGAATTCTCGGGCGTGGTGGTGGAAAAGATGACCCTGCGCAAGGCCGAGCTGACCGGCATGCGCCCCACCGGCGGCGGCAAGACCCGCATCACCTTCCTGGCGCCGTCGCGTGGCCTGATCGGCTATCACGGCGAGTTCCTGACCGACACCCGCGGCACCGGCCTGATGAACCGCGTCTATCACGGCTACGCCCCCTACAAGGGCGCCATCGAGGGCCGCCGCAACGGCGTGCTGATCTCGAACGCCAACGGCGAGGCGGTGGCCTATGCCCTGTGGAACCTGGAAGATCGCGGCCCGATGTTCATCAACCCGCAGGTCAAGGTCTACGAGGGCATGATCATCGGCGAGCATTCCCGCGGCAACGACCTGGAGGTCAACCCGCTGAAGGCCAAGCAGCTGACCAACATCCGCGCCGCCGGCAAGGACGAGGCGGTGCGGTTGACCCCGCCGCGCAAGATGAGCCTGGAACAGGCCATCGCCTATGTCCAGGATGACGAGCTGGTGGAGGTCACGCCCAAGTCGATCCGCCTGCGCAAGCGCCTGCGCGATCCCAACGACCGCAAGAAGGCCTCGCGCGCGGCCGAGGTCTGACCGGCCGGGCGATGGCGGGACCCGTCCCGCCTGCGTGATCCTGTCCACCGCCGACCGAACCAGTAGGGCCACGTCCTGCTCGCGGCTGGCG
>CAJANN010000090.1 GCA_903941095.1 uncultured Rhodospirillaceae bacterium | reverse complement strand
TTTCATGAGTCGCAGCTGCGTCTCGCCCAACCGTCGTATGGATGCCCGCCTGCGCGGGCATGACGAGTATGTACCAGGGGAAATTAGCCACTTCTTAACCTGGATTCGGAGCCCTGCGGCTTCGCTCTGCGGCGTTGTCGCCCTGGCGTTCCGGGGGTAGACTTGCCGTTTCTATCGGGTGGGCAGGAGGCAGAATATGTCTGAACACAAGAAGTTCCGTCTGGTGACGCGCAGCGATTTCGACGGTCTGGTCTGCGCCGTGCTGCTGCGGCAGTTGGATATCATCGACGACATCAAGTTCGTCCATCCCAAGGACATGCAGGACGGGGTGATCGAGATCGGGCCGAACGACATCACCACCAATCTGCCCTATGTGGAGGGCGTCCATCTGGCCTTCGACCATCACCTGTCGGAAACCATCCGGGTGGGCAAGAAGGACAATCACGTCATTTCCCCCGACGCCCCGTCGGCGGCCCGGGTGGTCTATGATTATTACGGCGGCGCGGTGCGCTTTCCGGCGGCCTGGGATCAGATGATGGTAGAGGTCGACAAGGCCGATTCCGCCCAGTATTCGCTGGACGACATCATCTCGCCCAGCGGATGGACGGTGCTGAACTACATCATGGATGCGCGCACCGGCCTGGGCCGCTTCCGCGAGTTCCGCATCTCGAACTATCAGCTGATGATGAATCTGATCGATTATTGCCGGAACCATTCGATCGAAGACATCCTGGCCCTGCCCGACGTCAAGGAACGGGCCGACCTGTATTTCGAACAGGAAGAGAAGGCCAAGGAGCAGATCCGCCGCTGCTCGACGGTCTACGGCAATCTGGTGGTTCTGGACCTGCGCAACGAGGAAACCATCTGGGCGTGCAACCGCTTCATGATCTATGCCCTCTATCCGCAGTGCAACATCTCGATCCACGTTCTGTGGGGGCTGAAGCAGCAGAACACCGTCTTCGCCATCGGCCGGTCCATCCTGGACCGCGGGTCGAAGACCAATGTCGGCGCCCTGTGCCTGTCCTATGGCGGCGGCGGCCATGAAAAGGCCGGCACCTGCCAGGTGGACAACGCCACCTGGGAGGCGTCGCTGAAAGAGATCATCGCCAAGATCAACGCCGACGGATAGGCGCAAAAGATCCGGGCCGCTCCGCCGATCGCGGGGCGGCCCGGTCCGGTCAGCGTTTCCTTCTGCTCAGCCGCTCGGTACGGCGGGGCTTTTCCGGTTCGTCCGGCGGGCTGCCGGCGGGGGCGAACGGGTCGGCATCCTTCAGGTCCTGCCAGACCTGGGCGAAATAGCCGGACATCACCGCGACGGCGGCGAAATTGACCATTACCCGCACGCTGTGGCTGGCGAAGTCGACCAGTCCTCCGGCAGGCAGGCTGGCGGCGACGTCGTCCCACAGCATGTTCATCACCAGAAACGGCAGTCCCCCCAGCACATAGCCCATGCCCACCCCCAGGCCGCCGGCCAGGACCATGCGCTGCAGGCGGGTGCCGCCGGCTTCCTGACGGGTGGCCAGGGCGATATGGGGCAGGACCAGGAAGAAGCCGCCGATCAGCAACTGAAACAGCTGGACCCCGGCCAGGGCCAGCAATTGTCCGTCCTTCACGTCGACCAGCAGCATCTGCAGGAAGGGCTGCGGGATGCTTTCGAACATCAGCGCGACCTGATAGGCCACCATGAACAGCAGCGGACGCAGGCCCAGGGCCAGCGGCCGCGGGGTTTCCCCGAAGGCGACGAAGCGCATCCAGGCGACGGCAAAGCCCCCGACGGCCAGGGCGTTCAGGGCGAAGGCGGCCAGGGGGGCGGCCTTCATCGGCAGCAGGGTCAGCAGATGGGCGGCCAGGGCGACCGCCAGCCACGGCAGGGCGCCGCGCAGGAACGGCGCCGGCTGTTCCATCGGCAGCCGGAAGGCGCGGGAAAGGTGGGGGGTGAATCGGGACAGACTCATGGATGCCTCGACGGGAAAGGGGGGCCACCATAGCGGCAAACCGCCCGGTGGTCATCCCCGGCGGCGTTCACGGCGGCGGGCCAAGGTCGCAGACCACGCGGATGCCGATATTGTAGCTGCCGGTGCGGCCGTCGTTTCTGGCCCGGGCATCCCAGCGGGCATTGGCGGAGTAGTAATACCACGAGCCGCCCTTGATCACCCGCTGCGGGCAGGCCGCCAGGGATTGCCGCGGGTCGGCGGAACGGTCGGCGGACCAGCAATCGGCGGTCCATTCCCAGACATTGCCGTTCATGTCGAACAACCCGAAGGGATTGGCCGGAAAGCTGGCGGCGGGCAGGCTGCCGTAAACGGGATTCGGGCCGCAATCCCGGCAATTGGCCTTGCCGGCGCGGGGATCGTTTCCCCACCAGAACGCCGTGTCGGTTCCGGCGCGGGCGGCGGTTTCCCATTCGGCCTCTCCGGGCAGCCGGCAGGTCAGGCCCGAACGCAGGGACAGCCATGCCGCAAAGCTTTCGGCATCGCTCCACGAGACGTTGATCACCGGCCGGCGGCCCTTACCCCACTGATGGTCGTCGTCGATGGGGCGGCAATGCCCGCTGCGGCTGCATTCCGCCCATTCGTCGAAGGTGATTTCGGTGCGGCTGACCGCCAGCCGGCGCCCCTCGGGCAAAGCCCCGATGGGCATCACGATCATGGGGGGGCAGTTTGCGCACACCACAATATTTTGTGTGTCAGCCGATGCCGACCCGCAATAGAGCAGGAAGAGCATGGCAAAAAAAATGATCCGGCAACCCGCAGACACCGCTGAATCCTTGTTTATCGGCGTTGTTGTTATTGGAACCATACCACTGATATGGCAGAATATCCTGTCCGGGGAAGGTTGTGGGTCCGCCGGATGTTTCACGACAGGACAGGCGCTTTGCCCAAAGACGGCAAACCATCGGCGGACGGGTCGCAAGAATTGCGGCAAACCGTCATCGAGGCGACCGGGGTTACCGAGGTAACCGTTCCCGGCGTCGATTTCTTGCTGGAAGCCGACTATGTCCGGTCCGGCGCCGATCTGGTGCTGGTGGGGACCGATGGCGCCCGTGTGGTGGTGCGCGGCTATTTCGCCACCGAGGCTCCTCCGGCCCTGTTGAACGGGCATGGCGCGGTCATCGATCCGGTTCTGGCCGAACTGCTGGCCGGGCCGCTGGCGCCGGGCCAGTTCGCCCAGGCCGGCGGCGCCGCCAGCGGGCTGAAGGTGATCGGCAAGGCCGAAACCCTCTCCGGCAAGGTCGAGGCACGCCACGCCGATGGCAGCCGCAGCACGCTGAAAGCCGGCGATCCGGTCTATCAGGGCGACCAGCTGCAGACCGCGGACGGGGCCAATGTCGGGCTGATCTTCGAGGACGGCACCGCTTTCGCCCTGGGCGCCAAGGGCCGCGCCGTCCTGGACAACCTGATCTACGACGCCGACGCCCACAGCGGGTCGGGCCAGTTGTCGGTGGTGTCGGGGTCGTTCACCTTCGTGTCGGGGCAGATCCCCAAGACCACCCCCGACGCCCTGCAGGTCAAGACCCCGGTCATGACGATGGGCATCCGCGGCACCGCCGGCGGCGGCAAGGTCGGCGGCGAGGGCGTCACCGTGGTGCTGGTTCCGGAAAAGGGCGGTGTCACCGGCGAACTGACCTTCACCACCAAATCGGGGCAAAGCTTCACCGTCAACACCCCCGGGCTGGGTCTGGCGGTGTCGCCCAGCGGCGCGGCCAACGTCCAGGCCTTCAGCGCCGCCCAATTCGGCAGTCTGGTCGGCAACGCGGCCACCGGCAGCTTCAACGCCAATGTCGACAAGGGGTTTTCGCAGCAGCAGCAGCAAGGCCCCGGCGACGAAGGGTCCGTCGCGCCCCCTCCCCCGCAACTTCTGCTGACGCAGTCGGAAAGCAGCCTGGATCTTCAGGGCAAGGCGTCCAAGGAAGCGGAAGTCATCGTCGCCAAGGCCTTCGCCGAGTTGAAGGCGGCCATCGTCCAGACCCTGGCCAATATCGACCCGATCGCCACCAAGGTGGTGGTGGCCGAGGACGTGTCCGGCCTGATCGCCCAGATCACCACCGCCCAGGGCCGGGTCCAGGCCCTGCAAAGCGCCGTCGACGTCCTGGAAGATCAGGTGACGAGCAGCCAGACCGCCCTGGCCGCCCTGTACGACACCAAATACGGCACCAGCAGCTCCCAGGCGGAGCAGGGATACGGCGACGGCGTGCTGTCGCTGTCGGCCGCCGCCGCCGGGTCCGAGCGCGCCGCCATCCTGGAACTGATCAGCGGCCTGCGCTGGGGTGTCGTCGACCCTGCCGGCCAGACCGTCGTCACCTACAGTTTCCCCAATGCCGTCCCGGTCGATTATGCCGGCCATGTCGAGGCCGGCGGCTTCTCGTCCTTTTCCGACGCCCAGAAGGATGCCGCCCGTCAGGCCCTGGCCAACTGGGCCGAGGTGGCCAACATCCGCTTCGTCGAGGTGGCCGACGGGCAGGGCGACATCCGTTTCGCCGATTCCACCACCGGCCAGGACGTCGCCTGGACCTATCTGCCCGGGGCCGGCATCGGCGGCGACGTGTGGATCAATCCGGAATACGGCCCCAACGGCACGCTGCTGCCCGGCAGCTACGGCTTCCAGACCCTGCTGCACGAAATCGGCCATGCCCTGGGCCTGGAACATGCCGGCGAGTATGACGGCAGCGGCCTGCCCACCGGCCCCTACGATTCGCGCAGCTATTCGATCATGTCCTATTTCGGCGGCGATTCGGCGGGCTACGCCTCGACGCCGCAGCTGCACGACATCGCCGCCATCCAGGCGATGTACGGCGCCCGGGGCGAGGATCTGGCGGCGCAGTATCTGGGCGGCTGGCCGTCGGACCTGATCGGGGGCCAGGGCTGGCTGGTGCTGGCGGCGACGTCGGACACCGACGGCGACGGTGACATCGACATCGACGACGACATCTATCCGCTGGAACAGCTGATCGCCAGTCTGGAAGCCCAAATCGACGAGAAGAACACCCAGGCGGCCGAGATCGTCGCGACGATCACCGCCGATTCCAGCCTGACGCGCTTCACGTCCGAGATCGCCAACCTGCAGGTGGCCAAGGCGCAGGTCGAAGTCGAACGGGCGGCGGCCAAGGTCGCCAGTCTGGCCGCCAAGCAGGACAAGATCGAAAAGAATATCGAGTACCTGCAGAAGCTGGTGACCGAGGATCCGACCAATCCGGCCCTGACCAATCTGTCCGCCACGCTGACCACGTTGCAGACGCAGATGTCCGGCTACAGCCAGCAGGCGACGTCGTTCCAGAGCCAGGCCGCCGCCCTGGTCCAGACCTATGCCAGCGCCAAGGCGGCGGCCAGCCTGACGCAACTGGGCACCGCCGTCTCGAAGGTCACCGTCGCCGCCACCACCGCCTCGGCGCCGCTGGCGGTGCTGAAGACGGTGGCGGCCGATCCGACCAATACCTCCTACAAGACCGAGGCCATCGCCGCCTGGACCAGCGGCAGCGCCGCCAGCGACGAGGCGGCCAAGCAGGCGACCCGCATCACCGCCGAAGGCACCCTGGCGGCGGCGAAAAAAACCAGCACCGACGTGCTGACCGCCCTGGATGCGGCCCGGACCGCCGAATCGCCGGCCTATCTGGACTGGCAGAAGAAACTGGCCACCGCCACCGCCAAGCGGGCCTATGCCGAGCAGGACCTGAAGCCGCAGGTCGAGGATGCCGGCGACGCCGTGACCACCTTTTCGACCACGGCGGCATCGGTCAAGATCGGCGCGGCGACTTTCTCGGTCACCGTCGGCGCCGACCTGACGCTGGCCGCCAACAAGGCCGCCGCCGCCTTCCAGGCCACCGGGGCGACGCGGGCCGGCCTGCTGGACGATGCCGCCGCCGCGGCGCTGTCGGCCAAGAACAACGCCGCCCAGGGATACACGGCCGCGTTCAACGCGTACAAGGCGGCGCATGCCGGCGTTTCCGACGCGGCCGCCGACAAATATATCGAGGTCGCCGCCTGGAAGACCGCCAAGGTCATCGCCGACGACGCCTATGCCCGCATCCAGACCGCCATCGCCGCGCTGGGCGGTGCCGATGAGAAAGCGGTGGTCGAGGCGACGGCGATTCTGGCGGCGCAGAATGTCGCCGCCACGATGGAAGTCGGGCTGTTCTTCACCGGCCTGAAAAGCCAATGGCAATCCGCCCTGGACACGGCGGCGGCCGACGCGACGGACGCCGAGCGGCTGGCTGCCGGGGCCGAGGGCATCTACAACACCCTGCACGGCCAGGTCGCCGTGCTGGAAGGTCAGGCCGCCACGACGCTGGCCTCGGTGATGACCGCCATCGACAGGCTGTCCGCCGCCCAGGGTTACGAATCGGCGGCCGAATGGTATCTGGGATTCACCAAATCGACGACGACGGCCAGCGTCCAGGCCGAGATCGACAGCGCCGTCGGCAATGCCCTGGCCCTGACCCGCGAGGCCGAGACCCTGGCCCAGACGGCCAAGACCGAGGCCGGTGAGGCGGCGACCCATACCGCCGACGTCGGCGCCGCCCAGTCCGATGCCAGCGCGGCCCGGCTTGCCGCCGATGCCGCCGCCGAGAAATACCAGCAGGCGCTGGCCGCCTACGATCTGGCCCAGGCGGCGCTGGCCCGCGCCGACAGCTGGAACGTCCATACCGACCGCATGGACAGTTCCTACCAGACGGCGGTCAAGGCCTTGGCTTCGGCCCTGGCCGCCCGCGATTCCGCCGATCTGGCCGCCGATGCCGCCGAGGCGTCGCTGTCCCTGGCCCAGGCTCTGGCCTCGGGCCAGCAGGCCCAGATCGCCGCCGCCCAGCTGGCTGCCGCCGATGCCAGCGCCGCCGCCGACCTCAAGGGCATCGACGCGGCCCGTGGGCAGGCCGCCGCCGCCGTTCAGGACGCCGCCCGTCTGGCCGCCGACGCGTTGGCGGCGCAGGCCGACGCCGACAAGGCGCAGGGCGCCTTCACCAACGACACCATCGCCGCCCGCCAGGGCGAGACCCACACCGCCTCGGACAACGCCGCCGCCCTGCTGACCCAGGTCCAGGGCAAGCTGACCGCCGCCCTGGCCGCCGCCACCCGCTCGGCCGCCGAGCAGGCGGCCAACGAGGCCCTGGCCCTGGTGGTGCAGATGCGCACCGAAGCGGCGACGGCGCGCAGCAAGGCCGACGCCACCATCGCCGCCGCCGGTACGGCCGCGGTGGTCTCGGTCCAGGGGCAGCTGACGCTGGCGCAGCAGGCCCGCGATGCCGCCGAAGGCTATGCCGTTGCCGCCAAGGATGCGTTGGCCGCCGCCAAGACCAAGCTGGGCGAGATGACCCTGGCCAATTATGCCGCCAAGGCCGCCGCCATCGAGACAGACAAGCAGGCTGCCGTCGACGCCTGGGACAAGGACGGGGCGGTCACCGACGCCGCCGGCAAGCTGGCGGCGGCCCAGGCGGCCCTGGCCAGCACCAAGGCGGCGATATCCCTGCTGCTGGATTTGGGCGCGGCGGCGGCGGAAAGCGCCCAGGCCGCCAACACCTATCTGTATCAGGTCGACCAGGCGGTCACCCGCGCCCTGAAGGCGGTGCAGGACGCCCAGACCGCCAAGGACCAGGCCCTGCAGATCGACGCCGCCAGCGAGGCCAAGGTGTCGGCCTTCGGCGCCGCCCTGGCCGCCAAGGAAGCCGCTGAGGCCGCCGCCGCCAAGGCCGTCGCCGACCAGGAAGCCAAGATCGCCGAAGCCCAGCGGGCCAAGGACGAAGCCGACAGCCAGTCGCGGACCGAGACCGAGAATCTGGCAGGTCAGGTCAACACCTTCAAGGCGACCGCCGTCTCCGAGAAGAATACCGCTCTGATCGCCTTCGAGGCCGGCGACATCGCAGGCACCCTGTCGGCCACCGCCCGGTCCGAGGCCGCCGCCCTGGCGGCCAAGGCCGCCTTCGAAGCCGCGGCCAAGGCCGGTTCCGGCCACACCACCGCCACCGACGCCATCGCCCTGGCCGGCACCTACAACAAGGATGCCCAGTCGGCGGCGGCCGTGGCCAAGGCGACCGCCCTGGCCGCCGCCAATCTGGAGGCGGCGGCGGAATCCTGGCGGTCCGGCACCGTGGTGACGGCCCGCTATGGCGCCAAGGCGACCTATGACCAGGCGGAGCAGTCGCTGGCTTCGGCCAAGACCGCCTACGATCAGGCTTCGGCCGCCGCCACCGCCGCCAGCGCCGCTACCCGGGACCCGCTGATCAAGGCCGCCGCCGCCGAAGCCGTGCGCGACAGCCAGCTGACGGCCAGGAACGCGGCCCAGGCCGCCTATGAAAATGCCCTGGCCGCCGCCGGCAACAATGCCGCGGACCTTGTCGTCCAGGCCTACAAGGATGCGGCCGACGCCGCTGCCAGCGCCTATGACAACGCCGTCATCGCCGCCGCCAGCGCCCGGGCCGCGGCGACGGCGGCGACGGCCAACGCCGCCCTGGTCGAAGCGACCGCAACCGGCGCGGCCGACGCTTATGTCGCCGCCCAGTCCTCGCTGGCCGATGCCGCCGCCAAGACCTCGCAGGGCGAGGCGGCGGAACTGATCGCGCAATACACCGCCCAGCGCCAGGCCGAAACCGCCATGTCGACGGCCCTGGCCGGTCTCGACACGGCCCTGAAGAAACTGACCAGCACTGCCGGCGACGGCGACGGCATCGACTATGTCGCCACCGCCCAGGCCAGGGCGGCCGACGCCGGTGCCGCCGCCGTCGATCAGACCCATTACAGCGTCGCCACCGCCCAGGCCGCCTATGATGCCGCCAAGGCGGCCTCGGATGCCGCCAAGCTGGCGGTGACCGACGCCGGCGCGGCGGTGGACGCCGCCACCGCTGCCCGGGCCAAGGCCGCCGACCTGCCCGACCAGATGACCGTGGACGGCAATGCCGACGGCAATTTCGACAATGACGGCAACGACCCGCAGGCTTCCGCCGCCGCCGCCGCCCGGCAGGCACTGGTCAAGGCCGACACCGATCTGGCCCGTGCCGTCAGCCTGCAGGCCGAGGTGGCGAAACAGGCCGCCCTGGCGGAATCCTATGCGCAGCAGGCCTATGAATCGCTGACCAAGGCGAAATCGTTCCAGGCGGCCGACGACGCCGCCAATGCCCTGAACCTGCAAAGCGCCCAGACGGTCGCCGCCCAGGCGGTGGACAGCGCGCAAAGCGCCGCCACCAAGGCCGCCGCCGCCGCCCAGGCCGCCAAGGACGCCCGCGACCTGCTGGATGGCAGCGGCACCGGCGATCTGCGCGCCGCCCTCGATACCGAAATTTCCAATGCCGAAGGCCGTCTGACCGACCTGGGCTCGCGCAATGCGGCGCTGACCGGCAAGATCAGCGCCCTGGCCCTGCGCGGCGTCACGGTCGACGGCCTGACCGCCGCCAAGGTGGCGGCGGACACGGCCATTGCGACGGCCACCGGCACCAAGGGCAGCGCGGCAGGGGCGGCCCTGACCGCCTACAACACCGCCGCCGCCGCCTACGACGACGGCACCGTCAACGATGCCGCGTCGCTGGCGGCAACCGCCCAGGCCGCCGACAGCGACGGCGACCCCGCCACCGCCGACGCCGCCAGCAAGGCGGCCCAGGCCGGCGCCACCAGCGATTTCGCCACCGCCAAGGCGGCTGCTGCCGCTGCCGCCGACTTCGCCAAGACGGCATCGGCGGCGTCGGAAACCGCCGCCACCAAGGCAGCCCTGGCCCAGGCCCAGGTCAAGGTGGTCGCCAACCTGCAGGCCAATGTCTCGACCGACGTGGCGGCGGCGGCGGCCAAGGTGGCCGATGCCGAGTCCAAGGTCGGCATCGCCACCTCGCGCGCCGATGCCGCCGACGACACGACCGCCGCCACCACGGCGGTCGGCGCCGCCGGGGGCGCGGCCGACGCGGTGGACAACGCCGCCCTGGCGGCGGCGGCAAAGGCGGCGGTAGCCCTGGATTTCGCCACCATTCAAAGCGCCTATGCGGCGCGGGTGACCAACCAGGCGGCCACGGCGTCCAGCGACCGCGAGGCCCGCGCCCTGATCGATGCCGCCTTTGCCAAGGCCGGCCTGGCGAAAAGCGCGGCCGACACCGCCGACGGCCAGGCCTCGGCCGCACTGGGAAATGCGGCCGATGCGGCGACGGTCAAGACCGCCTACGGACAGCTGAAGCTGATCGCCGAGACCAATGCCGCCGGCAAGCTGGGCTCGGCCACCGTCACCGCCGGTCAGGCCGCCGAATACGCCAAGACCATCGACGACGCCCGCAACGAGATCGACCGCCTGTCGGCGGTCATCACCACCGCCAAGGCCACCGCCGAGGCGCAGCGGGTCAAGGTGGCCGACGAACTGCTGATCGCCAACGCCGCCAAGGCGCTGCTGGACAACGCCGATGTCGCCAAGGCGAAGTACGACACGGCGGCAGCCCAGCTGCTGACCGCCAAGACCCAGGCCGGCATCGCCGCCACCCAGGCGGCGCTGGCCAAGACCTATGCCGACAACGCCGCCCAGGCGGCGGTGGACGGTGCCGCCTATAACGGCAAGACCGCCGCCGAGTGGAGCACCGCCGCCAGCGATGCCCATGCGGCCGCCGTCACCGCCCGGGGGCTGGCCGCCGCCGCCGGTACCACCGCCGCCAACGCCTATTCCGATGGCGATGCCGCCACCGCCGACGTGCTGTCGGCGGCGACCGCCGCCAATGGCGGCATGGCGGTGACGCTCAGCACCGGCAGCTTCGCCCTGGTGTCGTCCACCGCCGCCCAGGCCTGGGCCGACAAGACCCTGGCCGCCAAGACCGACGCGGCGGCGCAGGTGGTCGATGCCGACCGTGCCCTGGCCACCGCCCTGGCCGCCAAGGACGCCGCCGCCGCCGCCGCCGCCGCCGGCCCGACCGGCGCCGCCGAGGCCGCCGTCGACAACGCCCTGGCCAGCGCCCAGCGGTCGGCACTGGATTCCGAAGCCGCCAAAAGCGATGCCGCCGCCGCCAAATCCCTGGTCGACACCACCATCGGCAGCGTCGGCAGCAGCGGCTCGGTCCTGGATCGCCTGAACACGGTGATCGGCACCATCGATGCCTGGAAGGCGGCCAACCCATCCGCCGACCAGACCACCGCCAACGCCATCCGCGGCAAGGCAGTGCTGTTGCAGGGCAAGGCGTCGGCCCTGGTGCAGACGGCCAGCGACGCGTTGAACACCGCCATCGGCAAGGATGGCGAGACCGATGACTATGTCGGCGATATCCAGGCCATCGACGCGGCGCACGATCCCAACACCGCCGCCGAGGCTTCCAGCGCCAAGGCCAAGGCGACCGCCGCCGCCACCGCCGCCGCCGCCCGCAACCAGGCCACCATCGCCCAGTTGCAGGCCAATGCCGCCACCCAGGTGACGGCCGACGCCGCCGCCCTGGATTCGTCCTTCTCGGGCTGGAAAAGCCAGGTGGACGAGCAGGCCAAGCTGGCGGCGCAGCAGGCGGCGCGCCAGGCCGCCATCGACGCCGCCGCCGACGCCAGGAACGACATCGTCACCCTGAGCGAGGACGGTGCCGCCACCGTCGCCGTGCTGGCCAACGACACCCGCGCCGACGGCGCCGCCCTGAATGCCGGCAAGATCGTCGCCGTGGGCACCGCCCTGCACGGGACCGTGGTGCTGTCGGCCGACGGCACCCGGGTGATCTATACGCCGACCGCCAATTACAACGGCACCGACAGCTTCACCTATACCATCACCAACACCGTCGTCATCAACGGCGAGACCAAGGTGTCCACCGATACCGCCACGGTCAGCGTCACCGTGCTGTCGGTCAACGACCTGCCGGTGCTGACCAACGACGTCGGCACCGCGGCCAGCGCGGCGGCGACGGTCCTGGTGGATGTGCTGGGCAACGACAGCGATGCCGACGGCGACACCCTGACCCTGGCCGCGGTGACGCAAGGGGCCAAGGGCAGCGTCGCCATTTCGTCGGGCAAGGTCCTGTACACGCCGGTGGCGGCGCAGTTCCAGTCGCTGCGGGCCGGACAGACCGGCACCGACACCTTCACCTACACGGTCTCGGACGGCAAGGGCGGCAGCAGCACCGCCACGGTGACGATCTCCGTGACCGGCACCAACGACCTGCCGGTGGTCAGCGGCTTTACCCGGACCACGGCGGAAGAGACCGGCTATGTCTTCACCGCCTCGGATTTCTCGGGGGCCTTCAGCGACGTCGATACCGGCGACGTCCTGACCCGGATCAAGATCACCGCCCTGCCCGGCGCGGCGGCCGGCGTGCTGCAGATCCACAACGGCACCGCCTTCGTCGATGTCACCGCCGCCACGCTGAACGCCGGTTCGGTCGAGGTCACCCTGGCCGACCTGACCGCCGGCAAGCTGCGCTTCCTGCCGGCGGCCAGCTATAACGGCAGCGCCGCCTTCACCTGGAAGGGCTTCGACGGCACCGGCTATTCCACCGGCGAGGCCACCGTCACCGTCCAGGTGACGGCGGTCAACGACGCCCCCGTTCTGTCCGGGGCGGTCAGTCTGGCCGCCGTGGCCGAGGATGTCGCCGCTCCGGCCGGAGCCACGGTGTCCACCCTGTTCGCTTCGGCGTTCAGCGACCCCGATCCCGGCTCGTCGCTGGGCGGCGTCGCCATCGTCGGCAATGCGGCGACGACGGAAGGCGTCTGGCAATATTCCAGCAACGGCGGCACCACCTGGGCGGCGGTGGACGGCGTCGGCGCCGGCACCGCCCTGGCGCTGCAGGCCGGCACCAGACTGCGCTTCCTGCCGGCCCATGATTTCAACGGCACGCCGCCCGGGCTGTCGGTGCGGGCCGTCGACAACACCTATGCCGGCGGCTGGTCCGACAGCGCCGGGACCAGGGTCACGGTGGACACCACCGCCAATGGCGGCGCCACCGCGTTTGCCGCCACCGCCACCGCGCTGAACACCAGCGTCACCGCCGTCAACGACGCGCCGGCGGCCACCGGGACCGGCATCCTGGCCGCCGTCGCCGAGGGGACGGCCAGTCCCGCCGGCGCCACCGTCTCTTCGCTGTTCGCCGCGGTGGTCAGCGACGTCGATACCGGGGCCAGCCTGTCTGGCATCGCCGTGGTCGGCAACGCCGCCAACGCCGCCACCCAGGGCAAGTGGCAGTTTTCCACCAACAACGGTACGTCGTGGGACGATATCGGCACGGTGGGCGACAATGCCGCCGCGCTGGCCCTGTCGGCGGCGACCAAGGTGCGGTTCGTTCCCACCGGCGATTTTTCCGGAATCCCGACCGGGTTGACGGTGCGGGCGCTGGACAACACCTATGGCGGCGCCTTTTCCGATACGGTGACGCACAGCCGCATGACGGTGAACACGGCGGTCAACGGCGGCACCTCCGCCATCGCCGCCGTCGCCGGAACGCTGACCACCACGGTGACGGCGGTCAACGACGCCCCCAGCTTCACCGGCAGCGCCACCCTGGCGGCCATCGTCGAGGATTCGGTCCCGTCCGGGGCCACCGTCAGTTCGCTGTTCGGCAGCCTGTTCAGCGACCCCGACGCCGGCGCCTCGCTGGGCGGCATCGCCGTGGTCGGCAATCCGGCCAGCGCCTCGACGCAGGGGGTTTGGGAATTCTCGACCAATGGCGGCGCCACCTGGATGGCTGTCGGCGCGGTCGCGGACGGGTCGACCGCGTTGGCCCTGTCGGCGGCGACGCTGGTGCGCTTCCTGCCGGCCACCGATTTCACCGGCACCCCGCCCGGCCTGACGGTGCGGGCCATCGACAATTCCTATGGCGGCGGCTGGTCGGACAGCACCGCCGCCAAGGTCGCCGTCAACACCCTGGTCAACGGCGACGGCACGGCCATCGCCGCCACCCCCACCAGCCTGTCCACCAGTGTCACCGCCACCAACGACGCTCCGGTGATGACGGCCGGCGCCACCCTGACGGCGGTGGCCGAGGACAGTGCCGCTCCGGCCGGGGCGACGGTGTCGTCGCTGCTGGGCGCATCCTTCACCGACGCCGATCCCGGCGCCAGCTTCGCCGGCGTCGCCGTGGTCGGCAACACGGCCAGTGCCGCCGGGACGTGGCAATATTCCACCAATGGCGGCGGCACATGGTTCGCCGTCGGCACGGTGGGCGACAACGCCGCCGCGCTGGCCCTGTCGATTTCCGCCCGGCTGCGCTTCCTGCCCGCCGCGGACTATAACGGCGCTGCCCCGGACCTGATGGTTCGCGGCCTGGACAACACCTATACGGCCGGCTGGACCTCGGGCGCCACCCGGGTGGCGGTGGACACCACTGTCAATGGCGGCGCCACCGCCATCGCCGCCGCGGCCCGCCCCGTTTCGACCACGATCACCGCCGTCAACGACGCCCCGGCCTCCACCGGCAGCGGGACGTTGGCCACGATGGCCGAGGATGCCGCCCCCTCGTCCGGACAGACGGTTTCGGCACTGGTGGCGGCGGGGACTTCCGACATCGATGCCGGCGCCTCGCTGGCCGGAATCGCCGTGGTCGGCAACGCCGCCAGCGCCGCGACGCAGGGGGCGTGGCAGTTCTCGTCGGACGGCGGAACCACGTGGCAGGCCATCGGCACCGTCAGCGGCGGCTCGGCGGCGGTGGCGCTGTCGGCGGCCAGTCTGGTGCGCTTCGTTCCGGTGGCGGATTTCAACGGGACGGTGCCGGCCCTGACCGTCCGCGCCATCGACAATTCCTATGCCGGGGCCTTTTCGGACAGCGCGCTGTCGTCGCCGGTGACGGTCAACGCCACCGTCAATGGCGGCATCACGGCGATTTCCGCCGCCACCGGCACCATCGGCCAGACCATCGCCCCGGTCAACGACGCCCCCGGCAGCACCGGAACCGCCATGCTGGCGGCGGTGGCCGAGGATTCCGCCAGCCCGGCCGGGGCGACGGTGGCCAGCCTGTTCGGCGGGTCCTTCGTCAGCGTCGATTCCGGCGACAGTCTGGCCGGTATCGTCGTGGTGGCGAACGAGGCGACGTCCGGGCAAGGGGTGTGGGAATATTCCACCGGCGGCGGCGTGTGGCATCACGTCGGCGCGGTGGATGGCGCCGCCAACAGTCTGGCCCTGTCGGCTGCGGCGTCGCTGCGCTTCGTGCCGGCCGCCAATTTCAGCGGCAAGCCCGCCGACCTGGATGTCCGGCTGGTGGACAGCACCTATGCCGGCGGCTGGACCGTCGG
>CAJANN010000089.1 GCA_903941095.1 uncultured Rhodospirillaceae bacterium | reverse complement strand
GCGCTTCGAATTGCTTGTCGGCCGACCTCGCGGCATGGCGGATCATTCCGGCAGAAAACCAAGCCGCTGCCCAATAGACGGCGATGATCAGCAAGGCGAGCCCGGCCATCACCCCATTGATCTGAAAGAGATACAGGATGAATACAATCGTGAAGACCACATCGGCTATCCGCATCAAAAAGGCTTCGACGACGAGATCGCGTATCCTCTGGGTGTCGAACAAGATCCGCTTCACCACCGATGCCAAGTCGGCATGGATGAAGTCTATGTAGTCTATTTGCAGAAACTGCGCGGCAATTTGCTGCCGGATGAATGAGATGATCTTCAATGAAAGCCGCTCGAAATAGCTGTCGCGGAAGTACATCAGAATATAGGAGAGGGCCGGCAGGGCAAGCGCCGCCACGGACAACCAGGCCACCTGCGACCGGGGGCTGCGGGCGCCCGCATCCTCCAGCATGGCCGCCGCCCAATGGGCCGACCGCCCATCCGCTCCGATGGTGACCGACAACAATCCGCGCGTCACCTCCGCCGCGAGCAGGGCGAGCCCGTTTCCCAACACCATCAGCACGAGGCTCGCCACCATGAGGTGGCGCGCGGCCAGCAGCGGCGGCAACAGGTTGCGACAGAAGAAGCCGAATACGGTCATGAGTCGTCACCATTGCATGAGTGAGCCACCGGCTTCACCTTGTTGGCCCAAGCCGGCAGCATCTTCTTGTGAAGGCCCGGGCAGGTTGCGAGATGGACACATTGGGCACAGGCTTGGACATGGGCAAACTGCAGGATGCGCTGGTATCCGCGATAGTGTAAAACGTAGTCGGCCTCGGGCGTCGGCTTGATGAACACCTTGGCGAGATCGTCCCGATTGCGGGTCGCGTCTCGGCTGAATGTCCAATAGGTCCCCAGCAGGCAGAGCGGAAATCCCTCTAGCTGGAAGGGCAGTCCGGCATGGTGCAGGCTATTGAGGGCGGCGGGCAGGGCGGCGGCCAAACTGTCGAAGTCCGGCACTAGGCCAAGCATCGCCTCGGTGTAAGGCTCGACCAGGGAAATGACCACGATTGTCCCGGGCGCCACATGCTCGCGCCAGGCAAACGCAGCCATCCCATCCAGCGTGGCGCCCGTAAGCACATGGTTCACCGACAGCCGCCCCAGAACCCCATCGGCGGCCAGCCGTCCCAGAACGGAGAGCGAAGCCAACTGATGGGCGTGATGGCTGCGGTTAGTGAGGGCCCGGGAGGTGGCGGCGTCAAACGCCTTCAAACTGAGTACGATCTCGTGGATGCCTCGGGTGATTTGCCGGGCGGCTTTTTCTGCCTTGATCGCCCAGGTGCCGTTGCTCAGCATGCTGACCCGTAACCGCAGGCGCCGACACAGGTCGAGAAATCTGTCAAGGCGGGCGTAGATGCCAGGCTCCCCACCGGTCAGCACCAGCGTCCTCATGCCGACCAGGGCCAGCGAACTCATGATGGGCGCCATCCGCTCCAAGTCGATTTCCAGACGGGACGCAATGGGGAGGCTGCAGAATTCGCAAGCCATGTTGCAGTAATAGGTCGGGTCGACAATGATCCCTCCCCCGGCCAGGGGCTCCGCCAGAAGCTCGGCCCAATCCATGGGGCGATAATCCGTCTCGGGGCTGGGGGCCTGATCTGAGCGCCTGGCCCGCTCTGTAGGGGAAAGCGCGTCTAGGTTCGCATAGCGGCGGATGAGCAGGGGGCGGTCAGCAGGTAATGGCATGGCGCCCACCTTGGTCGAAGCATCGCTCCGCCACGGTTTCGGATCGGGCAGTCACGGCGATTTCGGAGACCATCCTGGCGGCGGTTAGCCCCAGAAGCTGATGAACCCGCTGAAACGCCTGGGCCGACAGGCGGAAGAACATTAGATCCCTCGCAGCCCCGGTCTCGAAGCAATCGATGATGATGTCGAGTGCGTCGAGCTGCCAGAAG
>CAJANN010000088.1 GCA_903941095.1 uncultured Rhodospirillaceae bacterium | reverse complement strand
CGCGGCGTTCGTACGGGAGACGGGATATGATCCGGCCGGGTGCCTACTTCCGGTTCGGGGCAAATGGGAACTCGACACATCGCGCAGTTGGCGCAGCCCAGGGTTCGATCAGACTGATCGGCACCCGGTTGTTTGCGTCTCGCATGAGGACGCGCAACGCTATGTCCAGTGGCTGAACCAGAAGGTGGCAAGAGCGTTGTCGGTATCGGCGGGAGGCAGTGGCCCGTATCGTCTTCCGAGCGAATCGGAATGGGAGTATGCGGCCCGGGCGGGGACGACGACGGCGCGATTCTGGGGCGATGGGCATCCGTGCGATTATGCGAATGGGGCTGACCTGACGGCAAAGGACGAGCATTCGAGTTGGGTGACGGCCAATTGTCGTGACGGCTATGTCCACACGGCTCCGGCAGGGAGCTTTCGGCCCAATGCGTTCGGTCTCCATGACATCTTGGGTAACGCGAACCAATGGGTGCAGGACTGCTATGCAGACACCTACGCTGGCGCGCCTTCGGATGGCAGTGCGGCATCAAGCCAAAATTCCTGCCTTCGCGTCAACCGGGGCGGCTCTTGGAACCTCGATCCGAGGTACCTCCGCTCCGCCGTCCGCTACGGGAACTACCCGAACGCCCGGGACAACGCTGTGGGGTTCCGCCTTGCCAGGACGCTGCCCTAGCCTGCCGGACGCCCTCCTGCCAACGCCATCAGCGTATCGGCCAAGGCCTGCAGCGCCAGCGGTTTGGTGAACACCCCATCCATTCCGGCGACAAGGCAGGCCTCGACGTCCTCGGGGAAGGCCCGCGCCGTCAGGGCGAAGATCGGAACATGCGCCCTTCGGCCGGGCAGCGATCGGATCGAAATTGCGGCGCTTAGGCCGTCCATCTCTGGCATCGCCACGTCGAGCAGGACCATGTCGAAGTCACGCTCGCCACACAACGCGACCGCCAAGCGGCCGTTGTCGGCAATGGTCAGGCGATGCCCAAGATGGGACAGGAACAGGGCCATTACCTTCTGGCACGATGCATTGTCCTCGGCCAGCAGGATGTCCAATCGACTGATCGGCTCGGCTTGTCGCCGATAACTGAAATCGAAGGGTAAGGTCTTGGACATGCCTCTGCTCCCGGCAACGGATGCACCCGTCATGGATGGGGCGGGAGGGAAATATGATGCCGCTGGAATTTGGCCATCCGCGCTTACGGTTGGCCCGCAATTCGGCTATCCTGGCGTCAATCAGGGGTGGTTCGGCCGGAGTGCCGCACCAGGTCGGGGTAAGGGGGGAAGAATGCTGAAACTGCGCCATGTGCTACCGTCGGTCATTGTCGCCGCAACCGTTACCGGCTGCGTCCAATGGAACATCATCAATGACATCCCGGCACCCCGCTCGATGACGGTCGAAGAAGCGGAACGGCTGATGGACACCCGGATGGGGGTTATCGGCTGGAACAAAAGGCCGAACGGCACCGAGTTGTTGGAAGGCAGCAACGGCTACTGCGGCCATGGCGGGGCAAAGGTCGGACCGATCCGCTTCATTAACCTGAGCACCAAGAAGTTCTACACGACGGCGGTCATTGGCGAGGCCCATTTTGAATTCCTCCAGCCCGGGCGGAAATGTGCGACCACTCTGCAGATCAAGGATATCACCCTCGAAGAGGCCAAGGATATTTCCAGCGCGCTGGTAACCCTGGCCAATGCCGAGCGCAGCGGGGCGCGCCAGGTCTCGGCCGATCCCGATCGCGACCAGTGGACGAAGATTGCCGCCTCCGACGATCCGGCGGACTTCCAAAGCTTCCTCATGTCATTCCCGTCGAGCCCCCTGGCCGATCAGGCCTTGCAGCGGCTGATCACCACCAGACGGGACATCGCCATCGCCCGGGGCAAGGCCGCTCGCGCGCCGGTCTCCGTCCCCCTTCAGGCCCCGGCCACCGGCCTTGTCCTGACATCCGGACCGAATGCGGGCACCGACGGCGGATATCCCATGACCTCCACGACGAAAATCCGCGTCGTCAGGGGCGATCTGTCCAGCTTCGTCGAGGAAGTGACCACCTCTGCGGACGTGAAGCGAGGGGCCAATTCGACCCAATTGACCTCGACGAAGACTTACGGAGGTCGCTACAGCCTTTTTGCGAAAACCGGCCGCACAAAGGAATCCAGAAAGACATTT
>CAJANN010000087.1 GCA_903941095.1 uncultured Rhodospirillaceae bacterium | reverse complement strand
GTCTCGCCCAACCGTCGTATGGATGCCCGCCTGCGCGGGCATGACGAGTATGTACCAGGGGAAATTAGCCACTTCTTAACCTGGATTCGGAGCCCTGCTGCGGACGCCGGGTTAGTTGCCTTGGCCGCGCCAAACGGCTAAACCTGTAGACCGTATTTCCTGCCGACACCCGGGGGCCCATGTCCGCCAACACCCTTCCGCCGCCGATCGACATCGACAGCGATACCAAGAAGGCCATCATCGAAGGCCTGAAGGCGGTTCTCGCCCTGCTGCAGAAGGCCGGCGTCGTGGATCAGGCCCTGACCTACCAGACCCTGATCGCCACCCCGGCGGCGCTGGAAACCTTCATCGCCGCCTTCGTCGCCAACCGCCAGGCCTGCGACAGCGTGGTCAAGGCCAAGGACGGCAATCCGGTCCGGGACGACGATCAGATGCTGGTCTGCAACGTGTCGCTGAACCAGATCCAGCAATTGCTGGTCCGCACCTGCGCCAAGAAGCTGTTCGAATCGCAGAAGACCGAGCAGACGGTGACCGAAACCGTCACCAAAAAGGCCCTGTTCGGCCTGATCAAGAAGACCGAACAAGTCGAGGTCACCCGCATCGGCCACGACCCGGCCGAGGAACGCAAGCTGCGCCAGCTGGCCCACTTCACCGCCTATGGCTGGCAGTTGCCGCTGTTGAACGCCTATCGCCAACACCTGACCTATCCCCAGATCATCGAAATCGGCGAGGATATCCTGGCCCTGAAGTCGGACGAAGCCATCGCGTCCGTCGGTCGGTTCGGACCGGACGTGCTGAAGAAGGTCAAGGCCGCCGCCGGCCCGGACTTCGTCGACATCCTGGTCCACCGGCCCCAGGCCATCGCCGGCGTCGCGGTGTGGAATCGCGACATGTACGATTTCTACCGCAAGACCCTGGGCGACAAGGCCTGGGACTTCTTCGCCCGCGACAAGGCCTTTTTCAACGTGGTCGCATCCATCGACAAGACCGCCGCCAAGATTTTCGGCGACGTCTTGTGCTATGTCGACGCCGACAATCTGGAAGACCTGCAGCGCCTCAACCTCGACAAGCTGGAAGTGCTGATCACCTCGATGAAAGGGGCGTTCGGCGACAAGCTGCAGATGGTGATGGGCAATCCCAACTTCGGCAAGGACATCCTGCGCAAGGTGGTCGACAACCTGCTGCACATGAACCAGGAGAAGGACAAGCTGATGGTGTCCTTCGGCCTGACCTGCAAGGCGATGGTGCCCACCGTCAACGAATGGCTGGCCCGGCAGCATCAGGCCTGATTCTTCGGGCCGCACAGCCGCACCACCGTTAGCATCCGTTTACATCGGCACGGGGATGCTGCATCTTTCAGCCATCATGGCTGTCAGCACCTCCGTCTCACGCGTTCTCGTCATCGAGGACAACCCGGGTGACCAGCGCCTCATCGAGATCAAGCTCGCCGAGGCGATGGTTCCGTGGAAAGCCGATTGCCGCGCCACCCTGGCGGAAGGGGCCGCCCTGGCGGCCAGCTCCGAATATGTCTGCATCCTGGCCGACCTGGGCCTGCCCGACGCATCCGGCCTGAAAGCGGTGCTGCGCCTGAAGGCGGTGGCACCCGACACCGCCCTGGTGGTCCTGACCGGCCTGGACGACGAACGGGTCGCCCAGGACGCCATCCGCGCCGGGGCGCAGGATTATGTCGTCAAGTCCCTGGCCGGTCTGGAACTGCTGCCCCGCGTCATCCGCCACGCCATCGAGCGCCAGCAGACGCATAAGGCCCTGGAACTGTCGCACCACACCACCCAGGCCCTGCTGGACGCCAGCCACGACTTCGCCGCCCTGCTGGATGCCGACGGCAGCATCATCACCGTCAACGCCCAGGCGGCCGAGGAATTCGGCAAGGCCCAGGACGAACTGGCGGGAACGGATATTTTCAGCCAGTTTCCGCCGTCGCTGGCCGACCGCCGCGGCGAATATTTTCGCCAGGCGCTGGAAACCGGCAAGACCGTCGCCTTCGAAGACAATGACGGTCCCCGCTGGTTCGCCAGCCGGTTCCTGGCCGTGGGTGCCCCCGACAACCGCCGCTGCGCCTTCTTTTCGCGCGACATCACCGACGATCGGGTCGCCGCCGTCGTCCTGGCCGAGGCCAAGGAAGAGGCCCAGATGGCCAACCGCTCGAAGACCGAGTTCATGGCCAGGATGAGCCGCGACATCCGCACCCCCTTGAACGACGTCATCGGCTTTGCCGAAATGATCGGTTCGGAAATGCTGGGGCCGATGCTGCCGGCGGGCTATCGCGATTACGCCGAAAGCATCCTGAAGTCGGGTTCGCAGATCCTGAAGCTGCTGGACCGCATCACCGACCTGTCGATGCTGGAAACGGCGCTGCTGAAGAATCAGGCGTCATACCGCGATCTGGTGGAGCTGTCGCCCGACCTGATCTGCGTCTGCGTCGATGGGATCATCGAGCGGATCAACGCCGCCGGCCAGGGCATGCTGCGCGCCCCCTCGGAATCGGCGTGCGAAGGCCGTCACTTCGTCGATTTCATCCACCCCGACTTCCGGACCATCATGGAGACCGGCATCGAGGCGCTGTTCCGCGAGGAACATCCTGTTCCGATCAAGATGATCACCTTCGCCGGACGGACCCGGGACGTCGAGCTCAACGCGGTGCCGCTGCGCCGGGACGGCCATGTCGCCGCCCTGGTGGTCGGCCGCGACACCACCGAAGTGACGGCGGCGATGCGCGCGGTCGCCGCCCGCGAGCATCGCATCCGCGCCATCATGGATACCGTCCTGGACGGCATCCTGACCATCGACGAAGACGGCGTCATCGTCAGCGCCAACCTGTCGGTCGAGCGGATCTTCGGCCTGTCCCTGGCCGAACTGATCGGCAGCACGGTTTCGATGCTGATGCCCGAAGTGTCGGATTTCCGCTCGCTGCTGCACCCCAGCAGCCGGGCCGGCGCCCCCCAGGGCGGCGGCTGCGAAGTGCTGGGGCTGCGCAAGGACGGCAGCCGGTTTCCGGTCCATCTGGCCGTCTCGGAACTGCGCCTGGACAATCGCCGCCTGTTCACCGGCACCATCCGCGACCTGACGGAAAACAAGCAGCTGGCCCAGCGTGTGGCCTATCTGGCCAATCACGACCCGCTGACCGACCTTCCCAACCGCACCTTGCTGGTGGACCGTCTGGCCCAGTCCCTGGCCCAGACCCGTGGCAGCAACCAGCACGTGGCCGTCATGACCATCGACCTGGACGGCTTCACCACCGTCAACGACTCGATGGGGCACGAGGCTGGAAACGCCGTGCTGCGGGAAACCGCCAGGCGATTGTCGCAGGCGGTGGCAAGCCAGGGCGGAACGGCGGCCCGTCTGGCCGGCGACGAATTCGCCGTGGTGGTTCCCGCCCTGGCCGACATCGCCGACGCCGCCCGGGTCACCGCCGCGATCCACGACGCCGTGATCCGGCCGTTCCAGATCCAGGGCAGCGAGCTGACCCTGCCGGTGGATGTCGGCGTCTCGGTGTTCCCCCGCGATGGCGACGAAGCCCTGGAACTGCTGCGCAATGCCGAAATGGCGCTGCATCAGGTCAAGAAACATCCCGACGAGCGATTGGGCTTCTTCGACGCCGCCATGTCCTTTGCCGTCAGCGAACGGATGACGCTGGAACGGTCGCTGAAGGCCGCCCTGAAAGCCGGGCAGTTCGAGCTGTTCTACCAGCCGCAGATCCGGCTTGAGGGGTCCCGCCTGGTCGGCGCCGAAGCCCTGATCCGCTGGCGCCATCCCGAACTGGGAATCATCGGCCCCGACAAATTCATTCCGGTCGCCGAACAGACCGGCCTGATCGTCGAGATGGGCCGGTGGGTTCTGGAAGACGCCTGCCGGGAAGTCGGCGTGTGGAACGATGCCGGACTGGCGCCCCTGCGCATGGGCGTCAACATCTCGGGCCGGCAATTCCGCGAACTCGATCTGGCCGACACCGTCGCCGGCATCATCGCCGGGGCCGGCATCGACGCCCGCCAGCTGGACCTGGAACTGACCGAAAGCATGCTGATGGCCGACGGCGAGGCGACGCTGCGACTGCTGCGGCTTCTGGCCAATCTGGGGGTGTCGCTGTCCATCGACGATTTCGGCACCGGCTATTCCTCGCTGGCCTATCTGAAACGCTTCCCGGTCAACACGGTGAAGATCGACCGCGCCTTCATCCGCGACCTTGAACATGACGAAGACAGCCGCGTCATCGCCAATGCGATCATTTCCCTGGCGCACTCGCTGTCGCTGTCGACCATCGCCGAAGGCGTCGAGACGGAAACCCAGGCCTCACTCCTGACCCGGCACGGCTGCGACGAGATCCAGGGTTATCTGGTCGGCCGCCCCCTGCCATCGGCCGAGTTCATTTCCTTCGCCCGCAACTACAACGGCACGGCAGCCACGCCGGCTCGCCGCGAGGAGTAGGTCCATGACAGGGACCGTGGTCATCGTCGAAGACAACGTCATGAACATGAAGCTGCTGGAGCAGGCGCTGACCATCGCCGGATACGGCGCCGTCAAATCGTCCGATGGCGACGGGTTGGTGGCCCTGACCGCGGAAAGCCGGGCCAGGCTGGTCCTGATGGACATCCAACTGCCGCGGCAATCGGGAATCGAGCTGTTCAAGCAACTGAAGGCCGATCCACGGACAGCCGGCGTGCCCGTGCTGGCGGTCACCGCCTTCGCCGACCCGGAATCGGTGGCGGCCTTTCTGAAGGAAGGCTTCGATCAGGTCATCACCAAACCCATCTCGATCCGCAAGCTGCTGGAAGAGGTGGCCCGCTATTGCGGCGGCGGCTGATTCCTACCAGCGCAAAACCCCGCCCAGGGGCTTTTTCTTGGCCTGTTCGAAGCCGCGCTTGGTCACCAGAACCCATTCGTTGACCTGCATGAAGCGGGGTGCCAGAAACTGGTACAGGTCACGGATCCGGCTGGCGTTCTCGTCGGACCGGACCACGAAGACGGTCTTCCAGGCCGGAATGAAGTCTTCCCAGGGCAGCAGACGGCGATGCAACTCGTCGCGGGTCGACCGGATGTATTCCGTCTGGTTGTCGATATTCTTCAGCATCGCCAGAATTTCGCCGGTCTGGGCGTCGATCTGGTCGAAGCTTTCCTGGAAGATCTTCAAGGCCCGCTGGCACAGACGGCCGACCTGATCGGCCGTTTCGACCATGCTGCGTTCCGAGCCGTAGATCCGGCGCAACCCCTGAACCTTTTCGTCGATTTTCTTGATTTCGGCGAAGATGTCGCGCTCGGCCTCGATATAGGCCAGTTCCTTGGCCAGGGATTCGATGTACATCACCACCTCGTCGCGGCGCTCGCGCCCCAGGCCCAGTTCCTCGGCGGCTTCGGCGAAGGCAAGGTTGATGTTCTTCTTCACCTGCGGGTCTTCCGCGACCTGCATCAGCTCTTCCGCCGAAGTGAAGATATGCTCGTCGCCGGTCAGCCAGGTGACCAGCTGCATGGTCAGGCGCTGACGGGCGATGCGGCGGTGGCGCTCGGTCGGGTCCCACGAGGCCTCGCGGGTGGTCACTTCCTTGGGCAGGATGTCGCCCGGCTTCAGGCCGCGGACGAACTGCAGCCCTTCGGCCACTTTGTTGAGCAGACGGCCATCGGCGGAATCGTCGGTCAGCCCGAACTCGCGCTTGATGCCGTCGAAGGCCAGGATAGCCTCGTTTCCGGCCATCTTCAGGACGACCACCGCCTCGCCGGACTCGGTCAGACGGAAATAGAGCTCTTCGAAGGATGAAAAGAACTTATGCTCGAAGCGGATGGCGTTTTCGTCCACCGGCTCCTTCTTTTCCGCATTTGGCTCAACCGCCGACACCATCACCCACTGTCCCCGGCCACGACAAACCACTGCCGGTTGCGCCCCCAAGCGACAGACGGCAGGCCGACAGTATGCCGTCCGGGCGATACGGGAACAAGAGGGCGATTACAGATCATCCTCGACCAGCAGGCGCCCTTCGCGGCCGTGCACATAGCCGTTGGCGAACTCGGCCCCGGGACACAGCCCCGATAGCCGCCCGGCCGCATCGGCGGCATCGCTGCGCCCGGCCAGAACCGAACGGAACAGCGCCGCCACCGCCACCATGTCGACATGCTGCGGCCACAGCCGGAACCGCCGCACCCCACGCGCCTGCAAGCCGTCCAGTTCGGCCAGCAGGTCGAGATAATGGTAGGACATGGTCTGGGTGCCGTTGACCGCCAGGAACGGTTCGTCGTCCAGGGTGTCGACCGCCATGCCGTCGGGGTCCTCGGCGCAGACATACTGGCAGCCGTCCTTGGCCAGATTGCGCGAGCGGGCGTGGTAGCAGCGCGCCGAGATGGCCAGCGGCAGCCGGCCGAACGCCTGGATCTCGATGTCGCCCCGCGCCGCCGCGGCCAGCCGGGAGATGACGTCGGCGGACAGTTCGGCGGGCAGGCAGGAACGGATGGCCCCCATGCCCTCCAGATAGATCAGCGTGCCTTCGTTGTAGACGTTGAGCAGCGGCCCGGCGACGAAGGGACGCCCGGCCAGCAGGGAAGCCACCGAAACGTCGTTGGCCTCGACCAGCACACCTTCCGTCGCGGCCAGTTCCCGCGCCTGGGCGGCCTCGCGGCCGGTCATGATCAGGGCCAGGGACGACAGGACCACCTCTTTGCCGGCGCCGGCCAGCCGCTCGACCACGTCGGGCAGGAAGGGGGCGAAAAACGGCGTACGCTTCGAGCAGACCACCTCGCCGACGCAGACGGTGTCGACGTCGGCCTCGTCGGCGATGCGGAAATAGAAGTCGCGCAGGTCTTCCGGACGCCAGTTGAACAGCACCGGCCCCAAGGTCAGCTTAGCCTGAACAGTCACCGCCAGGTCCTCTCATAGGCGCCGGTGGTCTGCCGGCCGCCTTCGGTGATACGGTCGAGATCGATATCGGGCACCGCCCGCCCCTCCATCACCGCATCCAGGCCGGTACGGAAGGCCTGGACCACGGCGGCGACATAGGCGCGGCCACGCTGGCGCCCTTCGATCTTGAAGGCGGTGACCCCGGCCTTGACCAGATCGGGCAGCATGGCCAGCGTGTTCAGCGAGGTCGGCTCCTCGAACAGATAGCTGGTCTTGCCGTTGGCGACGAACCGCCCCTTGCACAGGGTGGGATAGCCGGCCGGCTCGCCCTGGCCGAACTTGTTGATGGTGAAGCCGGCCAGCTGCGAGGTGATGCCGCCGGCCTGCTCCTCGTAGCGGACGTGGCTGGCCGGCGAACACACGCCGTTCATGTTGGGCGACTGGCCGGTGGCGTAGGATGACAGGGCACACCGCCCCTCGGCCATCACGCACAATCCGCCGAACACGAAGACTTCGGTCTCGATGGGGCTGATCTCGGCGTTGACCGCCGCGATTTCCTGGACCGTCAGCACCCGCGGCAGCACCACCCGCCGCACCCCGAACCGTTCGGCGTAGAAGCGGATCGAGCCGGGATTCGAGGCCGCCGCCTGCACCGACAGATGCAGGCGAAGATCCGGATGGGTCCCGGCGGCATAGGCGATCAGCCCGATATCGGCCAGAATGACCGCATCCGCCCGCAAACGGGCAGCGTCGTCCACCGCCCGATGCCACAGCTCGGGGGCTCCGGCGCGGGGGAAGGTGTTGATGGCCACCAGCACCTTGGCCCCTTTGCCGTGGGCATAGGCGATGCCGTCTTCCAGTTCCTTGCGGCTGAAATTCAGGCCGGGAAAGTTGCGGGCGTTGGTCTCGTCGCGGAAACCGACATAGACGCAATCGGCCCCGGCATCCACGGCGCTTTTCAGGGCGGCGGGGGTCCCGGCCGGGCAGACCAGCTCGGGGCGGACCGGCCGTTCCATCAGGAATGCCCCCGGCGGGCGCTTTTGCGCAGGCTTTTCACCTCGGCCTCCAGTTCCGCCAGCCGGGCATCGCGGGCGGCGGCCCCCTGTACCGCCGGGGCGATCAGCGACTGACGCAGGGTCTCGACCCCCGAGCGCAGCCCGGCCGCCGCCCCCAGGGCCATGCCGGCCAGTCGGCGGGCCGGCCCCGAGAACGGCCCCAGCGCGCCGGTCAGGTCGGCCACCAGATCGATGCCGGCACCGTCTTTGGCTTTGCGCAACGCCACCACCACCTCGGTGTCGCCCTCGATCACCAGTTGGCGGGAAAAGAACAGGGCGTCGCCGTCGACCTTGCCTTCGGCCAGGGCGATCAGAGTCTCCAGCGGGCCGCGGATGGTGGCGTGCACTTCGTCGGCATCGACGAAGCGGCGCACGGTCAGGCGGGGATCGGCGGGATTGGGTTCCAGCAGAATGGCGAAGGGCAGGTCGATGGGGTCGATGCAGACGATGCGGTCGGCATAGGGCTCCAGCCGTTCCAGGATGTCCGGATGCTGGCGGCGCACCACCCGCAGCATGGCGTCGAACACCGGCTGCAGCAGACCGAGGCGGACGGGCTTCAGCGCCAGCCCCAGCAGCAGAACCGGGGTGAACGGCGGAGTCATGGGCCTGACGCTTGCCCGAAACTGCCCTTCCATCATGAGATCAGGTCCTTCCCCTGCGTAACGACCAGGATGCCCGCGGCCGGCCTGCGTTTCCCGCAGCGCCGCATCGGTCCATCGTCCCAGACCGCACCGATTGAAAATTCATTCGCCGAACTTTCCGGCCGGCCACCGGGATGGACGAATCATGCGGACGGTCATAGCCCCGCTCATTGACCGCCGTCAAGCCGCACCTCCCCGGGGAAGAAGCCGGACCCGCGGAACAGGGGGGGCAAATGAAAACGGCCGCCCCCGGAACCGGGGGCGGCCGCAACCCGTCGGCGAAGATTACTTCTTGCCGGTCTTGACGAAGGCGTCGCGCATTTCGTCGAGATTCTGGGTGAAACGCTTGTTCAGCAGGTCGAAGGCCTCGTTGTTGGCCTTGGCGATCATCTCGGCCAGCTCGCGCATGTTGGACAGCGAACGCTCGAAGGCGTCCTTGGCCAGATCGGTCTGCTTGGCGGCCTTGTCCTGGGGCGAGCCCGGCTCGGCGATATCCTTGGTGACCTGCGACACTTCGTCCATGGTCTGGCGCAGGATCTCGGCCTGACGCTTCAGAACCGCCTGCAGCCCGTCATAGGCCAGGCGATTGGCCTGGGTCAGGGCTTCGATGTTGCGGCGCTGGCTGCTCACCAGCGATTCCACGTCCACGCCGGGGACCTTGAAATCGCCCATGTACTTGGTGATGTCGAAATCGAACAACTGCTCCGGCTGCTGCTTGCTGGCCATGACACGTCTCCAACCTGGGGGGGGATGTTGCGGTGCAGCGAACATACCCCGCAAAGGAGCCGTCCGTCAATAAAATGAGTCCCGGCCGGCCCGCAGCGGCCAAGCGGACCCCCCGGGCTTTTTCCCGATCGTATGGCACCAACCACAGATGGCCCAATCCATACGGATGAAGGATCGCCTTGCATACAACTCTAAAAAGAGCAATTATGGGTCATAAGCTAAACTTATGGTGATTCATGACGGGAAAAAAAGGCAGTTCCGACGAAATCGTCGGAGCGGTGCTCGCAGGAATTGTTGAGGCGCGGCACACCTATGCCGCCTGGACCGGCAACAACGGTTACTTCGCCTGGGCGCCGGAATATCTGATCACCGTATCGGTCGCCCAGGCCGTCTGGGATTGGTGCGCCCCCCTGACCGTCTGGCCGGAATTCCGCCTGGGCGACGCCCGGCGCGATTCCGGCGCCCATGCCTTCGGACAGGCGGGTCCCGGCCACCTGGACGGCAACCGTCGCGCCGACCTGCTGATCTACCGGACCGGCTCGCGCCCCCATGCGGTGGTCGAGATCAAGCGCAACGTCGAAGGCTGGGGGCGGATCGCCACCGACATCGAACGCATGCGCTCGCTGGTCACCGGCTGCGGCAGCTCGTTCGAACTGGGACTGGTGGCCTTCAACTGCACCCACATGGCCGGCACCGGCGAACGCGAGCGATCGGTGCTGCGGGACCGGCTGGCGCGCATGGCCGATTATGCCGACGACGTCCGCCTGCCGGGATGGCGCTGCCGGCTGAGCCACGGCAGCATCAACCATGACGGCCACGAATACTGGTCGGCCGCGGCGGTGGTGCTGGAACGCACGCGCCGCCCCCCTGCGCTTCCCGCCGAAACCGCACGGTATTCCGCTTGCGAAGCCGGCCGTCCGCAAGTACCCTCGCCGCCCTGATTTCATCTGCCAACGTGGGGATTACCATGCCGTTCATCGCAGACAGGCTGTCGGCCATCAAGCCGTCTCCGACCATCGCCGTCACCCAGAAGGCGGCCGAGCTGAAAGCGGCCGGACGCGACGTCATCGGCCTGGGCGCGGGCGAGCCCGATTTCGACACGCCGGACAACATCAAGGCCGTGGCCAAGGCCGCCATCGATTCCGGGCAGACCAAATATGTCGCCCCGGCCGGCACCCTGGAACTGCGCAAGGCCATCGCCGCCAAGTTCAAGCGCGAGAACGGCCTGGACTACACCCCCGACCAGATCACCGTCGGCGTCGGCGGCAAGGGCGTGATCTTCAACGCCTTCATGGCCACCATCAATCCCGGGGACGAGGTCATCGTCCCGGCCCCCTATTGGGTGTCCTACCCCGACATCGCCCTGATGTTCGGCGGCAAGCCGGTGTTCGTCGCCTGCCCCGAGGACAAGGGCTTCAAGCTGCAGGCCGCCGACCTGGAAAAGGCCATCACCCCCAACACCAAGTGGCTGGTGCTGAATTCGCCGTCCAACCCCACCGGCGCAGCCTATTCCCGGGACGAGATGAAGGCGCTGACCGACGTTCTGCTGCGCCATCCGCAGGTGTGGATCATGTCCGACGACATGTACGAGCATCTGGTCTATGACGGCTTCAAGTTCTGCACGCCCGCCCAGGTCGAGCCGGCCCTGTACGACCGCACCCTGACCATGAACGGCGTCTCGAAGGCCTATGCCATGACCGGCTGGCGCGTCGGCTATGCCGCCGGCCCGCTGCCGCTGATCAAGGCCATCAACATGATCCAGTCCCAGTCGGTGACCCACACCGCGTCGATCAGCCAGGCGGCGGCGGTCGAGGCGCTGAACGGCACCCAGGACTTCATCCCCAAGAATCAGGCCCTGTTCAAGGAGCGCCGCGACATGGTGGTCGCCCTGCTGAACGAGTGCCCGGGCCTGACCTGCCGCACTCCGGAAGGGGCGTTCTATGTCTATCCGTCCTGCGCAGGCACCATCGGCAAGAAAACCCGGGACGGCAAGGTCATCGCCAGCGACACCGACTTCGTCGGCGCCCTGCTGGAATCCGAGGGTGTGGCCGTGGTCCAGGGCGCGGCCTTCGGCCTGGAACCCTATTTCCGCATCTCCTACGCCACCTCGACCGAGGCTTTGAAAAAGGCCTGCGAACGCATCAAGCGGTTCTGCGAATCCCTGAGCTGATCCAGACCGCCCCCGCACCCGGTGCGTCACGCACCCGGGTGCGGGGGCTGCCCGGCAGCCCCGTCGATCAACCCATTTCGATACGCGCCGATATCCCGCACCAGCCCGTCCAGACGCGGTGTCCCGGGGACGGTGCTTCGGCGCGCCTGCGCCAGCTCAGCCCGGCTGTCCCGCAGCAACCGGGTCAGCAGATGCACCGCCGGCGCAGGTGCCGCCGCCGGGTCGGCGGGCGGGATGGGGCCGTCATAGCGGCATTCGAGAGCATGAAGAAGCATGCCTGATACGAACATAAGCAGAACACATTGTCAAGACGGAAACGTCCGCCCGCAGGGCTCCGAATCCAGGTTAAGAAGTGGCTAATTTCCCCTGGTACATACTCGTCATGCCCGCGCAGGCGGGCATCCATACGACGGTTGGGCGAGACGCAGCTGCGACTCATGAAAACACCATGCGTCTATATTTTGG
>CAJANN010000086.1 GCA_903941095.1 uncultured Rhodospirillaceae bacterium | reverse complement strand
TGGCGGCGGCGGTCCTGCTGGGCGCGCCCGGCCCGGCCCTGGCGCATGGCGGCGAGGATCACGGCGCCCCCGATGCCGGCCATGCGCAGGTCGTGCCGGGGGCCACGGTGGCGATGTCCAAGCCGACCCAGTTCCTGCTGGGCGTCCGCACCATCCGGGTCGAGCCGCGCCAGGCCGCCGACACCGTCCGTGTGGTCGGACGGGTGATTCCCGATCCGGCCGGCTATGCGCGGGTCCAGCCGTCCCAGCCGGCCCGCATCCTCGCCGATCCGGCCTATCCCATTCCGGTGCCGGGCCAGACGGTGCGGCGCGGGCAGGTGCTGGCTGTGCTGGAACCGACCCTGTCGACCCTGGAAAAGGGCGACAAGCGGGCGCTGCTGTCGCGGGTCGACGGCGACATCGCGCTGACCGAGCGGGACCTGGGTCGGCAGGAATCCCTGGGGGGCCTGGTTCCGGTCAAGCAGGTCGAGGCCACCCGCATCCGTCTGGACCAGTTGCGCAAGGAACGGGGGCAGATCACCGGAACGGCGCTGGGGCGCGAATTGCTGACCGCCCCGGTGGACGGGGTGGTGGCGGATATCCATGTGGTTCCGGGGGAAGTGGTGGCGCCCGACCGGGTGCTGGTGGAAATCGTCGATCCCGCCCGGCTGCGGGTCGAGGCGGTGGTCCACGACCTGCCCCTGGCGCCCCGCATTTCCGCCGCCGAGGCGGCCAGCAAGGTGCTGCCCGACCGCGCCTTTCCGCTGACCCTGCTGGGGATCAGCCCCAAGATCGATCCGCAGGACCAGGGGCTGCACGTGATTTTCCAGGTGGCGGCGTCCGTGGCCGGCGACCTGCGGGTCGGCATGCCGGTGGATGTCTTCCTGTCGGTGGGGGCCACCCGGCTGCAGACCGCGGTGCCGCGCGGCGCCATCGCCGAACTGGGCGGGCGTCAGGTGGTGTTCGTCCGCACCGCGCCGGAAACCTTCGAGGCCCGGCCGGTCCGGGTCGAGCGGATCGTCGGCCCGCTGGCGGAAATCACCGATGGGGTGCGGGCCGGCGACCGGGTGGTGGTGGTGGGCACCGGGCAGTTACGGGCGGAAAGGTGACGGGCGATGTTCGACCGCATCATCGCCTTCAGTCTGACCAACCGGCTGTTCGTCCTGGCCTTCGCCCTGGCCCTGACCGTCTATGGCGGGTTCGTCATGTCGGGGCTGCCCATCGACGTCTTTCCCGATCTGAACCGCCCGACCGTCACCCTGATGACCGAGGCCGCCGGTCTGGCCCCGGAAGAGGTCGAAGCGCTGGTGACGCGGCCGGTCGAGACCGCCATCAACGGTGCGCCGGGGGTGGTGCGGGTCCGTTCGGCATCGGGGGTGGGGCTGTCCATCGTCACCGTCGAATTCGGCTGGGGCACCGACGTCTACCGTAACCGCCAGCTCGTTTCCGAGCGGCTGGCTTCGGTCCGCGGCCAGTTGCCGGCCGGCATCGATCCGGCGATGGGGCCGGTCAGTTCGATCATGGGCGAGATCATGCTGGTGGGGATGCGGTCCGATGGCGGCGTCTCCAGTCCGATGGAGGTGCGCACGCTGGCCGACTGGCTGATCCGGCCGCGTCTGCTGTCCATCCCCGGCGTCAGCCAGGTCATTCCCATCGGAGGAGAGGTCCGCCAGTATCAGGTGCTGGTGTCGCCGTCGCGGCTGTCGGCCTTCGGATTGTCCTATGACGACCTGTCGCGGTCGCTGTCGGGATTCGCCCGCAACACCACCGGGGGCTTCCTGGAACAGCGCCAGGCCGAGTTCCTGATCCGCAATCTGGGGCAGACCACCAGCCTTGAAGACCTGAGGGACACCGTCGTCGCCTGGCGCAGCGGGGCGCCGGTGACGGTGGGGCAGGTGGCCGAGGTCCGCTTCGGCCCCGGCATCAGGCGCGGCGACGCCGCCGTCAACGCCGCCCCGGCCGTGATCCTGGCGGTGCAGAAGCAGCCCGGGGCCAATACCGTGACCCTGACCCGCGCTGTCGAGGCCGCCCTGGCCGACCTGCAGCGGTCGCTGCCCGCCGACATCCGGGCCGACCACATCCTGTTCAAGCAGGCCGCCTTCATCGAACGGGCGGTGGACAACGTCGTCGAGGCCCTGCGCGACGGCGCCATCCTGGTGAGCATCGTACTGTTCGCCTTTCTGATGAACATGCGCACCACCTTCATCAGCCTGACCGCCATCCCGCTGTCCATCGTGGTGACGGCGCTGGTGTTCCAGCAGATGGGGCTGTCCATCAACACCATGACCCTGGGCGGGCTGGCGGTGGCCATCGGCGAACTGGTCGACGACGCCGTGGTCGATGTCGAGAACATCCTGCGGCGCCTGCGCGAGAACGCGGCGCGGGCGGTGCCGCGCCCGGCCTTCCAGGTGATCCGCGACGCTTCGGCGGAGGTACGCAACTCCATCGTCTACGCCACGGTGGTGGTGGTGCTGGTGTTCCTGCCGCTGTTCGCCCTGTCGGGGATCGAAGGCCGGCTGTTCACGCCGCTGGGCATCGCCTATGTGGTGTCGGTCCTGGCGTCGCTGCTGGTGTCGCTGACCGTCACCCCGGCCCTGTCGTTCTATCTGCTGCCCGGGGCCAGGGCCACCGGCCACGGCGATTCCTGGCTGGTGCGCCGGCTGAAGGGGCTGGATGCCCGGCTGCTGCACTGGTCGTTCGACCATCCCCGCGCGGTGGTCGTGCCGGCCGTCCTGCTGGTGGCGGCGGCGGCGGTGTCGGTGCCGTTCCTGGGCCGGGCCTTCCTGCCGGCCTTCAACGAAGGCACGGTGACGGTCAACGTCATGCTGCCGCCCGGTTCGTCGCTGTCGGAATCCAACCGGATCGGCACCATCGCCGAAAAGCTGCTGCTGGAGGTGCCGGAAGTGGCGTCCACCGGCCGGCGCACCGGCCGGGCCGAACTGGACGAGCACGCCGAGGGCGTCCACTACACCGAAATCGACGTCGACCTGAAGCCGTCGGGGCGCAGCCGCCAGGAAATCCTGGGGCACCTGCGCACGCAACTGGCCCACATTCCCGGCATCGTCGCCAATATCGGCCAGCCGATCTCGCACCGCCTGGACCATCTGCTGTCGGGGGTGCGGGCGGAAATCGCCGTCAAGATCTTCGGCGACGACCTGGACACCCTGCGCGCCCTGGCCGAAGAGGCAAGGACCCGCATCGGCACGGTGGCCGGCATCGCCGACCTGCAGGTCGAGAAGCAGGTGCTGATTCCGCAGATCCAGATCCGCCTGGACCGCGGCGAGGCCCGGAAATACGGGCTGACCCTGGACCAGCTGACCGAGACCCTGGAAGCGGCGCTGAACGGCAAGACCGTGGCCCAGGTCCGCGACGGCGGGCGCAGCTTCGCCGTGGTGCTGCGCCTTGCCGACGACTGGCGTTCGCAGACCGCCGATTTCCGCCAGATCCTGGTGGACACCCCGGCCGGCAAGGTGCCGCTGTCGCTGCTGGCCGAGGTGGTGGAAACCACCGGCCCCAACATCATCAACCGCGACAACATGCGCCGGCGCATCGTCGTCCAGGCCAACAGCCACGGGCGCGACATGGCGGCGATCGTCGCCGACATCCAGGCCCGCCTGGACGGGATGAGCCTGCCCCAGGGCTACGGGATCAGCTACGAGGGGCAATTCAAAAGCCAGCAGGAGGCCAGCCGGCTGATCGCCCTGCTGGCGGCGGTGTCGCTGGCCGGTATCCTGGTGGTGCTTTACAGCCATTTCCGGTCGCTGACGCTGACGCTGGTGATCATGGGCAACGTTCCGCTGGCCCTGGTCGGCAGCGTGGCGGCCCTGTGGCTGACCGACCAGACGCTCAGCGTCGCCAGTCTGGTCGGCTTCATCACCCTGACCGGCATCGCCGCCCGCAACGGCATCATGAAGGTGTCGCATTACCTGCATCTGGTCCGGCACGAGGGCGAGACCTTCGGGCGGCAGATGGTGATGCGCGGTTCGCTGGAGCGCCTGACCCCGGTGCTGATGACCGCCCTGGTGGCCGCCCTGGCCCTGGTTCCGCTGGTCCTGGCCGGCGGCGAACCGGGCAAGGAGATCCTGCACCCGGTGGCGGTGGTGATCTTCGGCGGCCTGATGAGTTCCACCCTTCTCGACACCATCGTCACTCCGGTGGTGTTCCTGGCCGTTGCCCGTTCCGCGGTGGAACGGGTGGCCGGCGACAGCCGCCTCAAGGAAACGATGGCATGACTGCCCCAAGACGGAGACCCGAAACCATGAACATTCCCGCTATTGCCGTTGTCGCCCTTGCCCTGGCCGCCGTGGCGCCGCCTGTTGCCGCCCACGGGGTGATGAGCGCCTGGTACGGCGGCCAGATCGCCGAAACCGCGGACGGGCTGCGCGTCGAGTTCGCCGTCCGCGACGGCGGCATCCGCGCCTGGGTGCGCGACCACGACGACCGTGCCGTCGCCGCCTCGGGCAAGGCGACGCTGCTGGTGGACGGCCGCAAGACCGAGGCGGCCTTCGCCGCCGACGGCCCCTCGCTGTTCGCCGCCGCCGGCGTCCGCAGCGCCGACCGGGTCGCCGCCATTCTGTCGCTGACCGTGGACGGCAAGCCGGTATCCGTCCGCTTCGGGCAGGAAGCGGTGGCGGTCCCCGCATTGCAGCCCCAGGCCCAGGCCGGCAAGGCGGTGTTCGACAAGGTCTGCGCCGTCTGCCACGGAACGGCGTTGCGCGGTTCGGATCAGGCGCCGCCGCTGCTGCATCCGATGTATGCGCCGGGGTCGGGGCATGGCGACGACGTCGTCCTGTCCGCCATCGCCAAGGGGGCCGCCGCCCATATGTGGAAGTTCGGCGACATGCCCAAGCCCGAAGGGGTGAAGGCCGGCCAGGAACGGGACATCCTGGCTTATGTCCGGGCCATGCAGGACGCCAACGGCCTTGGCAAGGCCGATGCTCCGATGGGGCATGCCGGGCACCACTGACCGGAGTAACCTGTTACCCGTTCCGTCAGCGGCGGCGCGGGGCCAGGGCCATTTCCCATTCGCTGATCACCGTTTCGTCGATGGGCTTCAGCGAAATGGGCCGGCTTTCCGGCGGTCCGGCCAGCCGGGCTTCAAGCTCGGCGATCCGGGCCTTCAGGGCGGCGATCTCCTGGGCCGGGGTCGGGCGGTCCTTGTGCCGCTCGCGGTAACGGCGCTGCTTTTCCGCGGGTGTCAGGGCCATCGGCGTCTCCGGTAACTCGTTACCAAAGACATAGCATGGATCCGATGCCGATGAATAGGGTGGTAACGCGTTACTTGGTCGGCGTGTATCGGATATGACGCGCGATGGCTTGGCTTGATGTTTCGTCCTTGCCGGGCGCGGACACGGAAACGCCCGCGACGGCAATGGCCGTCGCGGGCGTCGGGTCCGGTTTCGACGATCTACTTGAGTTCGTCGGCCAGCGCGTCGTCCGAAAGTTCCGGGGCGCGGGACTTGACCTGCGCTTCGACATACTCGGCGCAGCGGTCCCAGGCATACTTGCCGGCAATGCCCGCGGCGACGGCCACGCCCAGCGACACCACCAGTCCGCCGCCCACGGCGCCGGCGGCGGCGGCGCTGAACGCCGTGGCCAGGCCGGCCCCGACGGTTTCCTTGCCGGTGTCGATGGCGGCTTCCCGCTGCGAAACCTTGCCGGCCTTCAGCAGCTGCGCATTCTTGGCGACGGCCGCGGCCCCGCCGACGATCGCCCCCAGAACGCCGACGCCGGGAACTGATTTCGCAAGATAGGGTGCAAGATGAAACGGCATGTTACCTAACTCCAATGGTTTCCAGCGAACGTCCCCAAACCACCACATCCCCGGCGGATTCACGGGGCAGCATAGTTGAATCCCGGGACAACCGCAAAACAAACGTATGGCCCCGGCCGGATGTGGAGCCGGAATGCCGCTAGGGGGGCGAGGGGAACGTCGTTGCGCAGGGCTCCGAATCCAGGTTAAGAAGTGGCTAATTTCCCCTGGTACATACTCGTCATGCCCGCGCAGGCGGGCATCCATACGACGGTTGGGCGAGACGCAGCTGCGACTCATGAAAACACCATGCGTCTATATTTTGG
>CAJANN010000085.1 GCA_903941095.1 uncultured Rhodospirillaceae bacterium | reverse complement strand
GGCTGGCGGCCAATCGATGCCGCACCGCCGTCAATTCGTTGGCCCTGAGAGGCGGCGCGGCAAGCAGCGCCCCGGCCAACCGGGGCGCCAGACCAGTCTCCACCGGACCGCAGACGCATGCCTCGGCATCGACATACCACGGCGGAGTCAGCGGAACGGCCACCCCGCCGCCCTCCACCGCGACCACCGGGCGCTGGCGGCCGTCATCGAGGGGTTGCCAGGTAATGGAGCCGGTACGTGGCTCGCCGAGCGACAGGGCGGGCCCCGACACGGAATTGAGACGACAGCGCCCCGTCCTCAGGATCATGGCAAGGATTTCGCCACCGTCCTCGCCATCAACCACCTGCGTTCCGACGAAATGCGAACCGCCGTGAACCATTCGGCGCAGAATGGCGAAGTCGGACGGTCGCAGGAATTGCGCCGGCTTGGCATTCAAAACATTGGAGGGCGAGTAGGGCTGGGCAGACGGGGAAAACGATCCGTCCTTCAACAGCGGCGTCGACATTGCCACCACGCGAGGGCGCGACACCTTGTCCCATCCGACCGTCAGCGAGAGGACATAGATCAGGCGGCGGCGGATCTCGGGTGGATATTCCTCGTTTCCCGTGCGCCCCGCCCGTTCCACCTGCGCCAGCCAGTCGATGACATCCGGTGACAATGGGGGCGGGCCTTGGAACAAATCGCCCGCGCCCTGGTCCACGCCCGTCGCGGCGGCCTGAAGCAGCAGCGCGACGACGTGCTTGCAATTGACCCCCATCGGGCAATTGCAGCGCCCATTAATATGGAAGCCCCCGCTATTGCCCAGGCGCAAGAGACGAACCGAGGTCGTGTATGGCGATTTCTTGCTGCCTTGGACAGTCCCAAGGATATGCGATCCACCTTCGGTGATGCGGGTCACACGCGCGGCACCGTTGATTTGGTAAGCCAGGCCCTTGTCGAAGGTGACTGTTGGAATGGCGCGTCGGACCGCCTCGACGGTGATGGCATTAAAGTTCAAGTCTGGTCGCCTTGATAAGCATTTCGATGTTCGACAGTCAGAATACTCTTAAAGCATCTGCGGCAGGCAAAGCTGTTCCGCCAGACACAATGGTATCCTCTCAGCACCGCACCGAAAATCGGTCATGAGCACCGATCCGGACGACCGGAGGTTCGGCATCCCGTTGGTAGATGTCTGTCCTCAGGTAGTCCAATTCAGCTTGGAGCCGGTCTTCGCCGACGTCGATGTACCACGATCGCGGCCGGCCATCGCTACCGTCACTCCAGCGATACCCATGGGCCTTAAGCACATCCTTGAGGTCAAAGGGGGCGCCTTCAGCCCACACGCGGCAAGTCGGCTGCCGAGCCGCCTCAAGCAGCTTGGCCAGCGCCGGAACGCCGCTGACAGGTAGCGGTCTGGCCAAAATCTCAATGGTGGCCAAACAGTCGTCGGTAGCGCGGTGGCCGTTGTGGAACAGACCGCACCCAGCCAGCAAATAGCCCAGCCGCGTTCCCTCGTAGCCCTCAGACTTCCAGTTTACTTGGCTCTGGGAGCAGCCCCACGGCTTGGTGGTGAAGGTCTCGCAGAAGCGCTCGGCGAACTTCCTGTCGAACCCGGCATTATGGGCGATAATCAGTGCAGCAGGCGCAACGAACGCCGCGACCTCCGCAGGGTCGATGGTCTTCCCGGCAACCATCTCATCTGTGATGCTGGTTATCTTGGTGATTTCCGGCGGGATGGGTTTGGACGGCTGGTGCAGGGCACTGAAGGCCTCACGCACCTCAAATATGCGTCCGTCGAGCCCATATTCGAAAGGCACGAGCGCCATCTCGATGATTTCGTCCCGGGTCGCGTCCAGGCCGGTTGTCTCCAGGTCGATTAGGATGCCCAGGCGCGTTTTGCTGCCATCCTTATCCAGTAGGTGCCGCCGCGGCTGCATCCGCCGGAGAATGCGGTAGTCCCCTGTGGCCTCTAGGGTTGCCGCCATGGCTTCATTTTGTTGCGGCATTACCCACCCCACTCCTTGTGCCATCACACGGCAAACTATCAAGCGCCAAGGTGACCGAACTGGACACTGGGTCAACGAATTATGCTCCGGCCCTTATCGAGGGAGAAGCACAATGGCGAGTCGATGTCGCACCGCCACCACCAACGCCTCCGGCCGCCCTCTCCTTCGTTCAAAAGGTGAGCGAGCTGGACGTCGGAGCGACGCGATAAGACGGGTTTTCCGACAGTTTATCCAGATGCGCAGCAACCGACGCG
>CAJANN010000084.1 GCA_903941095.1 uncultured Rhodospirillaceae bacterium | reverse complement strand
GGACAACCAGCTATTCCACCAACTGGGGGGGGGTCAAAAGTGGACGCCGATGCGGGGTTCAAGGGGGGTCAATTTTCGACGCCGATTGACAGGGTGTGTTCCGGTGCATGGCTACGCCTCGGCTGCAATGGGCAGCCAGCACGTCACCGATGCGCCGCCGTGATCGTTGTTGGCGATGCCCAGGTCGCCGCCATGGGCCATCAAGATCGCTCGCGCGATGGGCAGCCCGAAACCGCTGCCGCTCTGCTTGGTTGAGGCGAACAGGGCGTGGCCCGCCTGGATGATCTCGTCGGGAAAGCCGGGGCCGCTGTCGCGCACCGCCAGGATGGCCTTGCCGTCCGCGTCCCGCGTCTCGACCCGCAAACGGCGCTCGCTCGCGGGGGTCGCGGCCATGGCCTCGCAGGCATTGCGGACAAGGTTCACCGTCAATTGCTGCAGGGTGGCGCGGTCGCCCACCACATTGGCCGCGCACCCCATAACGTCCATGTTGGCGATGACGCCGTTGTCGTCGCAGGTCTGCTGCAACAGCGGCAGCACGTCGCCCAGGACGGCGCTCAACGACAGCAGTTCGCGCTTGCCCGTCGCTTGGTCTATGCGCGACTGGTTGGCAGAGATGATCTCGCGCACCCGCAGCACCTCACGGCCGATGCGTTCAGTCAGTTGAGGCAGTTCGTCGATATCGACGGCGCCGCGCTGCGCCAACGCGTGCAGCCCCTGCACATAGGTCAAGACGCAGCCCAGCGGCTGATTGACTTCATGGGCCAGCTTGGACGCAGTTTCACTGGTGGTGAAGTGGAGATAGGCCTTATCCAGGGTGGCTTCCTGACGACGCAAACGCCGCAACGCCCCTTCGCGATCCTCCACCGCACCGGCGATGATCAGGCTGAGATAGCCCATGGACAGCATGAAATAGGGCGCGCCAGCCAGAACTTGCTGATCGGGATCGAGCAGGCTTGCCAGCGTGATCGAGACATTGGCGAGCAAGGTGGACAGCGCCGCGCCCAGCACACCGAAGGCGACGGCGTTCCACGCCACAGGCAACATGACGAAATAGGAGAAGCGGCCCTGGTCGCTCCCCAACAGCAGTTCGGCCACCTCCAGATAGAGGATCAGCCCAGCGGCCAGCAGCCCGATCACCAGGGCGCCAAAATGGCGATGCCGGACAGTTGTGCGCCACGGACGGTTCAGCAGCAGTAACGTCGGAGCGAGGGTGACGATGCCCAGCGCATCGCCGATGAAGAAGCGCGCCACCATTGACCCGTAATCCGACCACGGGATTGCCCCATCGGCACAGAAGTTGAGAACGTTGATCGCAGCCACCGCCGCCGGGGTGGCGAGCGAGGCAGCGATGAAGCGGTGGATATGGGCCTGTCGGCTGAGGTCGAGCGTCTCCCCCAGCATGCGCCGCAACAGCGCCACGCCGACCACGTAGCCCGTGGGTGGGATCAGCCACGACAGCACCGCGCCGGGGCTCGTCGTCGCGTATGGCCCCAGCAGCACCACGATGCCGATGCCAACATAGGCCAGGGGCCAGAAGCGGGGAAAAATGAGCAGGAAGGCGAAGGTGAGGCCAGCGGGCGGATACCATGTGCTGACGCCGGGGCCAGCGTTCATTGCCACCGCCGCCTTGTGGGCCAACACCCAAAGGATGGGATAAAGAACGATGACGAAGGCCCTTGCCAGTTCGTCACGGCCCACTGGTAACCACGCGAACGACACGGCCATACCTTGTACTCGCACTGGGAGGCTGGCAACTTACCTGAGGTGAGTTCAGATCATCATGGCGCATTTTTCACAAGGCCTACAAGAGGCGCACAAGCAAGAATGCAGTCATTCGGGTGCCGTCAATTTTTTGTTGTTGGAAAAATTTCCAGAAGCAGACTGAGGATTGTCGAGGCGACCTTGCCGAGGCATTCCACAGGAGCACAAATCATGGCTAAGGGCACATCCAACGGATCAGGGAAGTCCTCGATGAATGCGGCGGCAGCGGCGCGCATCCAGAGTTCAACCGCCAAGTCCGGCAACGGCAAAGTTTCCTCGGACAGCTTTGCTGCTCGCGCTCAAAGCGCCGCAGCAACCAACGGCGGCTCCAGCAAGGCATGACCGGGAAAAAGGGGGCCGCCCCAGCGGCTCCCTATTTCTCACCGAGAGGCAGAAATGGTTGGAAAAAACAAAGAGAACCCCAACTCGCAGCGATCCTTGATACGGATGGCCTTGCACTCGGCCGGAATTCCGGAAACCGAGGCGTGGATCAAGCAGGTTGCCTCGGCTTTTGATGGGGCGTCCGATGAGGCGTGGCGAAATCCCAAGTTACTCAAGAATGTCGCCATTCTTCAATTGGCGTTTGGCCTGCGCCGTAAGGACATTCGCCCCTTGTTGGGTGGCATAGGGCTTGCCCCTTCAACGCTCGGAAGAGCCCTTGAAGCGAGGGAAGCCGAGATCAGCCTGTTGGCGACGCTCTATGGCAATGCCGCTCCATGCTTCGGGGAACTTAAGGAAATTCTCTCTTCTGGCATGCCTCTAGATGCCGTTGATCTCGCATCGCTGATGCGACCAGCAACTTTTGGCAAATCACGGACCGAGACTCCTGCCGGCGGCCCATTGCAGTTGCTCCGCTTCATTGAGGATATTCGCAAATCCGATGGCTTTCAGGAAGGCACCCCGGAATCTGTTTGCCGTGTCGTCGAGCATTATATTCAGCTTGGCGCGCTGAAGGTCGCCGACACTCTCCTGGAACAGGCCCTTGAACAGGCTCCCGATCACCCCGGCCTCTGGTTTCAGAAGTCGCGCCTATTGATGGCGTTATCGGCTCAAGAAGGCAGAAGCGCTCTTCACTATGGCTTAATGGGCGCAGAGGCCGATGCACTGAGTGCAGCCGAGGCCCATTGGGAGATGATGGCATCTGAGCATGCCGGTCGGTCGAGCGACCTCCGAGGGCAGGTCTTTGCAACATGCCTTAAGGCGTTGGCCTTGTTGCCAGAGACGAGCCGATATGAAGCCGAAGCCAGACGCTGGTCTGCGGATTTCGGTTCGCTCCGCAAACTTCGGCTAGATGTATTGTCCTTGGTGGTCCAGGAGGCTGGCTGGCGCTGTGACCCATACTACTCTATGGACAGCGTCCTCTATGATCGGGTTCAGGCACGTCTGGGGCGGGCTCCGAAGGCGTGGCAACCACAACATGGTTGGGTTGAAGATCCTGTGGAATTGGCGCGGCTTGCCGGACACCCCTTATTTTCCGAGGCAAACGACCGCCTCATTGTCCAGGCTTACCGCGAGCTGATGGCTCCCCATGGCCTTCACCGGGAAAACACCATCCAATTGCGATATTTGGCGCTGAATTTCATTCGGCTTCTGGCGCCGGCTGCCTATCCGACGGAGGTTAAGGCGTTCGTTATGGACCTTCGAAATCATCACGCCACAACGGCGTGTTCATTTTTCGTCGGCCTCGACGGGTTCCAGAGCGACTTTGGAACTGGGAGAGGCACGGTCTTACGCCAGCACCTGGATGCGATCATGAGCCGTGACGAACAAAGGGATCTTGTCCAGGAACTGTTCGCCAAGCAGATGGCCTGGGTCACATCTCTAAGGGATGATGCGCTCCGATCAAATTTTGATGATGAAGTTCGGCTTCAGTATGCTTGCGGCGATCAGCTTGGCGCCTATGACACGGCGTGTAAGGCAGAGGCTGCGGGGCTCTACCGTCGTGGCGACGGGCATGGAGCGTTGGTCCTGAGACGTACTGCGCAACGGGCGGCACAGACAGCAAGAGGGAGTGGTGACGCCGAACTGGCTGACCGTATCGCACGGCAGCACCTGATGGATGAGGCTATGGCGACCAAGGCCGAAGAGCATTTTGAAAGCTATTACGCCGACGATGATGCCCCGGTTTCTCCTTTGTTGTACCGCGAATAGGGGCGTTCAGCTTATCGGCTGTTAAAACTTCGTCATCTCCGCATACCGCCCCTCACCCACATACGACGGGATGAACACCTCGGCGGCATTGCCCTCGGCCTCGCCGCGAACCCGCATGACCTTGTCCACCAGCGACACAGTGACGGTGCCGTCACCGGCAAGGGCCTTCACTGCGCCTATCGCCGCCAGCATCTCGCCGACGCCAATGGTGAGTTCGGTTGAGAAGTCCGGCTTGCCGATGGGGGCGCTGAAACTGTGGCGGTCCATTTCCCCGTTGCGGTCCCTCAGATGGTGGGCAGATACTCGCTGACGTTCTTGCGGTTGGTCGTGGTGATGATCTTGCGCTGTTCAAGCAGGCTGCCGTAGGCCTCGCTGTCCTTCCATGCGCAGTGGAACTGGAAGGCACGGTCGAGGGCGGCGTAGAGGGCGGTGTTCTTAGCCTTTTGGGATTTGCGCTCGTCTCCGCTGGCCGTGTTGAACGTCGCGACGATGGTCTCGACCTCCTTCAAGGCATCATCAAATCCGACCGCCGCCGTGTTTCCGCCGTCCATCAAAGCCCCCTCCAAAGCTGGATAATCGCGGCGATTGTTCTCCAAACTGGTGGCCTGGCAAAGAACTTACATTATGTAAGTTCATCCGTTTGGCGACGGTTCGGCCTTCCGCTCAGTATTCTTCGGCCAGCATGATTAGGAGGACGCGGGCGGTCACAGTCGGGTCCGCCGGGTCGGGCGACGCAAATGTCATTTCGCGGTCGTAGGCGTCGATCTTGAAGATGATGCGATGCTCGCCGACGGTCATCACGGCGCAATCGTGCTCATGGTACGGATCGTTGTCCGGCGTAAAGTCGGAGAACGCGGCGACGGCGGCGACAATCTCCGCGATGGCGTCCTGGTCGAGGGTCTGAATGCCCTGGGTGATCATCACCCGACCGCCGATGTGGTGGCGGCGCAACTTGTCGTTGAGATCGGCGATCTTTGAGGCTTGGTCCATGTGGCCCTCGCAGTTGCGTGGGCACGTGTCCGGAATGGGCGAGGTGCCCGTTGCGCTGCTATAGCGGTGGGGTGGGCGGGCCGTCTACGGGCGTCGGGCGGTTGATGCGGCACTGGATGCTCGGTACTGTTGCCGACCACAAGAAGGCTACCATGTCCACCGGGCTCGTCCAATTCACCGAAGCGCAGATGACCGCCCTGATCCATGACGAACTGGATGGCGCCGGTCCTTGCCGGCTGAGCGAGGCTCTGTCCTTCGCTGATCTCGCCGCCACCAGCGTGGTGCCGAATGCGCGCATCCTGATGGCGGAGTTGGACGGTGCCGGCGCCAAGCTGACCGCCAAGGGCAATCTCAACCGCAAATTGGTCGAGTTCCTGGTGGATCGATTTCAGTGGCAGGGCTACGACCCCGCCGATGTCCGCCACATGAACAAGGTGGTCAACGAGCAGGACTACACCCCCGCCCTGTACCTGCATGCGGTGCTCAGGTTGGCTGGTCTGGCCCGCACCGAGAAGGGCTTCATCAAGCTGACCAAGAAGGGCAAGGCGTTGCTCGCCGACGATGCGGCGGGCCGGCTGCAGGCCATATTGTTCACGACAACGTTCACCCGCTACAACCCCGCCTATCTGGATCGCTACGACCTGAAGGAATTCTTTGCGTGGCAGATTTCGCTGATCCTCTACCTGATCGGCCAGTTCTGCGATGACTGGCGACCCGAAGACGCCCTGATGCGCAGCGTCAGCATGCCCAGCGATGAAGCCCTCAACCCCCGCTGGCCCGGCCAGCCGGTCGGGGCCTTCAAGGCGAGGGTGCTGCGCTATCTTTGTTGGTTCGGACTGATGGAGGAGAAGCAGGCCGCCGCCAACGACGACTGGCGACAGCCCAAGCTTTTCCGCAAGACGGCCCTCTATGACCGCATGCTGCCGTTCAAGATCTAGACGGCACGCCTCGCAAGCCGACCCATTGTTGTACATACAAAAAACTTGACCGGCGGCTTTATCGTATGTACATTAATACCGATGAAGATCACCTTCGATGCCGCCAAGCGAGACGCGACCCTGCGGGATCGGGGCTTGGATTTCGCCGACGCGGCCGAGATTTTTGCCGGGCGGACCCTGGACTTCGCGGATGACCGCCAGGACTACGGCGAGCAGCGCATCATCACCGTGGGTGAGCTCGCCGGGCGCATGGTGATCGTGGTCTGGACGCCTCGCGGCGAGGATCGTCGCATCATTTCGATGAGGAAAGCCAATGAACGGGAACAAGCGCGCCTTGGGGAGCGACTTGGGCAAGGTTGACGCCCACGCTATCCAGCCCGTCGAGTACGAGGAAATCCCCGAGCTGACGGACGCGTTCTTCGAGCAGGCCGACGAGCACCTTGACGGCAAGCTGGTCCGACGCGGTCGCCCGCCGAAGGATGCCCCCAAAGTGCCGGTCACCCTTCGGCTGGACGCCGACCTGGTCGAGCGCCTGCGGGCCGGTGGGCAGGGCTGGCAATCTCGGGTCAATGAGACGCTACGAAAGGCAGCCGGTCTGTAAGGGGCGCCCCTCGGGAAGGCTGGGCGACCTGCGCATTTACAATGCGCGGGTCGCATGCCGAGCAGCAGTTGTTGTTCCCCCGATGTTCCCGCTACGATCAGCCATGCGAAAGCGCGGTTCAATTCGCATAGGCCAAAACGGCTGATTTATATGTGCGATAACAAGTCATTAGCATGCCGCCTAAAGTTTTTGTAATGCGCGGGTCTGGGGTTCAAGTCCTCTCGCCGGCACCATTTTTCCCTAGGAAAAAACAAATAGTTAGCAGACGACAGGGGCTCAAATTGAGCGCCCTTGCCCCGACTCACAGGCACTCACACACCTTCCCAAAGGGGGTAAACACGGGTACAATCCGTGAATATTGCCTGTCCCCGGCGGCGTGTGACTCACAGACTCACACGCCCGGCCCGCCCGAAGACGGCATTTAGGGGTTCGGCATGGGGAATTTCGAACGCGACGGCTTTACCATCAAGGGCGGCGCCATCCGCCTATACCGGCGCGGCGACAGCAAATCTGATATCTGGCATGCCTCGGTCACCCGCCCTGACCGCAAGGTGGATCGCTTCTCGACCAAGACTGCCGATTCCGTCGAGGCCGGGCGCGTCGCCGAGCGTCATCTCGACCGACTTCGCTTCGCCGAAGAGTTCGGCATCCCCCTTGATCAGAAGACCTTCAGGCAGATATCCGAGCAATGGTACGCCGAGGTTCTGGAGCGAACCATCTGCAACAAGAACAAGGAGGATTTCCTCCAGCGACATGGTGTAGCTGGCTTCGGCCAGCTTGTTCGCCTGGGTGACGACAAGCTTGTCCTGATCGATCTTGGTGACGACGATAGGGGAAGCCATGCGAGGGGGGGATTAGGCAAATGAAGTTTACGCCTATT
>CAJANN010000083.1 GCA_903941095.1 uncultured Rhodospirillaceae bacterium | reverse complement strand
CCGGCGCATCATCGAGGACATGACCGTGGGCGAGAACCTGCGGCTGGGCGCCTTCACCCGCCGGGACGGGGCGGCCGCCATCCGCGACGACATCGATCTGGTCTATTCCTATTTTCCCCGTCTGAAGGAACGCACCGGCATGGCCGGCTATCTGTCGGGCGGCGAGCAGCAGATGCTGGCCATCGGCCGCGCCATGATGGCCCGGCCCAAGATGATCCTGCTGGACGAGCCGTCGATGGGCCTGTCCCCCTTGCTGGTCAAGGAAGTGTTCGGAATCATCGAACAGTTGAACAAAGATCTGGGAATGACCATTCTGCTGGTCGAGCAGAACGCCCGCATGGCGCTGAAGGTGGCCGATTACGGCTACATCATGGAATCCGGCAAGATCGTGATGGACGGCAGCAAGGACGATCTGGTCAACAACGAGGACGTCAAGGAATTCTATCTGGGCGGCGACAAGGAACGGAAATCCTTCAAGAACCTGAAATCCTACAAGCGGCGCAAGCGGTGGCTGTGACCCCGCCGGTCAGGCCCGGTGACGACGAAAGACAGACGATGACGACGACAGACTTCTTCGACACCCTGGAAACCCGGTCGGCCGATGCCCGCGATGCCGCCCTGTTCGCGGCCCTGCCGGGGCAGGTGGCCCATGCCAGGGCCAAGGCCCCGCATTTCGCCCGCCTGCTGGACGGAATCGATCCGGCGGCGGTGACCGACCGTGCCGCGCTGGCCCGGCTGCCGGTCACCCGCAAGTCGGATCTGACCGACCTGCAGGGGGCGGCGCAGCCGTTCGGCGGGCTGACCGCCACCGCCGCGTCCGGCCTGTACCGCGTCTTCGCCTCGCCGGGGCCGATCTACGATCCCGAAGGCAAGGGCACCGACTGGTGGCGCATCGGCCGGGCCTTGTGGGCCGCCGGTTTCCGCAAGGGCGACCTGCTGCACAATTGCTTTTCCTATCATTTCACCCCCGGCGGGGTGATGTTCGAGACCGGCGCCCATGCGCTGGGCTGCCCGGTGTTCCCGGCCGGAATCGGCAATACCGAACTGCAGGCCCGCGCCGTCGCCGACCTGAAGCCGGCCGGCTATTCCGGTACGCCGTCCTTCCTGAAGACCATCCTGGAAAAGGCCCGGGAAATGGGCTGGAACCATGCCAGCCTGACCAAGGCCTGCGTCTCGGGCGAGGCGTTGCTGCCGCCGTTGCGTCAGGCGCTGAAGGATCTGGGCGTCGAGGCGCTGCAAGCCTATGCCACCGCCGATCTGGGGCTGATCGCCTATGAGACGGCGGCCCGGGACGGGCTGGTGGTCGACGAGGGCGTCATCGTCGAGATCGTCCGCCCCGGCACCGGAGACCCGGTTCCCGACGGCGAGGTCGGCGAGGTGCTGGTCACCAGCTTCAACCCCGATTATCCGCTGATCCGCTTCGCCACCGGCGACCTGTCGGCGGTGCTGGCCGGCGGCTCGCCGTGCGGGCGCACCAACATGCGCCTGAAGGGCTGGATGGGCCGCGCCGACCAGACCACCAAGGTCAAGGGCATGTTCGTGCATCCCCGCCAGGTGGCCGAGGTGGCCGGGCGCCATCCCGGCATCCTGCGCGCCCGGCTGGTGGTGGAAAAGGACGGCGAGTCCGACGCCATGACCCTGCATGTGGAGACCAATGGCGACGGCGACGGCGCCGCCATCGCCGCATCCATCCAGGCGGTGTGCAAACTGAAGGGGCGGGTGCAGTTCCATCCGCCCGGCGCCTTGCCCAACGACGGCAAGGTCATCGACGACAAGCGATAGCGTATTCCGTCATCGCCGGGCCAGACCCGGCGGTCCAGCCGTTGCCCGTGGATGCCCGGATCGGATCCGGGCATGACGGAGGAAAAGGAAAGGAAAGTTCATGACCCTCGACCTGACCCCGAACCTCGATCCCTTCGCCCTGGCCCGCGCCCTGTCGGGCAAGCATTTCTATGGCGGCGCCTTCCGGGACGGGATGTCCGGCAAGACCTTCCCGGTGGTCAACCCCGCCACCGGCGACGAGATCGGCGCCGCGCCCTTCGGCGATTGCGCCGACGTCGATGCCGCCGTCGCCGCCGCCAAGGACGCCCAGAAGGCCTGGGCCAAGCAGCCGGCGCGGACCCGCGGCAAGCTGGTGGCCGAATGCGGCCGCGTGCTGGCCGGCCATGTCGAGGAACTGGGCCGCCTGATCGCCCTGGAGACCGGCAAGGCGCTGCGCACCGAAAGCCGGGTCGAGGCCGGGGTGCTGGCCGACATGTTCACCTTCTTCGGCGGGCTGGGCAGCGAGCTGAAGGGCGAGACCGTGCCCTTCCATCCCGACATGATGACCATGACCGTGCGCGAGCCGGTCGGCGTGGTCGCCGCCATCATCCCGTGGAACGTCCCCCTGCTGCTGATGGCCATGAAGGCCGCCGCCGCTCTGGTGGCCGGCAATTCCGTGGTGGTCAAGTCGGCCGAGGAATCGCCGCTGACCGTGCTGCGCGTCACCCAGATCATGAATTCGGTGCTGCCCCCGGGCGTCTTCAGCATCCTGTCCGGGTTCGGGCCGGAATGCGGCGCGCCGCTGGTGGCCCATCCCGACGTCAAGAAGGTCAGCTTCACCGGCTCGGTCGAAACCGGACGCATCGTCTACAAGGCCGCCGCCGAGAAGCTGATCCCGGTGACGCTGGAACTGGGCGGCAAAAGCCCGATGATCGTCTGCGCCGACGCCGACATCGACAAGGCCCTGGCCGGCGCCGTCGCCGGCATGCGCTTCACCCGCCAGGGGCAAAGCTGCACCGCCGCCTCGCGCATCTTCGTCCACGACAGCATCCACGATTCCTTCGTCGCCGCCCTGAAGGCCAAGGTCGACGCGATGGTGATGGGCGATCCGCTGGACGAGAAGACCGACATCGGCACCATCATCTCTACCGGCCAGTTCGAGCGGGTGCAGTCCTATATCGGCCTGGGCCGCGACACCAAGGGCGCCCGGGAACTGGCCTGTTCGGCCATGCCGACCGACCCGAAGCTGGCCAAGGGGCTGTTCGTGCAGCCGCGCATCTTCACCGGCGTGACCAACGACGACCGCATCGCCCGCGAGGAGATCTTCGGTCCGGTCTGCTGCGTCATCCGGTGGAGCGATTTCGACAGCGTCATCGAACAGGCCAACGACAGCGAATACGGATTGGCCGCCACCATCTGGACCCGCGACCTGAAGACGGCGATGGATGCCACCCGCCGCCTGGAGGCCGGTTTCGTGCAGGTGAACCAGAATCTGGTGGTGCAGCCCAATCTGTCCTACGGCGGCGTCAAGACGTCGGGCCTGGGCCGCGAGGCGTCGCTGGAATCCATGCTGGAACACTTCACCCACAAGAAGACCATCATCATCAACATGCAGTAAGGGGGCGTTTTCCCATGACCACCGATCCCATCGTCATCGCCGGTTTCGCCCGTACCCCGATGGGCGGCTTCCAGGGCGAGCTGTCGTCCCTGGCCGCCAGCCGGCTGGGTTCCGTCGCCATCAAGGCGGCGCTGGACCGATCCGGCGTTTCCGCCGACGCGGTGGACGAGGTGATCATGGGCTGCGTGCTGCCCGCCGGCCAGGGCCAGGCCCCGGCCCGGCAGGCCGGCCGCGGCGCCGGCATCCCCGATGCCGCCGGGGCGACCACCATCAACAAGATGTGCGGGTCGGGGATGAAGGCGGCGATGTTCGCCCACGACCTGCTGCTGGCCGGTTCGGCGCGGGTGATGGTGGCCGGCGGCATGGAAAGCATGTCCAACGCCCCCTATCTGCTGGACAAGGCCCGCGGCGGCTATCGCATGGGGCATGGGCGGGTGCTGGACCACATGTTCCTGGACGGTCTGGAGGATGCCTACGACAAGGGCCGGCTGATGGGCACCTTCGCCGAGGAATGCGCCCAGTCCTATGGCTTCACCCGCGAGGCGCAGGACGCCTTCGCCATCGCCTCGCTGGGCCGGGCGCTGGCCGCCACCCGCGACGGTTCCTTCGCCCCGGAAATCGCCCCGGTCGCCGTCAAGGGCCGCAAGGGCGAGGTGGTGGTCTCCGAGGACGAGCAGCCCAAGGCGGCCAATCCCGACAAGATTCCCACCCTGAAGCCGGCCTTCCGCGAGGGCGGCACGGTGACGGCGGCGAATTCATCGTCCATTTCGGACGGCGCCGCCGCCCTGGTGATGATGCGCCGTTCGACCGCCGAAAAGCTGGGGGCCGTTCCGCTGGCCACGGTGTGCGGCCACGCCACCTTCGCCCATGCGCCGAACCTGTTCACCACCGCTCCGGTCTTCGCCATCCGGTCGTTGCTGGACAAGCTGGCCTGGACGGCCGGCAGCGTCGATCTGTACGAGGTCAACGAGGCCTTCGCCGTGGTGACGATGGCCGCCATGCACGATCTGTCCCTGGCCCACGACATCGTCAACGTCAATGGCGGCGCCTGCGCCCTGGGCCATCCCATCGGCGCCTCGGGCGCCCGGGTCATGGTCACGCTGCTGGGCGCCCTGAAGAAGCGCGGGCTGAAGCGCGGCGTCGCCTCGCTGTGCATCGGCGGCGGCGAGGCCACCGCCGTCGGGCTGGAGCTGATCGCATGATCCTGTCGGAAGAACAAAGTCTGATCCGCGAGACGGCCCGGCAGTTCGCCCGTGACCGTCTGGCGCCCGGCGCCGCCCTGCGCGACCGCGAGCACCGCTTTCCCGCCGAGGAACTGGCCGAGTTGGGCCGGCTGGGCTTTCTGGGAATGGTGGTCCCGCCCGAGTGGGATGGCGCCGGGACGGATTACGTCTCCTACGCCGCCGCCATCATGGAAATCGCCGCCGGCGACGGCCCCATCTCGACCATCATGAGCGTGCACAACTCGGTGTGCTGCAAGCCGGTGCTGGATTACGGCTCGCCCGAGCAGAAGGAACGCTTCCTGAAGCCGATGGCCCGGGGCGAGGCCATCGGCTGCTTCTGCCTGACCGAGCCGGAAGCCGGGTCCGACGCCGCCTCCATCCGGACCCGCGCCGTCAAGGACGGCAACGCCCATTACGTGCTGAACGGCACCAAGCAGTTCATCACCTCGGGGAAGAACGCCAAGGTCGGCATCGTCTTTGCCGTGACCGACCCGGCGGCCGGCAAGAAGGGCATTTCCGCCTTCCTGGTGCCCACCGACACCCCCGGCTGGACGGTGGCCCGGATCGAGGACAAGCTGGGGCAGCATTCCTCGGACACCTGCGCCATTTCCTTCGAGGACATGCGCATTCCCGCCGATTGCCTGCTGGGCCGGGAAGGCGAGGGGCTGAAGATCGCCCTGGCCAACCTGGAAGGCGGCCGGCTGGGTATCGCCGCCCAGTCGGTGGGCATGGCCCGCGCCGCGCTGGAGCATGCCGTCGCCTATGCCAAGGAGCGCCGCCAGTTCGGCAAGCCCATCGCCGAGCATCAGGCGGTGGCCTTCCGGCTGGCCGACATGGCCGCCCGCGTCGAGGCCGCCGAGCAGATGGTGCTGCACGTCGCCACCCTGCGCGACGCCGGCATCGCCTGCCTGAAGGAAGCCTGCATGGCCAAGCTGCTGGCCAGCGAGGCCGCCGAGGCGGTGTGTTCCGCCGCCATTCAGACCCTGGGCGGCTATGGCTATCTGGCCGATTTTCCGGTGGAACGGATTTACCGTGACGTCCGGGTATGCCAAATCTACGAAGGCACCAGCGATATCCAGCGTCTGGTGATCGCCCGCGCCCTGCTGGCGGATTGAGAGGGAGTGCGTGTCATGAAGGATATCCTGGTTCACCTGGATGGCGGCGAACGGTCCCGCATTCTTGTCGAAACCGCAGCCGGCCTTGCCAAGCGCATGGGTGCCCGATTGACCGGCCTGTTCGCCCGCATCGACCCGCAGCGCACCAGCGCGATGGCCCGCCAGCCCAGCGACCATCTGCGTCAGGCCCAGGCCGCCGCCGCCGAGCTGTTCGCGGCGGTCACCGCCGGCAGCGGAATCGAGACCCGCTGGTGGCAACTGCCGCATGGCGAGGCCAGCATGGTCGAAGCCGAAGCGGTGTTCTGTTCGCGCTATTTCGATCTGGTGGTGATGGGGCAGTTCGACGCCAGATCCTGCTTCGTTCCCGACGATCTGGTCGAACAGGTGATCCTGAATTGCGGCCGTCCGGTTCTGGTGCTGCCCTATGCCGTCACCAGCCCCAGCATCGCCGAACGGGTGGTGGTCGCCTGGAACGCCGGACGCGAGGCCACCCGGGCCGTCCACGATTCCATGCCGCTGCTGCAGGGCGCCAAGGCGGTGACGGTGCTGTCGATGCGGCCGCGCAACGCCGAGTCCAACATCGAGGTCCTGTCCACCATGCCGTCGGTGGACATCGTCGACCATCTGCGCGCCAACGGCGTCTCGACCGAGGGCGAGCATCTGCCCGACGAAAATATCGGCAAGATGGACATGCTGCTGTCGCGGGCCTGCGACCTGGGGGCCGATCTGATGGTGATGGGGGCGCACGGACAATACGGCCTGTCGCGGCTGCGCGGGTCGGGCACCCGCTATGTGCTGAAGCACATGACCCTGCCGGTGCTGATGAGCAACTGATGACCGCCTTCACCCCCAAGAATCCGGATTGGCGACGGCAGGTCCAGGACAGCTTCGCCCGCCAGACCTTCATGACCACCCTGGGCGTACGCATCGCCGCCCTGGAGCCGGGGCGGTGCGAACTGGCCGTGGACCGGCGCGGCGACCTGTGCCAGCAGCACGGCTATCTGCATGCCGGGGTGACCACCACCCTGGCCGACACCGCCGCCGGCTATGCCGCCTTTTCGCTGATGCCGGCACGTTCGTCGGTGCTGACCAGCGAACTGAAGATCAACCTGCTCAATCCGGCGGCCGGCGAACGGCTGGTGGCGGTTGCCGAAGTCATGAAGCCCGGCCGCACCCTGACCGTGGTCCGCGCCGACGTCTTCGGCGAGACCGCGGGCGAGCGGCGCATCGTCGCCACCATGCTGGCCACCATGATGTGTCTGGCCGACACTCCCGAACAAGGATAAGACCATGCCCCAGCCCGATCATGTCGTCCGCATCCCGCTGCCCGCGGCGGAAAGCCATGATGCCGACACCGCCAGGTATTTCGCCAAGTGCCGGGAGAAGCTGGGCATGGTCCCCAACGTCCTGCTGGCCTATACGGCGCGGCCGGCCAAGCTGGCGACCTTTTCGCGCTTCTACAACGAGCTGATGCTGGGCGAGTCCGGCCTGTCGAAGCTGGAGCGCGAGATGATCGCCGTGGCGGTGTCGTCGGCCAACCGCTGCTATTACTGTCTGGTGGCGCACGGCCAGGCGGTGCGCGAATTGTCGGGCGACCCGCAACTGGGCGAGATGATGGTGATGAACTACCGGGTGGCCGAACTGCCGGCCCGGCAGCGGGCCATGCTGGATTTCGCCTGGAAGCTGACCGAAGCCCCCCACGATATCGGCGAGCCCGACCGCGACGGGCTGCGCGCCGCCGGCTTTTCCGACGAAGACATCTTCGACATCTGCGACGTGGTCGGCTTCTTCAACTACACCAACCGCATGGCGCACGGGTTGGACATGATGCCCAACCCGGATTACCACGCCAGGAACCGCTGACCGGCTTCAGATTTCCACCTGGCTGCCCAGTTCGACCACACGGTTGGACGGCAGCTGGAAGAAGTCCATCGCACTGGTGGCCGACCGCGCCATCCAGGCGAACAGCTGTTCGCGCCAGATCGGCATGCCCGGCTGAGTGGACGGGATGATGGTCTCGCGCGACAGGAAATAGCTGATGGACATCGGTTCGTAGAAGAAGCCCAACTGCTCGGTGCGGGCATGGGCCATCGTCTTCGGGATGTTCGGATCTTCCATGAAGCCGAAGCGCAGGACCAGGCGCTGGAAGCCGGGGGCCAGGATTTCATGCTCCAGCCGTCGCTCGGCGGCGACGAACGGGCTTTCCTCCATGATCACCGTCAGGATCACCACCCGCTCGTGCACCACCTTGTTGTGCTTCAGGTTGTGCAGCAGGGCCAGGGGAATGCCTTCCTTGGTGCCGGTCAGGAAGATCGCCGTGCCGGAAACCCGCGCCACCCGGTCGGACAGCGAGGCCAGGAAGTCTTCGACCGGCATGGCGTCCTTGGACAGGCGTCCCATCAGCAGGACGCGGCCGCGCTTCCAGGTGGTCAGGAACACGAAGACCACCAGTCCGATGGCCAGCGGGAACCAGCCGCCATGCGGGATCTTGGTGGAATTGGCCAGGAAGAAGGCCAGATCCATGATCAGGAACAGTCCGACCAGGGCGAAGACGCGGCTGCGTTTCCAGCCCCACAGCAGGACCATGACCATGCCGATCAGGGTGGCGTCGATGACCATCGTGCCGGTCACCGCCACGCCGTAGGCCGAGGCCAGGTTGCTGGACGTCTTGAAGCCCAGGACCAGGGCCATGACGAACAGCATCAGCACCCAGTTCAGGACCGGGACGTAGATCTGCCCGATCTCTTTTTCCGAGGTGTGGATGATGGTCATGCGCGGCAGATAGCCCAGCTGGATGGCCTGGCGGGTGACGGAGAAGGCGCCCGAGATCACCGCCTGCGAGGCGATGACGGTGGCGCAGGTGGCCAGCAGCAGCAGCGGCACCCCGGCCCAGGCCGGGGCCATGCGGAAGAACGGGTTTTCCAGCGCCGCCGGATTGGTCAGCAGCAGGGCGCCCTGGCCGAAATAGTTCATCAGCAGGGCCGGCAGCACCAGCAGATACCAGGCCAGCCGGATGGGCAGGCGGCCGAAATGGCCCATGTCGGCGTACAGCGCCTCGGCGCCGGTGACGGCCAGCACCACCGAGCCCAGAGCCAGGAAGCCGATCCAGCCGTCATTGATCAGGAACAGGATGGCCCAATGCGGCGACAGCGCCTTCAGCACTTCGGGGGCCAGGCCGATGTTGCGCACCCCCATCACCGCCAGCACGGTGAACCACAGGGTCATGAACGGGCCGAACAGCTTGCCGACGGTATCGGTGCCGTGGCGCTGGATCATGAACAGCACCACCAGGATGGCGATGGTCAGCGGCACGACATATTGCTCCAGCGCCGGGGCGACCACCTGCAGGCCTTCCACCGCCGACAGGATCGAGATGGCCGGGGTGATCATCGAATCGCCGTAGAACAGCGCGGCGGCGAAGATGCCCAGCGCCGCCACCAGGGCCGACAGGCCGGGGCGCCCCTGGGCGGCGCGGCCGACCAGGGCCAGCAGGGCCAGCGACCCGCCCTCGCCCTTGTTGTCGGCGCGCATGATGAAGATGACGTACTTGATGGACACCACGATGGTGACCGCCCAGAACACCAGGGACAGCACGCCGAACACATGCAGCCGGTCCAGCGCCAGCGGGTGCGGGCCGGCGAAGGTTTCCTTCATGGCGTAAAGCGGGCTGGTGCCGATGTCGCCGAAGACGACGCCGATGGCGCCGAACATCAGGGCGAAAACGTTGCGGGAATGCTCGTGGCCGTGGCCGCCGGCGTCGGATGCGCTCATCTTGCGGTTTCCCCGTATTGAACGCCGCGCATAAGGCCTTGATCAATGCCAAGAGTCAAGCACAGGCGTAGCCTCGATCCAGCCGGTTTGTCTTGCGGGGGGACCGGGAAAGCGGTATGCGGTCGTTCCATGATCAATGTTCTGTTCGTCTGCACCGGAAACATCTGCCGCTCACCGACCGCCGAGGGGGTGTTCCGGTCGATGGTCGCCGCCGAAGGGCTGGCCGGCCGCATCGCCGCCGATTCCGCCGGAACCCACAATTACCACGTCGGCGAGCCGCCGGATTCGCGGTCGATGGAGGCGGCGCTGCGCCGCGGCATCGACATGGCCGACCTGCGTGCCCGCAAGGTCGGTTCCGCCGATTTCGAGCGGTTCGACCTGATCCTGGCAATGGACCGCAGCCACCACGACATCCTGTCGCGGCTGTGCCCGAAAGGGCGCGAGGACCGGCTGGCGCTGTTCATGGCGTTTGCCCCCGACTGGGGCCTTCAGGATGTCCCGGACCCCTATTACGGCGGCGATGACGGTTTCGAGCGGGTGCTCGACATGATCGAGGACGGGTCGCGCGGGGTGCTGCGCCTGCTCAGGGCGCGCCTGGGGTGACGCCCGGACCGGCCCCCCTGGTGGAGCGCGTCACCGGCCGCAAGGTGGTGGGGCTGCGGCCGCTGGCGGGGGGATCGGCGGGGCGGGTGCTGCTGGCCGACCTGGCCGGCGGCGGCCGGGTGGTCGCCAAGCTGGGGCCTGGGCTGGAGCCGGAAGGCTGGATGCTGCGGACCTTGGCGCGGCGGTCGCGGCTGCCGGTGCCGCCGGTGGTCCACAGCGACGACGATCTGCTGCTGACGGAATATGTCGAGGCCGGGTGCGGCCCGATGCCGGATGCCGCCCAGCTCCACGCCGCCGAGATGCTGGCCGACCTGCATGCCCTGTCCTGGCATTCCTTCGGCATGGAACGCGACACCGCGATCGGCGGTCTGCCGCAATGCAACGATCCGGCCCATCGCTGGCTGGATTTCTTCCGCGACCGGCGCCTGCTGGCGATGGCCGGGCTGGCCTTGCGGTCCGGGCGGCTGCCGGCGGCGACGATGGACCGGGTCGAGCGTCTGGCGGCCCGGCTGGACCGCTGGATCGAGGAGCCGCCCCAGCCGGCCTTGCTGCACGGCGACGCCTGGGGCGGCAATATCCTGGTCAGGGACGGTCGCGTCGCGGCCTTCATCGATCCCGCCCTTTATTACGGCCATCCGGAAGTCGAGCTGGCCTTCGGCACCCTGTTCGGAACCTTCGGCCAGCCGTTCTTCCGGCGCTACGATGAAATCAGCCCCATCGCTCCGGGCTTCTGGGAAGAGCGGCGCGAGATTTACCTGCTCTATCCCCTGCTGGTTCATGTCCGCCTGTTCGGCGGCAGCTATCTGGCCGGAATCGAGGCGACCCTGGACCGCTTCCTGGGATAGGGGGGCTTAGCGCCATCCCGCCCGGTCGAACAGCCGGACTGCCTGCGGGTTGTTTTCGCCCAGGATGGCGACGGGAACGGTTTCCGCCTTGAACGGCCCCCAGCCGGCGACCAGGGCCGAGGGGTGGACGCCGTCCCGGACCGGGAATTCGTGGTTGGTTTCGGCATAGACCTTCTGGGCCTCGGGGCCGGACAGGAATTCCAGCAGGCGGACGGCCTCGGCCTTGTGCTTGGCCGAGGCGGTGACGCCGGCCCCCGAGATGTTGATATGGGCGCCGCGTCCCTGCTGGTCGGGCCAGAACAGACCGACCTTGCCGGCGGCCTCGCGGTCGTCGGCTTTGTCCGATGTCAGCATCCCCGCATAATAATAGGTGTTGGCGATGGCGACGTCGCACTGGCCGGCGGCAACGGCGGCAATCTGGTCGCGGTCGCCGCCCTGCGGCTTGCGCGCCATGTTGGCCACAACGCCCTTGGCCCAGTTTTCCGCTTTTTCCAATCCGTCGACGGCGATGATGCCGGCCAGCAGCGACTGGTTGTACACCGACGACGACGAGCGGACGCAGATGCGGCCTTTCCATTGGGGCGAAGCCAGATCTCCGTAGGTCGACAGTTCGGACGGCTTCACCCGGTCCTTGGCATAGAACAGCACGCGGGCCCGGGCCGACAGGCCGAACCAATAGCCCTGCGGGTCGCGGTAGCGGGCGGGAACATTGCCTTCCAGCCTGGCCGAGGCCGCCGGCTGCAGCAATCCGTCGGTCCGGGCCTTGTGCAGGCGGGCGACGTCGGTGGTCAGCAAGATGTCGGCCGGGCTGGCGGCGCCTTCCGCCTTCATCCGTTCGATCAGCTGATCCTCGCCGGCCGACAGCAGGTTGACCGTGATGCCGGTTTCCCGGGTGAACTGGTCCAGCAGCGGCTTGATCAGGTGATCCTTGCGGGCCGAATAGACATTGACCTCGGCGGCGTGGGACAGCGCCGGGGCAAAAACGGCGGCGGCGGCAAGACACAGGACGCGGACGGGCAGGCGCATGGGGGGTTCCTCTATAGTTTGCGAATGACTCTCATTCTCTTCTAGAGTTAACATACCTGCCGCAGGGAGCAAATGAAAATCCGGCCGGATTGGGACATGAAGCGCCGGCCCGGGCCGGGGGGGGAGCCGTCAAGGCTGGCGGGCAGCCGCCTTGCCGCCGCGCGTGGATACCGACAGGGCCGCTTCGGTGGCGGACAGCAGGCTTTTCAGGTCGGTCCGGGAATTGATGTTGCGGGCCTGCAGACGTTTGGTGACGTCGGCGATTCCGGCCGGGTTGCCCGGCTTGCCCAAGACCTGGGTGAAGGTGGCGCGGCCCATCGAGCGGTACAGGGCGGTGAACACCACCGCCGCCTGCTGCAGCGAGAATCCCAGTGGCGTCAGCAATTGGCTGCGGGCCGCTTCGCCGACGCCGCAGAAGGCGCCGGTCAGTTCCCTCATCTCGGTTTCGCTCATGCTGCCCAGGGCATTGCGCACAATGGGGTCGTTCAAGGTTTCCCACCAGAAATCGGCTTCGTTCTGTTCCAGAGCCGGGGCGGTGTCGTTGGCCGGGGCATGGGCCGAGACCTGGACGGCCGACATCTCCGCGGCCGATGGGGCGGCGGCCACGGCGGTGACCACGGCGTCGACGGCGGCGCTGCTTTTAAGATCCAGCAGCGCGGGGCCCAATTTGGCGACGGTGTCGACCGGCAACCTGGCGTAGCTGGCTGCCAGAGGAACCTGCCATTCGTGAATCAGATATTCGTTCATCGCCCGATACAACCGGCCGGAGCGGCTGGACGGATCGTTGGGGTCGTCGCCCAGGGTGGCGCGGAAATGCTGTTTGGCATGGGTGCGCACGATCATGGCGATGATGTCGTGCACGCTGCGGTCGCAGCGCAGGCGGACGAAATCGTCGTTGACGGTGCGGCCGTCGGCGTCGACCAGCAGATGCGAAAAGGCCTCGCGGCGCTTGCGGAAGATCAGCAGGCAGCCGTGCAGCATCTCGGAATTGGCGATGACGGACTCATAGAAGACGCCCGGCCGGATGTCCTGGAAGGCGGGGACCAGCTTGCGGAAAACCTCGGCCACCGGGCCTTTCAGGGCCAGGATGATTTCGCGGACGGCTCTGTTGTGGTCGATCTCTGCCACGGGGATCTCGGGGGGGAACGGCGCCGGCCCTTACTATCGGGGGATCGGCCCGGGCGTGGCAATGCATGAAGTGTGATGAAATGGCACAAGTCAGGGCAATTCCATGCTGTCTGTGGGGTTGACTTGGCGGGCCGCTTGGTTTCATGGTCACAGGCCTGAAACCGAAGGGGAGCCCCAAAGCGGGGGGCTGAGAGGCCGGACCCTGCCGCCGGCGACCCTTGAACCTGATCCGGGTCATGCCGGCGAAGGGATCGGAGCTGCCCGTCCGCTCCGCTTCGCCGCCCGACCCCAGCGGAGCACCTTTCGATGTCCGATCGTCCCGAAGCCCTGAAGGTCACCACCGGCTGCCTGCCCGGCTCGCGCAAGGTACATGTCGAAGGGTCGCGCCCCGACATCCGGGTGGCCATGCGCGAGATCGACCTGGAACCGTCGGCCAAAGAGCCGCCGGTCCGCGTCTACGATACCTCCGGGCCGTTCACCGATCCGGCGGTGACGGTGGACATCACCCGGGGACTGGCCGAACTGCGCCGGGCCTGGGTGCTGGAACGCGGCGACGTCGAGGAATATCCCGGCCGGCCGCACCGCCCCGAGGATGATGGGCTGAAACCCGGCGAAACCATCACCGTGCCGGTGTTCGACCGCCAGGGCCGCCGGCCGCTGCGGGCCAAAAGCGGGGCGGCGGTCAGCCAGCTGGCCTATGCCCGGCGCGGCATCGTCACCCCGGAAATGGAATATGTGGCGATCCGCGAAAATCTGCGCATCGCCCAGGCCCGCGAGGCGGCAGCCCGCGACGGCGAGGATTTCGGCGCCGACATCCCCGATCAGGTGACGCCGGAATTCGTCCGCTCCGAAGTGGCGCGCGGACGGGCCATCATTCCCGCCAACATCAATCATCCCGAAGCCGAGCCGATGATCATCGGCCGCAACTTCCTGACCAAGATCAACGCCAATATCGGCAATTCGGCCGTGGCGTCGTCGGTGTCGGAAGAAGTGGAAAAGATGGTCTGGGCCATCCGCTGGGGGGCCGATACGGTGATGGACCTGTCGACGGGACGGCATATCCACGCCACCCGCGAGTGGATCTTGCGCAACTCGCCGGTTCCCATCGGCACCGTGCCGATCTATCAGGCGCTGGAAAAGGTCGACGGCAAGGCCGAGGACCTGACCTGGGAGGTGTTCCGCGACACCCTGATCGAGCAATGCGAACAAGGCGTCGATTATTTCACCATTCACGCCGGGGTGCGGCTGGCCACCATCCCGCTGACCGCCCGGCGCGTCACCGGCATCGTCAGCCGCGGCGGATCGATCATGGCCAAGTGGTGTCTGGCCCATCATCGGGAAAATTTCCTCTATACCCATTTCGACGACATCTGCGAGATCCTGCGCGCCTATGACGTCGCCTTCTCCCTGGGCGACGGATTGCGGCCCGGTTCCATCGCCGACGCCAACGACGCCGCCCAGTTCGCCGAACTGGAGACCCTGGGCGAGTTGACCCACCGCGCCTGGAAATACGATTGCCAGGTCATCATCGAAGGGCCGGGCCATGTGCCGATGCACAAGATCAAGGCCAATGTCGACAAGCAGCTGAAGCTGTGCGGCGAGGCGCCGTTCTATACGCTGGGGCCGCTGGTCACCGACATCGCGCCGGGCTACGACCACATCACCAGCGCCATCGGCGCCGCCATGATCGGCTGGTTCGGTACCGCCATGCTGTGCTACGTCACACCCAAGGAGCATCTGGGCCTGCCCGACAAGCAGGATGTGCGCGAAGGCGTCGTCACCTACAAGCTGGCCGCCCATGCTGCCGACCTGGCCAAGGGCCATCCCGGCGCCCAGCTGCGCGACAACGCCCTGTCAAAGGCCCGCTTCGAGTTCCGCTGGAAGGATCAGTTCAACCTGTCGCTGGACCCGGAGAAGGCGCTGGCCTTCCACGACCAGCACCTGCCGGCGGAAGGGGCGAAGCTGGCCCATTTCTGCTCCATGTGCGGCCCGAAATTCTGCTCCATGAAGATCAGCCAGGAGGTGCGCGACTTTGCCGCCGAACAGGGTATGGCGGAGATGAGCGAGAAATTCGTCAAGGAAGGGGCCGAGATCTACAACACCGAGCCGGCCCAGGCCCAACTGGCCCAGCCCGCGGCGGAGTGATCCCGGCTTAGCGGGCTGACTTGGGTCGGCCCGCTAAGCCTTCTTATGTTCGGGCTTGGCCCCCACCGGGCCGCCCGCCTCCTTCCAGGCCCTGAAGCCGCCCTCCACATGGGCGACGGGGGCCAGGCCCATGTCCTGCACCGCCCGTGTCGCCAGGGCCGAGCGCCACGCCGACTGGCAATAAAAGACGAAGCGCTTGGCCTGGCCGAACACTTCCTTGTAGTAGGGGCTGGTGGGATCGACCCAGAATTCCAGCATGCCCCTGGGCGCGTGGAAGGCGCCGGGGATCATGCCCTCTCTCTCCAGCTCGCGGACGTCGCGGATATCCACGAATACCACGTCGTCGCGGCCATGCAGGGCGATGGCCTCATTCGTGG
>CAJANN010000082.1 GCA_903941095.1 uncultured Rhodospirillaceae bacterium | reverse complement strand
GGCGCAGGCGCGAGGCCGCGATTTGCTGTCGGACGAACATTTCTCGGTGGGCGGCACGCTGATCGAAGCCTGGGCGTCGATGAAGAGTTTCAAGCCCAAGGACGGCGGCGGCGATCCGCCGGGGCCGGGCCGCAACGGTGAGCGCGACTTTCGCGGCGAGAAGCGGTCGAACCAAATCAGAGCCGCCAGCTTCCTGCATGAAGGCCTCATGGACCAAGTCTCCGCCCGTCAAATCGCCTGGAATAATATAGGAACAAATACCTACTGTCAGGGGCACTCCCTTCAAAGCTGCGCTCATCATAGTTACGGCACGCGATGCGGGCCTTCGCCCTTGCTGAAATTCTTGGCCGGATAGGATGCCCGGAACAGCGCTTGGCCATAGGCGGCCAGGAAAGCCTGTTGCTGCCGCGCCTGGATGGCCGGTTCAGCAACAGTGGACGGACGACGGATGATGGCGCTGCTGGTGGTGCTTTGGCCCGGGCACTGGCTGCCGCGACGGGCAGCGGGCTGGTCAGGGGGGCATCGTGCTCTGTGGCCATCTGCCACAGGTCGGCCTGTGATGAAGCGGCCCGGTGCCCCCATCTTTGGGGCAGACCCAGAAATTCTCTAAGAGAAAATGGCGCGCCCGGAAGGACTCGAACCTCCAGCCCCCAGATTCGTAGTCTGGTGCTCTATCCAATTGAGCTACGGGCGCCTCGCCCTCTCCATCCGGCGTGTCGGCTGGAGAGGCGCGGACCATACACAAAGCCCCGGATCGATGCAAGCCCCGATTTTTCACCCAATATATTGCCTCTAAATCCGCACATTCCGCACCTCTATGGTACGAATACGGCTTGTAGGGGCACCCTCGTTTGCGTAAAATCCGCCCCGATTACGAGGGTGGAAAGTCTTTGCCCACTCCGGAACACCTGTTTTTTGACCCGGCGGGTTTCATCCGAATTGGCGAACTAAAAGGTAAGCTGTCCCAATGGCCCTGAAGACGACCCATGCCGCGGCGCTGTGCGCGGTTCTCCTTGCCGGCGGATGTTCTTTCGCCGAGGACACCCTGTTCCCGTCCACCGCGCCGGTCCAGAGCGAGGCGGGGGCACCGCCCGTGCTCGGGTCCGGCACCTTCGAGGCGCCGGGGGTGACCAACGGAATCGCCACCGGCACCTTCGTCGGGCACAAGGTGGTGGGGTTGCGCAGCGACCTGTCCCAACTGCAGAGCATGCTGGGCCGACACAATCAGTCCCTGCAGGGCATCCGGACCGATACCGTGCAGGATTCCCAGCGTTTCCACGGAACCGTCGCCGCCGTCAACGCCCGCCTGCAGGTCGGCACCACCCCGGGCAACCCGATCCTGAACCAGCAATGGAACGCCGCCCAGGGCGAACTGGATCGCATCAACGAAGACGTCCTGAAGATGACCCGCCTGGCCAACGAGGTGACCAACTCGTCGGCCCTGGCCGCCTATCTGCTGGAATCGGTGCGGGCCGCCCGCCAGCTGTCCGGCGCCGTCGACGAAGACCACCGCCAGCTGCGCATCCTGGAAGACGAGACCAACCGCACCGTTGTCCTGGTCGAGCGTCTGCTGACCGAGCTGTCCGACGACATCAACCGTCAGCAGGCCTATGTCGCCAACGAACGCCAGAACCTCAACACCCTGGCGGTCGCCATCAAGAACGGCCAGCTGTACAGCTCGGCCCTGTCCGGCCGTGGGCCGGCGGCGATGCCGGCTTCCTACGACATGGGCATGGCCGCGCCGCGCGCCTCGGTCAACACCCTGGGGGCCGACGCGCCGCTAGTGACCATTCGCTTCGACCGCCCCAACGTGTCCTATGAAAGTGCTCTCTATACCGCCGTCAAGGGCGCCCTGGACCGCCGTCCCGGCGCTTCCTTCGACGTGGTCGCCGTCGCCCCGGCCGGGTCCACTCCCGGCGGCGCCGCCCTGGGCGCCTCTACGGCCCGGCGCAATGCCGAGACCGTGGTCCGCTCGCTGACTCAGATGGGCTTGCCGGCGAACCGCATCCGCGTTTCGCAGAGCAGCGGCGCCACCCAGACCGGCGAAGTTCAGGTTTTCGTGCGCTGATCGTTCGGCCGTAACCGACAAGCCCCGGAGACCTTGGCCGTCTCCGGGGCTTTTTCGTGTCCTGCCGCCCGGCCAATGACCAGATCCGTTGGATCATTTCAGGCCAAGACGGCGAGGCCCGGACGCCGCTTGCGGCATCAGGCTTCCAGCAGATGCAGCATCTCGCCGCCCGGCCCGAAGCAGGCGGCGGTCAGGACGCCTCCGAAGCCGCAACCGGCATCCAAGGTGGCGGAAAACGCCCCCACCCGCACTCCGCCGCGGCGGCGGTCCGAGCCGCGCACCACCAGCCGAAAGCTGCCGTAGGGGGCATCCATCATTTCAAAGCCGGTCGAGCCCCACCAGAAAGCGTCCATCTGCGCCGACAGGGGGCGCGACGGGTCAAGCCCGGCATGAACGAACAGCAGGGTGCCGTCATCGGTGAAAGCGGCATGGCGCAGGACGCTCATCAGGGCGGTGTGCCCGTCATATCCCCGCATGGTCTGGCGCAGGGTGGTGGTCCAGCGGGTCAGCGCCAGGATGCCGTCCCGGGCATTGACGTAGCCGTCCTCGACCGAGCCGCCATAGGCGGCCAGGGTCGGCCCCACCCCATGTTCGGCCATCCATTTCAGAACATCCGGCGGCGACGGGGCAAATTGCAGTTGCAGCAATTTCTGCCACATTTCTTCCTGGGCACCGCGCAGATAGACGATGTCGTCGATTTCGACGCCGGGCCGGGCCAGAAAGGCACGGCGGAACAGCAGCAGTTCGTCGACGGTCTCGCGGACCTCGTTCCCATAACCCAGATAATCGCCCAGGTAGACGATCTGGTCCCCCGCAGCGATGTCGGCGGCCAGCCGGCGATGCAGCGACTGCAGCCGCCCCAACTCGCCATGAATGGCCGCCACCGCCCAAATCCGCCCGGATCCGCGCAGCGTGGCGAAGACGTTATTTTCCGACACGGCCGAACCCCTGCCTTCAAAAAATCAACCGGCGGCGAAATATGACTTTCGCCGCCGGCACATGGTTGCAGGCACGGACGAATCCGTCAATGTGTGCGTAGAATCAAGCGGCCTGAAGCAATTGCTCAAGCTTTGCCGCGGCGGCTTCGGGCTCGATGCGCTCGACAGCGGCCAGTTCGGACGCCAGACGCTCCAGCGCCGCCTCGTAGATCTGCCTTTCGCTATAGGACTGATCCGGCTGGTTGGCATTGCGATACAGGTCGCGCACCACTTCGGCGATGGAGACCGGATCGCCGGAATTGATCTTGGCCTCGTATTCCTGGGCGCGGCGGCTCCACATGGTGCGCTTGACCTTGGCGCGGCCCTTCAGCGTCGACAGGGCGGTGTCCATGATGGTGCGCGACGACAGCTTGCGCAGGCCCGACTTGGTCGCCTTGGCCACCGGCACACGCAAAGTCATGCGATCGCGGTCGAAGGTGATGACGAACAGCTGCAGCTTCAGGCCCCCGATCTCCTGGTTCTCGATGGCCACCACCTGACCCACGCCGTGAGTCGGATACACCACGTAATCACCTTCGGCGAAAGACATGCTCGACATCTGCTCTGATCCTCGAAAAGCGCCCGCGCGACCAAAGCCCCTTTGCCAGAGTCCACGTCGACGACGACGACGGGAGCCCCGACCACGGCCGACGGCGGGCGGAATGGCGACACTTCAGTTGTTCTCGTAAGGGGCGGAGGAGACCGCCCGCAGGCACGCACCAGTATGAAGCTCGCACATGCCGAGCCCGCCGGCCTGATACGGCTGACTTGCTTTTATAGCATGACCAAACGATGAAATGACAGAAAAAACGCCCGGCCGCCGTCTCCGGAGCCGGGCGTTTTTTGCAATGCACCCAATCAGGACTGACCGGGCTTCTCCGACAGCATGGCGGACTTGCCGGACTTGCCGTTCCACGATTGGGCGTCGGCCGGGGCCTCGCCCTTCTTGGTGATGTTCGGCCAGCTTCCGGCGAATTTGCGATTGGTTTCGGTCCAGTCGGCGGTGCGCGGGTCGGAATCGGGGAAGATCGCCTCGGCCGGGCACTCCGGTTCGCAGACACCGCAATCAATGCATTCGTCAGGATTGATCACCAGAAAGTTTTCGCCTTCGTAGAAGCAATCAACGGGGCAAACTTCGACACAATCCTGGAACTTGCACTTGATGCAGTTCTCGGTCACCACATAGGCCATGACACCACTCCGCGAAAATCCGATGCGAGGCACATAACACAGAGCGGGCGGGGGCTCAACCCCGCCCGCTGTAAGGCCTTACAAGCTGTTGCGCAACTGGACCGCCTGCCGTTTGCGCCGGGCCGCCAGGTTGAGCCCCTCGACCAGTACCGAGAAACCCATCGAGAAGTACAGATAGCCCTTGGGGATGTGATAGCCCAACCCGTCGGCGATCAGGCTGGTGCCGACCAGCAGCAGGAAGGACAGGGCCAGCATCTTGACGGTGGGATGCTTGGAGACGAAGGCCGACAGCGGCCCCGCCGCCACCAGCATCAGCACCACCGCCACGATGACCGCGGCGATCATCACCTCCAGTTCGTCGACCATGCCGACGGCGGTGATGACCGAATCCAGCGAGAAGACGATGTCCAGGATGCCGATCTGGATGATGGTGGCGGCGAATCCGGCCGCCAGGGCCTTGCCGCCGTCGGGTTTCCCCTCGTCCTCGCCCTCCAGCGACCCGTGGATTTCGTGGGTGGCCTTGGCCAGCAGGAACAGTCCGCCGCCGATCAGGATGATGTCGCGCCACGACACCGCCCGGTCAAGGATCGAAAAGACCGGCTCGGTCAGATTGATGATCCACGACAGCGATCCCAGCAGCATCAGACGGGTGATCAGGGCAAAGGCCAGTCCCAGCCGCCGGGCCGCCGGCCGTTGCGCTTCCGGCAGGCGGTCGGCCAGGATGGTCAGGAACACCAGATTGTCGATGCCCAGTACGATTTCCAGCGCCGACAGCGTCAGCAGACTGATCCAGATCTGCGGATCGGCAAGCAATTCCATGATCATCCTGATCCCCTCGCAAAACGTAGCCCCGGCAGTGTAGGGAGATTTGCCGCCGATTAAAGAGGCGGGTCGACAAAAACCGCGTCGGCATACAGGTCTTGCGCTTCCGCCGCCGGCCCACGCCGGGTGCCGACGGCCACCACCCGTGCCTGGCGCCGGTAGGGCCCCGCGGGAAAGGCGACCACGTCGCCCGGCCGGATTGTTTGGGCGCATTTGCCGGCGACCCGGCCGTTGACCGTCACCTCGCCGTCATCGACGGCCCGCTGGGCCTGCCCGCGGGTCTTGAAAAACCGGGCATGCCACAGCCACCTGTCCAGACGGTCAGCCTGGGTCATGCCACGCACCCTTGCAACGGAACAGACATTGGATCATGCATGCAGAAGCATGGCGATCAAGCTCATACGATGCTTCATTCAACATTATTTTCATGCTTGCCCGCGTGCACCGGCGGGGAAATGGCTTGACGACGGTCACGTCCCCAGGGCGCCGCGGTGGCCCGGATTATCCTGGCAATTCCACCCCCGATCGCCTTATTCGTTCCACTCTGGCCTGGTCATCGAACGGTCTTTGATTCATGGGCAATCCGGCAAGGTGGGTGGCGGTCGTCCTTTGGTGCGCCGCTTTTCTTTCAATCGTGACGGGACCGGCGGCCTCTGCCGAAGCGGCGGGCGGCGGCGGCGCGTGGATCGGCTGGTGCGCCGAGGCCGGCGGGCCGCTTCGTCCTTCCCGGCCGGTCTATCAGCCGCGTGGCGACCGGCGGTGGCTGACGCTGGGGACGGGCGCGCCCGCGCAAGGTTGCCGGGGCAGGGCGGTGCCCGTCGACATGGGCCATGTCGTTTGGTTCGGGCCGCTGCCGGCGATGGCGGGATCATTCGGGCAGGGGCTGACCCTGCAGGGGCTTGCCGGTTCGGCCGGGTTCGACGTGTCGGACATCCAGCCCGTGGTGGAGCCCGCCGGGAGCCGGCAGGCCGAGCACAGGCCGATGCCCCTGACCGTCGATATCCTGCCCATGCTCGACATCCGGCCATTCGGAGACGAAGAGCGCGGCGGCGTCGACCGCCGCGCGGATCGGGTCATCCTGACCTGCCGCCCGGGAGAAAAGCCCGCCGGTTTCCTTTTCCGCCATCCGGGGCGGACCTTGCCGGCGTCGACCGGGCTGTCGGTCCGGGTGCGGGTCGGGACGGACGGGCGCGGCTGGCTGCTCGGCTTCTCCGACGCCGGACGGCAGCGGCGGGAAGACCCCCTGCTGCTCGGGTCGCTGGAGGAAGCGGTGACGGAGCGTCCGCTTCCCGACCTTCCCCGGGACGGTCCGGATTTTTCCGTCACCGTGACCTGTCCTCCCGCAGGCGGGACGCTGGATGTTTCCGCCATCGAGCTGGCGCCGCGCGCGCCGGCCCGGACGACCGAGACCGCCGCATGGATGTGGCGGCCGTCCGCCTGGCGCGAGGCGTCGGCCGATCTGTTCGAGCGGCTGGCGCGCCACAAGGCCGGCGTGGTCTACATCACCGTCCCCCTGGGCGACGGGGCGGTCGAGCAGGCGGACGGACTGGGCGACTTCATTGCCGCGGCGGCGGCCCGGGGCATTGCCGTGTGGGCGGTCTTCGGCGATCCGCATGCCGTGCTGCCGTCCGAGCGGCCGCGTTTCGAGCGGTGGGCGCGCCTTTATGCCGCCTACAACGCGGCCAGCCCCCCCGGCCGGCGCTTGGCCGGCCTGCAATTGGACATCGAGCCCTATCTGCTGCCGGGATATTCCCAGGATGCGCCGGCCTGGGACGCGGCCTATGTGGAAACGGTCAACGCCATCGCCACGGCTGCGGCGGGGCTGCCGGTGGAAGTGGCGGTGCCGGTCTGGTTCGGGTCTTCCCTGCGCCTGGGGCGCATCCTCGACCGCCTGGCCCCCGAAATCGGCAGCATTGCGGTCATGGATTACCGGACCGATACCGGCCGGATCGTCGACGGTGCCCTGCCGTTCCTGGCGTGGGGTGCGGAAAAGCGGCGCGGGGTTCGCATCGCGGTGGAGTTCGGCCCGCTGCCCGACGAGGAAATCCGGATCTACAGACCCGCCGACACCGGGGACGGCGAGCTGTGGCGGGTTCCCCTGGATGGCGGGGATGCCCTGGTCCTGCTGGACCGGCCCGCCCGGAACCCGGCTGGTCCCGCCCTTTCGTTCATCGGCGGGTCCATCGCGCCGGGGCGGGCGCTGACGTTTCACGGGGACTGGGACCGGGCCCCGGAATTGCTGCGTGCGCTGGAGGCGGAGATGAAGCCGTGGCCCTCGTTCCTGGGCATGGCGATTCATGGTATGGATTGAGCGATCCGGCTTATCGGCGGGCAATAGGCGGAGACCGGGACCCCGATGCGACGACTATCATTTGTGGCGATTGCTGCCGTCATCGTGGCGGCGCTGGTGCTGTGGCAGCGGGAAGGCACGGGATACGGCTCGCTCTGGCGGGGGATCGTCAGCCTCGGCGGGGCGAAGACCTATAAATTCAACAATGTCTCGGGGCCGGACGACACGACGGTCATTCCCGATCCCGTCCCCGCCGACTGGCGGCGGTTCCGCGGGGGAGGCACCAGCCGCCTTGCCATTCTGCTGACCGATCCCGCTTCCAATTGGCTGGCCCTGGCGCACGGGCTGCGAACCATCGGCGTTCCCTTCACCATCACCGACGATTACCGGGAGGCCCTGGCCCATCGCGTGGTCTTCGCGTACCCGGCCGTCAGCGGCCGCCTGCTCACCCCCGAGGCGCTGAAGGCCCTGGCCGCCTTTCCCCTGCAGGGCGGCACGCTGATTGCGCAGCATGTCCTGGGCGGGGGCCTCGACGCCCTGTTCGGCTTCGACGAGGCGCAGCCGGTGCCGGCGACGCAATTGCGCTTCCAGGGCGATTCGGTGCCGGCACGCGGGCTGGACGACCCGGCCGAGACCACCATCCGGATCGCCGGCCCGCAGGTGCCGCCGGTCGGCAGCTACGCCTATTCCAATCCGCGCCGTCCGCCCCTGGCCGTCTACGAGGACGGCCGTGCCGCGATCCTGGCCGATGCCGGCGGCCGCGCCTATGCCCTTGGCCCGGACATCGGCTATCTGCTGGCCCGCGGCTACGGCAACCGCCAGCAGGACATCGCCCGTCACTATGTCAACGGGTTCGAGCCGACCCTGGACGTCCTTTTGCGCTGCATCCGCAACATCTACCGATCGGGCGAGCCGAACGCGGTCACGCTGGCGACCGTCCCCGACGGCAAGCCCCTGGCCGTCCTGCTGACCCACGACGTCGATTATACGCGCTCGCTCGCCAATGCCCTGGACTATGCGGCCTTCGAACGGGACCGGGGGCTTTCGGCCACCTATTTCATGCAGGTCAAATACGTCCGCGACTGGAACGACGACCTGTTCTTCACGGATGAAGGCGTGGCCCGTCTGCTCAAGCTGCGCGCCGCGGGCATGGAGGTGGGCAGCCATACGATCTCCCATACCCGGGCCTTCAGGACGTTCCCGCTTGGCGACGGGGCCGAGCGTTATCCGGACTATGTGCCCTTCGTGCGAAGCAAGATGGTCGCCGAAAACGGCACGATCCTGGGCGAGTTGCGCGTCAGCCGCTTCCTGCTGGAGCATCTGCTGCCCGATACCCGCGTTTCCTCTTTCCGCCCCGGCCATCTGGCCAATCCCTTCGCCCTGCCCCAGGCCCTGGCGGCGACGGGCTTCCGGTTCAGTTCGTCGGTGACGGCGAACGATTCCCTCACGCATCTGCCCTTTCAGCTGACCTACAACCGCGAGAACGCGGCGGAAACGCCGATCTTCGAATTTCCGGTGACGATCGAGGATGAACTGGACGGCCCGATGATCGACCGGCTGCCGCAAGCGCTTGCCCTGGCCGAGCGGCTGAAGCGGTATGGCGGGCTGTTCGTCGTTCTCATTCATCCCGACATCCTGGGGCAGAAGCTGGACTTCGAAAAACGCTTCGTCCAGGCCCAGGGCGACGGCGTCTGGTACGGTTCGGTCGAACAGTTCGGCGGATGGTGGGCCGCCCGCGACATGGTCGCGGCGGATGCCGCCGAAAAGGGCGGGCGCGTGGTGCTGTCCCTTGCCGTTCCACAGCCGCTGCAGGGATTGACGCTGGAGATTCCGGAGCATCTGTCCCTGGTTTCGGCTCCACCGGGTGTTTCCGTCCAGCGTCTCGGGACACGTCTTGTGCTGGGCCGTGTTGCGGGGCGCCTTGAACTGACCTTCGCCACCCATGACAAATACCCCCTATCCGGCAAGGGTCTCTCGCGCTAGGATTTTGCCCATCGACTGAATCGTCTGCGAGGTGACGTGATGAAGGGTGCTTGGATGCTGGCCGCGGTGCTTGCCGCGACGGCCGTTTCCCCGGTTCTTGCCCAGGATGCCGGTGCGGTGAAGAAGTGCGTGGCCTGCCATACCTTCGAAAGCGGCGGGGCCAAGAAGATCGGGCCGAACCTGTTCGGCGTCTACGGCCGGCCGGCGACCGTTCCCGAACTGGCGGGCAAGGCCGTCGTCTGGGACGATGCCGCCCTGATGGCCTATCTGGAAAATCCTTCGGCCTTCCTGTCGGACAAGACCGGCGGCGCCGCCAAAAGCAAGATGACCCTGCTGGTCAAGGATGCCGCCGAGCGTCAGGCCGCCATCGCCTATCTGAAGACCCTGAAATAGCCGCGTCCGGTCCGGTCAGCCCGGATCGATGAAGACCGCCGCCAGCCCGCCGCCGGCCGAACGGAAATTGGTGGTCTGCCCGCGATACAGCCGGGCGGCGGCGGCGAGGGGGATGCCGTCCACCGCGAACAGGCGGATGTCCACTTTCAGGCCGCCGGCGACGACCGGCGGCGGGACGGTCGCCTGGGCGACGTAATCCTCGGGGCGCAGACTGTCCCAGGTGGTCCGGCTGATCTTGTCGCCGCGATAGGCCCCCTTGCCGGCATAGCCCAGGGCCGGCTTGAAGAACAGGTTGCGGCGGTCGCGCCACAGCGTTTCCCACAGGTCGGGACTGGCCGCCACGGTCCGGGGGATCCAGCCCGTCACCGCCGGGTCGGCGCACAGCCCGGCCAGCCGCCGCTTGTCGGAATAGACGGCGTGCGCCGTGCAATCGGGGGTCAGGCGCAGGCGGCCCTGCCGCCAGGCCGCGGCCAGCGGCGCATGGCACGGCGCCGTCAGGGCGAAGTCGGTCAGGCGGTTGTAGACGCCGTCCAGCCGGGCCAGGGCGGCTTCGTCCAGCGTCTCGCCGTCCAGGATGGCGGCGGATGCCCCCAGGCGCCGGAACAGGCGCCGATACAGCAGAAATTCGGGATACAGGAACTGCCGCGCGGGCTGGTCGTCGACGATGGCGATGCGGCGGCACGGCCCCAGAAAGGCCCGGGCCGCCAGGATTTCGCCATCCTCGGGCGGCGGTCCGGCCGGCTGCAGACCCGGCAGGCGGGGGCGGCAGGCGCGGGCCTGGGCCAGGGCCAGCAGCAGGCCGCCGGGATTGGTGTTGATCTCGATCAGACGCGGTCCGGTGGGGGTCAGGTGAAAGTCGTAGCCCAGAACGCCGGCCGCCGGGACCGGCGGGGCGGCGGGACGCAGGGCGCGGTCCAGGGCGGCGACGGCCCGGCACAAGGTGTCGAACTGTTCCGGGGCGATGGTCGCCACAGCGGGGGCCAGGGCGTTGCGCCGGCCGTCGTTCAGGGCGGCCCAGGCCTCCTCGTCATCCAGGGCGTCTGGCAGGGACTGCCATAGCCAGGCGTCGTCCAGCGGCACCAGCCCGACCAGCGGGGGTGTTTCTCCGTCCGGCTGCCCTGGCTCGATGGATGGCTCCACGCTGCTTGCCCCTCCCTGACGCTGCGAGGATGGCGACTTCATACAGGGACGCACCTTTGCCGGACACTGATTTCTGGCGGCCGCCACAGGATGTTTGACTCTCCTGTAAATAATAGTCTATAGATTTATAGACTTTAGATCAGAATTGTCGCATGAACCGATGGGGGCTGACATGAATTGGCTGTTGTTCAGGGATATCGGGCGTTTCGCCATCGGACTGGCGGCGGCGGGCGGTCTGGCTGCCGCCTCGGCCTTGGCGGTGGGGGACGCTCGGGCTGCCGAGACCAGGACCTTGCTGAACGTGTCCTACGATCCGACGCGTGAGCTTTACCAGGACGTCAACGCCGCTTTCGTCCGCCACTGGAAGGCAACGGGCGGCGAGGAGGTCAAGGTCAACCAGTCGCACGGCGGCTCGGGCAAGCAGGGGCGTGCGGTGATCGACGGGCTGGAGGCCGACGTGGTGACCCTGGCGCTTGCCTACGATATCGACGCGGTGGCCGAGAAGGGCAAGCTGCTGGCCCCCGATTGGCAGACGCGCCTGCCCTACAACAGCTCGCCCTACACCTCGACGATCGTCTTCCTGGTCAAGAAGGGCAATCCCAAGGCCATCAGGGATTGGGACGACCTGATCCGGCCGGGCGTGCAGGTGATCACCCCCAATCCCAAGACGTCGGGCGGTGCGCGCTGGAACTACCTGGCCGCCTGGGGCTTCGCCCTCGACAAGAACAATGGCGACCAGGCCAAGGCCGAAGCCTTCGTTGCCGAGCTGTTCAGGCATGTCCCGGTGCTGGATTCCGGCGCCCGCGGTGCGCTGACCACCTTTGCCCAGCGCGGGCTGGGCGATGTCTTCCTGTCGTGGGAGAACGAGGCGATCCTGGCCAACAAGGAATTCGGCGGCGGATTCGAAGTGGTGGTGCCCAGCCTGTCGATCCTGGCCGAACCGCCGGTGGCGGTGGTGGACAAGGTGGTCGACCGCCGCGGCACGCGGGCGGTCGCCGAGGCCTATCTGAACTTCCTCTACACCCCCGAGGGCCAGGAGATCGCGGCCCGGCACCATTACCGGCCGCGTGATCCCGACGCCCAGAAGAAGTATGCCGGCGACTTCCATTCCGTCCGCCTGTTCACCATCGCCGACGTGTTCGGCGGCTGGGGCAAGGCCCAGAAAGAGCATTTCGCCGATGGCGGCACCTTCGACCGCATCATGGCGAGGAAGTAATGGCGAAAGGGATCGCCCGACGCATCATCCCCGGCTTCGCGCCGACGCTGGGGCTGACGCTGGCCTATCTGTCGCTGGTGGTGCTGATCCCGCTGGCCGCCCTGGTCCTCAAGGCGGCCGGCATGGGTGCCGCGCAGTGGCTCGACACGCTGACCGACGCCCGGGTGCTGGCCGCGTTCAAGCTGTCGTTCGGCGGGGCATTGGCCGCCGCCCTGGTCAACGGATTGTTCGGACTGCTGATCGCCTGGGTGCTGGTGCGCTATTCCTTTCCCGGCCGCAAGCTGGTCGATGCCTTGATCGATCTGCCCTTCGCCCTGCCCACCGCCGTCGCCGGCATCGCCCTGACCGCCCTTTATGCCCCCGCCGGCTGGATCGGCCGGTTCCTGCCGGTCCAGGTCGCCTTCACGCCGCTGGGCGTGGTGGTGGCCATGATCTTCATCGGCGTGCCCTTCGTGGTGCGCACCGTCGAGCCGGTGCTGCAGGATGTCGACGCGGAACTGGAGGAAGCGGCGGCATCCCTGGGGGCGTCGCGGCCGCAGACCTTCCGGCTGGTGGTGCTGCCGGCCGTCGGTCCGGCGCTGCTGACCGGCATATCGCTGTCGTTCGCGCGGGCCGTGGGAGAATACGGCTCGATCATCTTCATCGCCGGAAACCTGCCGGGCGTGTCGGAAATCGTGCCGCTGCTGATCGTCACCAAACTCGAACAATACGATTATGTCGGCGCCACCGCCATCGCCGCCCTGATGCTGCTGGTGTCGTTCGCCATGCTGCTGGCGGTCAACCTGCTGCAGAAGTGGAACCGCCAACGAATGGGAGCAGCCTCGTGAACCGCGCAGCCCTCAAGGACCCGGCCTGGGTCCGCTGGTCGCTGACCGCGCTGGCCCTGACCTTCCTGCTGGCCTTCCTGGCCCTGCCCCTGGCCGCGGTGCTGACCGAGGCGCTGCGCAAGGGGGTCGGCGCCTATGCCGCCAGCCTGGGCGGAGAGGACACCCTGGCCGCGATCGGCTGACCCTGATCGTCGCCGCCATCGCCGTGCCGCTGAACCTGATCTTCGGTCTGTGCGCCAGTTGGGCCATCGCCAAGTTCGACTTTGCCGGCAAGGCCTGGCTGGTGTCGCTGATCGATTTGCCGTTTTCGGTGTCGCCGGTGATCTCCGGCCTGATCTACGTCCTGCTGTTCGGCGCGCAGGGGCTGTTCGGCGAAGCCTTGCGCGACCACGGCGTCAGGATCGTTTTCGCCGTGCCCGGCATCGTGCTGGCCACCATCTTCGTCACCTTCCCGTTCGTCGCCCGCGAACTGATCCCGCTGATGGAACAGCAGGGGCGCGACGAGGAGGAAGCCGCCCTGACCCTGGGGGCGGGCGGGCTTCGCACCTTTCTCTCGGTGACGCTGCCCAATGTCAAATGGGGGCTGCTGTACGGCGTGCTGCTGTGCAACGCCCGGGCGATGGGGGAATTCGGCGCCGTTTCGGTGGTGTCGGGACATATCCGCGGACTGACCAACACCATGCCGCTGCATGTGGAGATTCTTTACAATGAATATGATTTCGTCGGCGCCTTCGCGGTCGCCTCGCTGCTGGCTGTCCTCGCTCTGGTCACCCTGGGGGCCAAAAGTGCCCTCGAATGGTGGCACAGGGACGAACTCGCGGCCGCGGCACGGCATTGACGCGATGATCCACGTCGAGCATCTCACCAAACGCTTCGGCGCCTTCACCGCCCTGGACGACGTCTCGCTGGCGGTTCCCGACGGCAGGCTGGTGGCCCTGCTGGGGCCGTCGGGTTCGGGCAAGACCACGCTTTTGCGCATCCTGGCCGGTCTGGACCACCCCGATGCCGGTTCCGTGCATCTGGACGGTCTGGACGCCACCGCCGTGAAGACCCGCGACCGCCGCGTCGGTTTCGTGTTCCAGCATTACGCCCTGTTCCGCCACATGAGCGTGGCCGAGAACGTGGCCTTCGGCCTGAACGTCAGGAAAGGCCCCGGCAAGCCGGCCAAGGCCGAGATCGCCCGGCGGGTGGGGACCCTGCTGGATCTGGTGCAACTGGGCGGTCTGGCCGGGCGCTATCCGTCGCAATTGTCCGGCGGCCAGCGCCAGCGTGTCGCCCTGGCCCGCGCCCTGGCGGTCGAACCCCGCCTGCTGCTGCTGGACGAGCCGTTCGGCGCCCTGGACGCCCAGGTGCGCAAGGATCTGCGCCGCTGGCTGCGGCAATTGCACGACGAGATGGGGCTGACGAGCGTGTTCGTCACCCACGACCAGGAAGAAGCCCTGGAATTGGCCGACGAGGTGGTGGTGATGAGCAAGGGGCGGATCGAACAGATCGGCAGCCCGGCCGAGATCTACGACAATCCGGCGACGCCGTTCGTCTTTCAGTTCCTGGGCAACGCCAACCGCCTGGAGGCCAGCATCGCGGGCGGCGTCGCCCGGGTGGGCCATTGGCGGGTCGCGGCGCCAGGAATTCCCGACGGGCCGGGCGTGGCGTTCATCCGCCCGCACGAGATCGACGTCGATCTGGCCGATCCGGTCGCCGCCATCCGCCATCAGGTGGTGCTGGGGCCGGTGGTCCGCCTGGATCTGGCCCTGGCCGACGGCACCGCCGTCGAAGCGGCCATCGACCGCGAAACCCATGCCCGCCTGGCCCTGCGTCCCGGTCAGCCGGTGGGGCTGACCGCCCGGCGGATCCGGATATTTGCCGAAAATGAAGTGTGAAATTTAAATATTTCACATTTTTATTGTCAAAATCTATTCGGCGTGTAGTCTGATCCCGTCAGAGATCACATGAGCAACGGAGTTCCCATGTCCGCTCTCCATTCCTGGTTCCGCCCCCTGCGCGCCATCGCCGCCGCCGCCGTTCTGTTCGGCTCGGCCGCTGCCGTTGCCGCCGACAAGGTCGACGAGGTGAAGATCGATTTCGCCTATTACAGCCCGGTCAGCCTGGTCCTCAAGGAAAAGGGCTGGCTTGAGGAAGAGCTGAAGAAGGACGGCATCAAGGTCCGCTGGGTGCAGTCGCTGGGCTCGAACAAGGCCTTGGAATATCTCAACGCCAAAAGCCTGGATTTCGGCTCGTCCGCCGGGGCCGCCGCCCTGCTGGCCCGCATCAACGGCAATCCGGTCAAGTCGGTCTATGTCTATTCCCGTCCGGAATGGACCGCCCTGGTGGCGGGCAAGGATTCCGCCATCGCCAAGGTCGCCGACCTGAAGGGCAAGCGCATCGCCGCCACCCGCGGCACCGACCCGCACATCTTCCTGATCCGCACCCTGGCCGAGAACGGCCTGACGGAAAAGGACGTCAAGATCGTGCTGCTGCAGCACCAGGACGGCCGGCTGGCCCTGGCCAAGGGCGACGTCGACGCCTGGGCCGGGCTGGACCCCCTGATGGCCCAGGCCGAACTGGACGACGGCGCCCGCCTGTTCTATCGCAACGCCGAGATCAACACCTGGGGCGTGCTGAACACCCGCGAGGATTTCGCCGCCGACCATCCCGAGCTGGTGGCCAAGGTGCTGCAGGCCTATGAAAAGGCCCGCGCCTTCGCCGTCGCCAACCCGGCCGAGCTGAAACGCATCATCGCCGAACAGGCCAAGCTGTCCGATGCCGTGGCCGCCCGCCAGCTGGAGCGCACCGACCTGTCCACCGCCGCCATCGGCGACCGGCAGCGGAAGACCATCGAGGGGGCGGGACTTGCCCTGCAGCAGGCCGGCGTCATTGCCGCCGACGTCAATGTCGCCGCCGCCGCCGCCGCGCTGGTCGACCCGTCCTTCGCCGCCAAGCTGGGGATCAAGTGAGCGTGGCCGCCGGCCGCCTTCAGGGGTCGGCGCGGCGGCTGGGCTGGCTGGCGGGGCTGATCCTGCCGCTGGCCCTGGCGCTGGGCTGGGAAATGGCGGTGGCCCTGAAATGGGCCGATGGCCGCCTGCTGCCGACGCCCTCGCGCATTTATGCCACCCTGGCCGGTCTGGCCGCTTCGGGCGAATTGCTGGATCATGTGCTGGCCACCCTGCAGCGGGTCGGGCTGGGCTTCGTGTTCGGCGTCGCCGCCGGTACGGTGCTGGGGGCGGTCAGCGGCTATTGGACGGCGGTGCGCCGGCTGATCGATCCGACCTTGCAGGCCCTGCGCAACATTCCCTCGATCGCCTGGGTGCCGATGTTCATCCTGTGGTTCGGGATCTTCGAGACGTCGAAGATCATCCTGATCGCCGTGGGAGTGTTCTTTCCCATCTATCTGGCGCTGTCGGGGGCCATCCTGGGCGTCGACCGCAAGCTGGTCGAGGTCGGCCGCATCTTCGGCTTCAGCCACCGCGAGATGATCACCCGCATCCTGCTGCCGGCGACGCTGCCCGCCTATGTCATCGCCCTGCGCAGCGGCCTGGGGCTGGGCTGGATGTTCGTCGTCGCCGCCGAGTTCATGGGGGCCGAACAGGGTTTGGGCTTCCTGCTGGTCGATGGTCAGCAGACCGGGCGGCCGGCGGTGATCCTGGCCTCGATCGTGTCCTTCGCCTGCCTGGGCAAGCTGACCGATTGGCTGCTGGCGGCCGTTTCGGTGCGGTTCCTGCGCTGGCAGGACAGTTTCAAGCCGGCGGAGTAAGGTCATGCTGCGCATCGCCAATGTCCGGAAGCGTTATCCCAACGGCCTGCTGGCCCTGGCCGGCCTGGACCTGACCGTCGCCCCGGGCGAGATCCTGGCCATCGTCGGCGGGTCGGGCTGCGGCAAAAGCACGCTGCTGCGGCTGGTCTCGGGCCTGGACCGCCCCACCGCCGGATCGGTGGACCTGGACGGCACCCCGATCGTCGGGCCGCGGGCCGAGATCGGCATGGTGTTCCAGGAGCCGCGGCTGATGCCGTGGCTGACCATCGACGACAACGTCGCCTTCGGCATCCGCCACCTGCCGGCGGGGGAGCGCCGCCAGCGGGTGGCGGAAGCCCTGTCCCGCGTCGGGCTGGCCTCGCACGCGGGGCACTGGCCGCGCGAGCTGTCCGGCGGCCAGGCCCAGCGCGCCGCCCTGGCCCGCGCCCTGGTCGGACGGCCGCAGGTCCTGCTGCTGGACGAGCCGTTTTCCGCCCTGGATGCCCTGACCCGCCAGGATCTGCAGGACCATCTGCTGGATCTGTGGGCCTATGACCGCCCGACCATGATCCTGGTGACCCACGACATCGAGGAGGCGCTGGTCCTGGCCGACCGCATCGTGGTGATGCAGCCCGATCCCGGCCGTATCCGGGTCTCGGTGTCGCCGCCCCTGGCCCGGCCGCGCGATCGGCTGGACCCGGAATTCCTGGACTGGAAGTACAAGCTGCTGGCAGAACTGGACCATGCCAGCCGCAAGCCGACGGGGGACGAAACCTTCCCCGCCGCCGCCATCTGACCCGTGGAGACATCATGAACGCTGATGAATTGCGCAACCTGCAAGCCCCGATCAAGGACCGCTACAAGGTCGATCCCGGGACGGCGGTGATCACCCTGAAGGCTCGGGGCGAACTGGACGGCGACGGTATCGCCTGCAAGGTCGACACCGGCCGTGCCCTGGTCGAGGCCGGATTGCACCCGGCCACCGGCGGCAGCGGTTTGCAGGCCTGTTCGGGCGACATGCTGCTGGAAGCCCTGGTCGCCTGCGCCGGCGTCACCCTGAAGGCGGTCGCCACCGCCATCGGTTTCGAACTGCAGGGCGGCACGGTGTCGGCGGAAGGCGACCTGGATTTCCGCGGCACCCTGGGGGTGGCCAAGGATGCCCCCGTGGGCTTTCGCGACATCCGCCTGACCTTCGCCCTGCAGACCGCCGAACCGCAGGACCGCATCGACCAGCTGACCAAGCTGACCGAACGCTATTGCGTGGTGTTCCAGACCCTGGCCAAGCCGCCGGCCATGATCCTGACGGTCCAGGCCGGTGCCTGAGCCCGAAACGCTGGCCGCCCAGGCGCTGGGCCATGTCGACCGGGAAACCGGGGCGCTGATCCCGCCGCTGCACCCTTCCACCACCTTCGAGCGGGCGGCGGACAATTCCTATCCCCGGGGCAGGGTCTATGCCCGGGCCGACAACCCGACCTTCGCCGCCGCCGCCGATACCTTGACGGCGCTGGAAGGCGGCGCCGCCACGCTGCTGTTCGCCTCGGGCATGGCGGCGGCCACCGCGGTATTCCAGGCATTGAAGCCGGGCGACCATGTCGTCGCCCCGCAGGTGATGTACTGGGCGCTGCGGAACTGGCTGCTGGGGTTCGCCACCCGCTGGGGGCTGGCGGTGGATCTGGTCGACACCGCCGACCTGGGGGCAGTCGCCGCCGCCTTGCGTCCCGGCAGGACGGCGCTGGTGTGGGTGGAAAGCCCTGCCAATCCGCTGTGGTCGGTGTCCGACATCGCCGCCATCGCCGATCTGGCCCACCGGGCCGGGGCGCGGCTGGCGGTGGATTCCACCGTCGCCACCCCGGTGCTGACCCGGCCGCTGGATCTGGGGGCCGATCTGGTGATGCATTCCGCCACCAAATATCTGAACGGCCATTCCGACGTGGTGGCCGGAACCCTGACCTGCGCGGCGGAAGACGGCTTCTGGGCGTCGATCCGCGCCGTATTGGCGCAGAACGGGGCCATTCTGGGCACCTTCGAGGCCTGGCTGCTGCAGCGCGGCCTGCGCACCCTGTTCCCCCGGGTGCGCTGGCAGTCGGACAGCGCCCTGGTCCTGGCGCAGGCCCTGTCGTCCCATCCGGCGGTGGCCGGCGTCCTGTATCCCGGCCTGCCCGATTTCCCCGGCCATGATCTGGCGGCGCGGCAGATGCAGGGCGGCTTCGGCGGCATGCTGTCGATCAGGGTGCGGGGCGGCGAGGCGGCGGCCATCGCCGCCGCCGCCGCTGTCCGGGTGTTCAAGCGGGCGACCTCGCTGGGCGGGGTGGAAAGCCTGATCGAGCATCGGGCCAGCGTCGAAGGTCCCGGCTCTCCGGTGCCGGCCGACCTGCTGCGGCTGTCGGTCGGGCTGGAATCGCCCGGGGATCTGCTGGCCGACCTGGAACGGGCGCTGGCGGCCGGGTCCTGATCAGCCGCCGGTGACGCTCATGTGGCGGACGCTGCCGGGCCTGGCGGCGCGGTCGATGATGAAATCGTGGCCCTTGGGCTTGCGGGCGATGGCGGCGTCGATGGCGGCGGCCAGCGCCGCGCCGTCGGCACCGGCCCGCAGGGGAGCGCGCAGGTCGTGGGCGTCGTCCTGGCCCAGGCAGGTGTAAAGGGTGCCGGTGCAGGTCACGCGGACGCGGTTGCAGCTTTCGCAGAAATTGTGGCTCATCGGGGTGATGAAGCCGACGCGGCGGCCGGTTTCCGCCACCGTCCAGTAGCGCGCCGGTCCGCCGGTCCGCCAGTCGCTTTCCTGCAGGGTCCAGCGTTGCCCCAACTGGCGGTGGACCTGCGACAGCGGCAGATATTGCTCGGTCCGGTCGGCATGGACCTCGCCCATCGGCATGGTCTCGATCAGGCACAGGTCGAAGCCGTGGCTGCCGCACCATTCCACCAGCCGGTCGTATTCGTCGTCGTTGACGCCCTTCAGCGCCACCGTGTTGATCTTGACCGCCAGTCCGGCGGCCTTGGCGGCCATCAGCCCGTCCAGCACCCGGGCGATGCTGCCGCCGCGGGTGACGGCGGCGAAGCGGTCGCCGTCCAGGCTGTCCAGCGAGACGTTGATGCGGCGGATGCCGGCGGCGGCCAGGGAACCGGCGTGGCGGGCCAGCTGGGTGCCGTTGGTGGTCAGCGTCAGCTCGTCCAGTCCGCCCGGGCCGATCAGCCGGCCCAGCCCGCCGATCAGCGTCAGGATGTTCGGCCTGACCAGCGGTTCGCCGCCGGTCAGGCGGATCTTGCGGACACCACGGGCGACGAAGGCGGCACACAGCCGTTCCATCTCTTCCAGGGTCAGCACGTCGGCCTTGGGCAGGAACTGCATGGTTTCCGCCATGCAATAGACGCAGCGCAGGTCGCAACGGTCGGTGACCGAAACCCGTAGATAGGTGACCCGGCGGCCGAACGGATCAAGCATGGCGACATCTCCTGCAACCGCGCCGTTGCGCGATCGGATCAATCCTAATATGGGTGGTCGGTCGAAAACGAGTCTTAAGCTTGGTCAAGCCCGCGGTTGATGTTCCCGGGTGCCGGCCGTCAAGGACGTGTCATGCTGGATCCGCTGCATCCGGCGCCATCCGTCGGCGCCATCGTCTATTCCCCCGGCCGCCAGCCCGAGGCGCTGCAGGCCGCCTTCGCCGCCGAGCTGCAGCGGCGTGGCTTCCGCGTCGGCGGGGTGGTGCAGACCACCCGCTTCGGTGCCGATGGCCGCAAGACCGACATGGAGCTGACCGACCTGGGCAGCGGCGCCCGCCTGTCGATCCGCCAGAAACTGGGATCGGGATCGCGTTCCTGCTCGCTGGACCCGGCCGGGCTGGCCGAGGCCTCGGCCCCGGTGCGCCGCGCCATCGCCCAGCGGGTCGATCTGCTGTGCCTCAACAAGTTCTCGAAGGCGGAAAAGTCCGGCGACGGGCTGGCCGCCGAGATGCTGGCCGCCATGAGCGACGGCGTGCCGCTGCTGACCGCCGTGCCGGCGGCGATGGTCGAGGACTGGCAGGCCTTCACCGGCGGCCGCGGGCAGATCCTGCCGCCCGACAGGGCGGCGCTGTGGCGCTGGTGGGGGGCGCGCAACCTGTATCGCGATCTGGTCCAGGGCGTAAGCGGCGGCCTCGCCCGGCGGGTGGTGGTCGGACTGAACTGGACGATGGTCGAAGGTCCCGACGGCGTCGGCCTGGCCCAGACGCCCGAACGCGGCACCGCCGGCTGCCGCCCGGTGGACGGGGGCTGGGCCGGCCGGCCCCTGGCCGAACTGGCCGGCGGCATCCTGGGCTGGGACCCGGTGGCGGCGGCGGTCGGCATGGCCGCCGTCAACGCCCACTACAACCGTTTCGACCTCAAGGCCGAAGACTGCAATGGCCTGGACGTGCTGGGGCGGTCCGAGCGGATGGTGGTGGTCGGCGCCTTTCCCGGTCTGGCCGAACGCCTGCCGGGGGCGGCGGTCATCGATTGCCGTCCGGCCGCCGGCCAGTTCCCGGCCCAGGCCGCCGACTGGCTGCTGCCGCAGGCCGATACCGTGCTGATCACCGCGGCCACCCTGGTCAACCGGACCTTGCCGCATCTGATGGGGCTGGCCGACCAGGCCCGCGTCGCCCTGGTCGGGCCGGGGACCCCCTTGAGCCGGCGCCTGTTCGCCTATGGCGTGGCGGCGCTGTCCGGGCTGGTGGTGACCGATGCCGACGCCGTGGCGCGGACGGTGGCGGAAGGCGGCGGTGCCCGCGATCTCAAGCGGCTGTGCCGCCAGGCCTGTCTGCTGCGGCCGGAGGATGACCGATGAGCAGGACCAATGTCGCCGTCACCTATTACGCCCTGACCCGCGATTACCTGGATCGGCTGCAGGACAGCCTGGGCGTGCCGGTGGAAAATCTGGTGGTTTCGGCGATCCACGGGCGCGGGACGCTGGATATTTTGCGGCAGCTGGCGGCATCGTCCTTCGACACCATTTATCTGCCCTGTCCCAGCCGCGACTGGATGCCGTTCCTGCCGATGCTGCAGGTGATCGCCCGGTTGCCGCGCTCGAACCGCATCGTCCTGGTCGGGGCCGGGTTCCGCCAGCGCGAGCTGGGCCTGGCCGGCAGTCTGCTGGCGGCGTTCCAGTTGGTGCTTCGTGCCGTCGCCGCCTCGGCCGGGCTGATCCTGTCGGTCGGGGGGCTGCGCCGCCTGCTGGCCCGGCCGCGTCTCGCCGTGACCCTGCGCACCGACGGCGAGGAAGTCCTGTACCTGAAAACCAATCTGTGGACCGGGGTCATGGCCGGCGGTTCGGTGTCGCACACCGCCGGCGTGATCCAGGGGCTCAATGCCAACGGCCTGCGGGTGACCTACGTCTCGCCGTCCGAGGCCCCGGAACTGGCCGATCTTGACGAGGTGTCGATCCACAGGGTGCCGCTGCCCTATGGCTACACCTACCCCCGCGAGGTCAACAACCATCGCTACAACCGGACCCTGGCCGATTGGGTCGGGCACTATTCCCGCCGTCCTCCGGCCTTCATCTACCACCGCATGTCGCTGGGCAGCACGGCGGCGGTGCATCTGTCGCGGCGGCTGAAGGTTCCCCTGGTCCTGGAATACAACGGATCCGAGGTGTGGATCGCCGACCATTGGGGAACCCGGCTGAAGAACCGCGCCGTCGCCCAGCTGAGCGAGCAATCCTGCCTGCACCATGCCCATCTGGTGGTCACGGTGTCCGAGCCTTTGCGCCGCGAGCTGATCGCCAGCGGGATCGAGGCCGAACGGATCGTCGTCCATCCCAACGGCTTCGATCCGGCGCGCTTCGACCCCGCCCGGTTCGACCATGCCCGCCAGCAGGAGGTCCGTGCCCGGCTGGGCATCGCCGCCGACGCCGTCGTCGCCACCTTCGTCGGGACGTTCGGCCCGTGGCACGGCGCCGAAAGTCTGGCCAATGCCCTGCAGGCTCTGGCCCGGGAGCGTATGGACTGGCTGCGCCGGTCGCGCCTGCACGTCCTGTTCGTCGGCGACGGCGGCGCCCGGGCCACCGTGGAGGAGCGGTTGCACCGGGCCGGGCTGGCCGATTTCTGCACCTTTTCCGGACTGGTCGCCCCGCACGAGGCTCCCGAGCTGCTGGCGGCATCGGATTTCTTCGTCGCCCCCCACGTTCCCAATGCCGACGGCAGCGAATTCTTCGGGTCGCCGACCAAATTGTTCGAATATCTGGGCATGGGCCGGCCGACCGTGGCCAGTGCCCTGGGACAGATCGCCGAGGTGATGAACGGTTCGCCGCAGGTGGCCGACCTGCCCGGCCAGGACGAGACGGCCGGCGACGGCACGGTCGGCGTCCTGGTCCGTCCCGGCGATGTCGGCGAACTGGCCCTGGCCCTGCGCTTCGTCGTCGACCATCCGTGCTGGCGGGCCAGCGCCGGAATCAATTCCCGCAGGCGAGCCCTGGACCATTACACCTGGACGCACCACGTCCGGGCCGTTCTGGCCCGGCTGCGGGAGATCGTGCCGGCACGGGCGGCCGCCCCGGAAGCAGCGGCCCGCCGCAAGGTTCTGGTCAATGCCGTGCATGCCAAGAGCGGCGGCGGCATCACCTATCTCGGCAACATCCTGCCGCGCCTGGGCGCCCATCCGCACCTGGCCGTCGAAGTGGCGATCCAGGCCGATCAGGAGGAACTGTTCCGGCCGCTGACCGGCGATCTGCCGCTTCACATCCTGCCGTCGGTGTCGCGGCTGGCGACGGTGTTCTGGCAAGAGCAGGTGGCGATTCCCCGGCTGGCCGCCGCGATCGGCGCCGCCGTCGTCTATTCCCCGGCCAATTACGGGCCGGTCCGGGGGCAGAGCAACGTCTTGCTGCTGCGCAACGCCTTCGAGGTGGCCTCGATGGACCGCCGGCTCGGCAAGCGGCTTTACTGGCTGGCGGTCCGGCTGACCACCGAATGGTCGTTCCGGGCCTCGGCGCGGTCGATCGCCGTTTCGCGCCATGCTGCCGAAAACTTCCTGGAAGCCTTCGGCATGGAAGGGGATTCCCGGCTGGATGTGGTGCATCACGGCGTCTCGCCGCTGTTCCGCCCGCCCGCCGATCCGGCCGCCCGGGTGGAGCGGCGCCTGCTGGCGGTGTCCGACATCTATGTGCAGAAGAATCTGGAAACCCTGCTGCGGGCGGTGGCGATCCTGGCCGCCACCCATCCCGACGTCACCCTGCAGGTGGCCGGCCGTCCCCTCGATCCCGATTATTTCGCCCTGCTGACCGCCCTGGCGGCCGAACTGGGCATTGCCGGGCGGGTATCGTTCCTGGGCGGGTGCGGCCAGGACGAGGTGGCGGAGCTGTATCGTCGGGCCGACCTGTTCGTCTTCCCGTCCCTGGTGGAAACTTTCGGCAATCCGCTGCTGGAGGCGATGGCCTCTGGTTTGCCGGTGGTGTGCTCGCAGGCGGCGGCCCTGCCGGAAGTGGCCGGCGATGCGGCGCTGTACGCCTGTCCGGGCGATCCGGCCCACATGGCCCGCTGCATCGCCCGGCTGTTCGATGACCGCATCCTGTGGCAGACCCTGTCGCAGCGGGGCGTCGCCCGGGCCGGACGCTTCACCTGGGACCGCTGTGCCGAAGCCACCGTCCGCGTGCTGTTGGAGGTGGCGGGACGCTAGCGCCCGTGGCACGATGGTCGTGCATTGATGAAAGGATATGCGATTTGGGGATTTCCTGGTCGATGGGGGAAGGTTCTGTTCTGCGTCGTCCGCCGCGAAGGGCGGCGGTCTTTCGCCCGCGCGCCCCGCAACCGATGTCCGCCTCGGTCTGGCTGACCCGCTTCGCCGTGGTCCGGGCATGAGAATTCTGCACACCATTCCCGGCCGCAACTGGGGCGGCATGGAACACCGGACCATCGAGCAGGTGCGCTGGCTGGCCGGGCACGGCCATGCCGTCTGGCTGGCGGCCCCCGACGACGGCGAGCCGTTTCGCCGGGCCCAGGCCCAGGGATTGCCGGTGATCGCCTTCGATTTCGACCGGCCGTGGAAGACCGCCACCATTTCCGCCCTGCGCCGCATCGTGCGCGAGCGCCGGGTCGAGGTGATCGACGCCCACGTCACCCGCGACGCCAAGGCGGCGCTGGCCTGCCTGGATCTGTGCGCGGTGGTGCGGTCCCGCCATGTCAACCAGCCGCTGAAGCCGTCGCTGATCCGCCGTCTGCAATGGCGGCTGTCGGACCATGTCATCACCGTCGCCGAATGCACCCGCGAGCATCTGGTCCATATCGGACTGGCCGACCCGGCCCGCTCGACCTCGATCGGCGGCTGGGCCGACGAACGTTTTTTCGACCTGCCCGATCCGGTGGCGACCCGGTCGCGCCTGCGCGGCGAGATCGGCCTGTCTCCCGACGCTTTCGTGCTGGTCTGCGTCGGCATGCTGCGGCCCGACAAGGGACAGGATCATCTGATCCGGGCGCTGGGCCTGCTGAAGCGGCGGGGCCTGGATTTCGTCACCGTCCTGGCCGGCTCGGCCACCGCCGAAAGCGCCGCCTATGAAAGCGGTCTGGCCGTCCTGGCCGGCGCAGAGGGAGTTGACGTCCGCTTTCTCGGCTACCGCGACGACGTGTCGGAACTGATGCAGATGGGCGACGGCGTGGTCATCCCGTCGCTGACCGAGGCGCAGCCGCGCGTCGCCGTGCAGGCCTTCGCCACCGGCAAGCCGGTGGTGGCCAGCGCCGTCGGCGGCGTGCCTGAAATCGTCAGGGACGGCGAAACCGGCTGGCTGGTGCCGCCGGCCGATCCGTCGGCCCTGGCCGATGCCCTGGCCCTGCTGGTCGGGGCCGGGCCGGAGGTCGAGCGGGTCGCCGCCGCCGCCCGCCGGCTGGCGGAACAGGCGATGCGCTTCGACCACCGCATGGCCCAGACGCTGGATACCTATCGCGCCGCCATCGGCCGCGCCCGGACCCGGCTGTGGCCGCGGGTGGCGCCATGAAGCTGTCAGCCCTGGTGGTCGCCCACAACGAAGAGGCCCGCCTGCCGGCCTGCCTGGAAAAGCTGGCCTTCGCCGACGAGGTGGTGGTGGTGTGCGACAAGTGCACCGACGGCACCCGTGCCGTGGCGGAAGGCTTCGGCGCCCGCATCGTCGAGGGACGCTGGGACATCGAGGGCGACCGCCGCAATACCGGCATCGCCGCCTGTTCCGGCGAGTGGATCCTGGAAGTCGACGCCGACGAGCACGTCCCGCCGGCCCTGGCCGCCGAGATCCGCCGCACCATCGAAAGCACGCCGTTCGACTGGCACGAAATCCTGGTCGACAATTACATCGGCGACCGTCTGGTCCGCCACGGCTGGGGGGCCAGCTACGGCAAGGCGGCCTATCCCGGCCTGTTCCGCAAGGGGGCCAAGACCTGGGGGCGCGACCGCGTCCATCCGTCCCTGACCTGGCGTGGCCGCAAGGGGCCGATGCTGCGGGAACGGCTGAACCATTACGTCGACCGCAACATCTCGGACATGATCCGCCGTCTGGACGCCTATTCCACCGCCAAGGCCCGCGACCTGCGCGAGCGGGGGGAAACCTGGGGATCGGCCGCTGCCAACATCCGGCGGATGGTCAGCCGCTTCTTCAAATGCTATGTCCGTCGCGGCGGCTGGAAGGAAGGCGGCCACGGTTTCATCATCGCGGTGTGCGCCAGCCTGTATCCGCTGCTGTCGCATCTGAAAGCCAGGCACGAAAAGGACTGAACATGGCCCGTATCGTCATGGCCGACGACGGCATCGGCTTCGATGGCCGCACCTTGGAGGAACGCCCGCTGGGCGGGGCGGAAACCTCGTTCATCGAGATGGCCAACGCCCTGGCGGCACGAGGCCATCAGGTGCTGGTCTGCAACAGGTGCGAGGCGGAAATCAGCCATCGCGGCGTGACCTGGCGGCCCATCGCCCAGGGCATTCCCGACGATGCCGACCTCTATGTCCCCAATCGTGGCGACAAGCTGCTGAAGCACTGCAGATCAGCCCGCCGGGTGATCTTCTGGATCCACAATCCCGCCGGTTATCTGCTGAAATGGCGCTATCAGTGGAAGTTGGCATGGCGGCGCCCGACCATCGTCTTTTCCGGGGCCAGCCATGCCTCGACCTATCCCGGCTGGGCCTTTGCCGGTGGCCGCGAGATCGTGCTGTACGGGCTGACCGACCTGTTCCGCCATGCCGGGCCGCGTAGCGCGGCGCCGCCGCCGCGGGTATTGTTCACCTCGAATCCGATGCGTTCGCTGGATTGGCTGCTGGACATCTGGGAAAGCCGGATCCGGCCGGCGGTTCCCGCCGCCGAACTGCATGTCTTCGCCGGCACCGCCACCTATGGAGCCGCCGGCGCCGCCAAGGCCGGGCGCATGGGGCCGGTGCTGGACCGGGCGCAGGGTCTGGCCGGCCAGGGGGTGATCCTGCGCGGGCCTGTGCCCAAGGCGCAGCTGGTCGAGGAACTGGCCCAGGCCCGGGCCCTGCTGTATCGCGGCGATATCGGCGAGACCTTCTGCTCGGCGGTGGCCGAAGCCCAGGCCTCGGGCGTGCCGGTGGTGCTGGAAGACATCGCCTGCATGAAGGAACGCGTGGTCGACGGCCGCACCGGCTGGGTGGTGCGGGGGGCCGAGGCTTTCGCCCGGCAGGCCGTCCGCGTGCTGACCGACGACGCGCTGTGGCTGTCGGCGCACCACGATTGCCTGACCTTGCAGAACCAGTGGGGCTGGGATCAGGCCGCAGCGGAATTCGAACGGATCGGCGGGCTGTTGTAGCCCGGCCTGATACCAACGGCCATAAGCTTTGACTTATGGCCGTTGGCAGCCGCCATTGCGGCGGCGGCCAAGGGCACGGAGGTGCCCGCCCGGCGAGGGAGCATACAACGGTCAATGAAATTGGCCGTTGGTATGATAGCGCCCGGCAAACGAACCGCTGGGGTTATGCCCCGTCGTCGGCGCCGTCGTCGCTGTCGGCGGGGGGCAGCGGCTCGGCGGCGTCCGGGCTCAGGTCGCGGCGCACCGCCGGACTGCGCAGCAAGGTCTCGATGCGGGTGGCCTCGTCGAAGCTGGTGTCGGCTTCGAAGAACAGGTCCGGGACCGCCCGCAGATCGATCTGGCGGGCCATCTCGTGCCGCAGGAAGGCCCGTGCCCGCTTCAGCCCCTTGATCAGCGGGGCGACTTCGCCGCCGCCCAGCGGCACCACGAACACGGTGGCGTTCTTCAGGTCGGGGCTGATCCTGACTTCGGTCACGGTGATGGCGCGCCCGGCCAGATCGGGGTCGCGGATATCGCCGCGCTCGATGATGCTGGCGATGATGTGGCGCAGTTCCTCGCCCACGCGCAGCTGGCGCTGGGATGGCGGCTTATGGCCTCGGGGCATGACGATCCTCCGGAAAACGGCGGCGGACCCGGGCCGTGTTCAGCCCGGGTCCCACCACGGTCCGCGCCCTTACAGGGTCGCGGCGACCTCTTCCACCTCGAAGCATTCGATGACGTCGCCGATGCGGATGTCTTCGTAATTGGCGAAGGACATGCCGCATTCATAGCTCTCGCGAGCTTCCTTGACGTCGTCCTTGAACCGCTTCAGCTGGCTCAGCTCGCCCTGGTGGATGACCACGTTGTCGCGCAGCAGGCGAACGCCGGCGCCGCGCTTGACGATGCCTTCGGTGACCATGCAGCCGGCGACCTTGCCGACCTTGGTGATGTTGAAGACTTCGCGGATCTGGGCATAGCCGATCAGGTGTTCCTTCAGCGTCGGGGCCAACATGCCCGACAGCATCTTCTTCATGTCGTCGGTGACGTCGTAGATGATGCTGTAGTAGCGGATGTCGACGCCGTCGCGGCGCGCCATGTCGCGGGCCTGCGGGTTGGCGCGGACGTTGAAGCCGATGATGATGCCTGACGATGCCTTGGCCAGGGTGATGTCGGACTCGTTGACCGGGCCGACGGCGGCATGCAGCACGCGCACCTTGACGTCGGCGTTGCCGATCTTCTCGACCGCGCCGGTGATGGCCTCGATCGAGCCCTGCACGTCGCCCTTGATGACGATGGGCAGTTCCTTGGCCTCGCCGGCCTTGATGGCCGAGAACATCTGTTCCAGGGTGCCGCGGGCGGCGGCCTTGGCGCGGGCCTCGCGGTCCTTGCGCTGGCGGTAGCCGGCGATTTCGCGGGCGCGGGCCTCGTCCTCGACGGCGACGAAATCGTCACCGGCGGCGGGAACGCCGTCCAGGCCCAGGACTTCCACCGGAGTGGACGGCCCGGCCTCGTCGACGCGGTTGCCCTTGTCGTCGATCAGGGCGCGGACCTTGCCCCATTCGGCGCCGGCGACGAAGACGTCACCGACCTTCAGGGTTCCCTTCTGCACCAGCACGGTGGCCACCGGGCCACGGCCCTTTTCCATCTTGGCTTCGACCACGGCACCTTGGGCGGCACGGGTGGCGTTGGCCTTCAGGTCCAGGATTTCCGCCTGCAGCAGGATGGCTTCTTCCAGCTTTTCCAGGTTCATGCGCTTCTTGGCCGAGACTTCCACGGCCAGGATGTCGCCGCCCAGTTCCTCGGTCACCAGTTCGTGCTGCAGCAATTCCTGGCGGACCCGCTCGGAATTGGCTCCGGGCTTGTCGATCTTGTTGATGGCGACGATCAGCGGCACGCCGGCGGCCTTGGCGTGGCGGATGGCCTCGACGGTTTGCGGCATGATGCCGTCGTCGGCGGCCACCACCAGCACCACGATGTCGGTCACCTTGGCGCCGCGGGCGCGCATGGCGGTGAAGGCTTCGTGGCCGGGGGTGTCGATGAAGGTGATGCGCGAGCCCGAGGCCAGCGTCACCTGATAGGCGCCGATATGCTGGGTGATGCCGCCGGCTTCGCCCGACACCACGTCGGTCTCGCGCAGGGCGTCCAGCAGCGAGGTCTTGCCGTGGTCGACGTGGCCCATGATGGTGACCACCGGCGGGCGGCTGGTCAGGACGGTGTCGTCGTCGACGGCGCCTTCCAGGCCGACCAGCACGTCGGCTTCCGAGACGCGCTTGACGTTGTGGCCGAACTCGGCGACCACCAGTTCGGCGGTGTCGGGGTCGATGGACTGGTTGATGGTGGCCATGACGCCCATGCGCATCAGGCACTTGATGACATCGCCGCCGCGTTCGGCCATGCGGTTGGCCAGTTCCTGGACGGTGATGCTTTCCGGGATGATGACGTCGCGGATGACCTTCTCCGATCCCTTCTGCAGGTGCTTCAGGCGCTCGCGCTCACGGGCGCGCTTCACCGCGGCCAGCGACCGGCCGCGTTCGCCGCGGTCGTTGTCGTCCAGGGCGGCGGTGATGGTCAGCTTGCCGGTGCGGCGGCGCGGTTCGGTGCGCTTGACCG
>CAJANN010000081.1 GCA_903941095.1 uncultured Rhodospirillaceae bacterium | reverse complement strand
GGCTGTCCGACTTGGTGGTGCTGGGGCGCCCCGACGACGGTGACATTGAAACTCCAGCCATGGAAACCTTGCAGACCGTCCTAATGGCCTGTGGCAAACCGATCCTGCTTTGTTCTGCCGAACAGCCCCTGGCCGTAACACCGGCAAAACGCCGGGCATCCGCGTCGCGACTCCTATTTAGTTGTATCCGGCGCACGGCCATGATTCTGTGTGTCCATGACGAAGCCGACGCCAGATGTTGATGTCCTGTCGCCCTCTGACGTGAAGCGGCTGCTGTTCGGCGCGCTGGAGGACAATGCGCAGCTGCGGGCGCAGATCGGGTTGCTGCTTGACGAAATCTCCCGCTTGAAGGGCCTGAAAGGCAAACCGGACATCAAGCCGCCGGCCCCGAAGCCGTCGGGGATGGAGCGGTCGGCGGAGAAGGCGGCGCGCAAAGCCAACCGCAAGCGTCGGCGTGGTCCCAAGAAGCCGACGGTGCCGGTGGAGCAGCGGATCATCGCGGTCAAGGATGTCCCGCCGAGGTCGCGGTTCAAGGGCTATGAGCTTTTCACCATCCAGGACTTGGTGATCCAGCCACGGGTGCTGTGCTATCGCCGGGAGCGCTGGCTGACGCCCGACGGGCGCACGGTGGTGGCGCCGTTGCCGACCGGGGTCACCGACCACTTCGGCCCTGAGATCAAGCGCTTCATCCTCGCCCAGTACCATCAAGGCCAGACGACGGTGCCGCGTCTGGTCGAGTTGCTGCGGACGATCGGGGTGGACATCTCCGAGCGGCAGGTGGTGCGGATTCTCACCGGGGGCAATGACGCCTTTATCGCAGAGGCCCAGGAAGTCCTCCGCGCTGGGTTGAGCCAAGCCACCTGGATCTCGGCCGACGACACCGGCGCCCGCCACCAGGGCAAGAACGGCATCTGCACCCAGATTGGCAACGCTGCTTTCACCTTCTTCGCCACCACGTTCTCGAAGAGCCGGGTTAATTTTCTTGGCCTGCTGCGGGCCGGCCACTGCGACTTCGCCCTCAATGACGAGGCTTTTGACGCCATGCGCCAGCGCGGCCTGGCTGACAGCGTCATCGCCGCTCTCACGGGCCATCCGGCGCGGCACTTCGCCGACACGGCAGCGTGGGAGGCCCATCTCGATACTCTGGGCATCGACAAGCCGGGGCGGCGGATCATCACCACCGAGGGGGCGCTGTGGGGGGCCGTCCGGGCCCATGGATTCCTCAACGGCGCCGTAGTCCTGTCCGACGATGCCGGCCAATTCAACATCGGCACTCACGCGCTGTGCTGGGTGCACGCCGAGAGGCTCGTTCACAAGCTCACCGTCTTTTCCGCCGAGGCCATCAAAGCCAAGGAACTGGTGCGCCAGTTGATCTGGTGGTTCTACGCCGACCTCAAATCCTATGCGGCGGCGCCGACCACAGTGTGCAAGGCGATGATGAAGGCCCGCTTCGACCGCATCTTCCGGCGGCAGACCGGCTTCGAAATCATCGACAGCCTGCTTGCCCGTCTCCTCGCCAATAAGGACGAACTGCTCCGCGTCCTTGATCACCCCGGCATCCCGCTCCACACCAACGGCTCCGAGAACGACATTCGCTGCCAGGTCACCCGCCGCAAGGTCAGCGGCACCACCCGCAGTGACGATGGTCGTGATTGCCGCGACACCTTCCTCGGTCTCGGCAAGACCTGCCGAAAGCTAGGAGTCTCATTCTGGGACTACCTCGGCTCCAGGCTCGGCGCCGCCGTCGCCCATGCCATCCCACCGCTCCCAGATCTCGTCGCCGCCCGCTGCCGCGTCTGATGTGCCCGGCGTTGTGCCGGTATTACCGCATAGCCGTCTTCCTTACCTCGGGGGCACTGGAGCCACTCACCCTGAACGGCATGGAGCGGCTTATGCCTTTAGAATGTGCATGGCTGGCGTGTATTTCAACCTCGTGCTCGTTGGTTTTACCGTCCCTTAACCGTATGGGCCATATCATCAGGATCACGCGCGGGGATTTGCAGTGCGCGGGGTAAGGTGCTAGTATCCTGCAATAGAATGCGTTCGCACTTTGATGCGAGTGAATGACGACAGCAACAGAAACGGTTGCG
>CAJANN010000080.1 GCA_903941095.1 uncultured Rhodospirillaceae bacterium | reverse complement strand
GCCGCCATGCTGCCGGTACCATTGCGGATAGTCCGACCCGCCGCCGAACAGCGAGATGCGAAACGGCGTGCGGCTGATGATCATGCGCTTTCCTTTTCCAGCAACCGGCGGCGCAGGCGGTGAACGGCCATCTCCTCGATATGGCGCCGGGTGTCCCAGCCGAACCGCTGGGTCACCATGTCCAGATAGCGCGGATTGGCGAAATATTCGTGAAACCCGTCGTCGCGGAACTTCAGAACCTCGGCCGCCGAAACGAATTCGGTCGGCAACGGCTGGCAATCATAGGAATGCTGCGAGAATCCCGACCAGGATTCCGGCAGCTCCCAGCCCTGCGCGACCGCCAGATCGTAAAGTTGCGAGCCGGGATAGGCCATCGCCGAATAGAAGTTGGCGAACTCGCAATTGACTTCCTTGGCCAGTTCCAGGGTCTCGCGCATGGTTTCGGCGGTATCGTCGGGCAGGCCGAAGATGTAGTTGCCGATGACGTTGATGCCGGCCTTCTGGATATCGCGCACCACGGTGACGATGTCTTCGTATTTCAGCCGCTTGTCCGATCCGTCGCGAACATGTTTCGAACCCGATTCGATGCCCAGCGCCAGCCAGCGGATGCCGGCCTTGCGCAGCTTCGCCAGCATGTGCGGCTTGACGGTGTCGACGCGGGAATAAGCCCAGAAATTGAGCTGGTCGGAATAGCCCAGCGCGATCAGGCCGTCGCAGATGGCAAAGACGTGGCGCTCGTTCAGAACGAACATCTCGTCGATGATCTTGAAGGTCCTGACCCCATAGGTGCGGTACAGATGGTCGATTTCCGCCACCACCGCCTGCGGCGAGCGCATGCGGTAGCGATTGGCGTCGAAGGGGGCGTTGATGCAGCAGAAGCTGCACTTGTAGGGGCAACCCAGCGAGGTGTAGATCGAGGCATAGGGCTGCCGCGAGTCCAGGTCGCCGAAACATTGCCAATTATGGGCGCGGTAGCGGTCCATCGGCAGCAGGTCCCAGACATTGCCGTGCAGGTCGGCATCCAGGTCGGTGATCAGCGGCGCCGACGGATTGATACGGACGGCATCGCCGTCGCGCCAGACCAGCCCTTCGACGGCGGCGAAATCGGGCTGTTCGCCGTTCAACGCCGCCACCAGCTGAACCACCGTCGCCGGTCCCTCGCCCTTGCAGGCGAAATCCACCGGCTCTTCCCGCAGCGTGCGTTCCGGCAGGGCCGAGACATGACCGCCGACGATCAGAATCGGCCGCTCGGGCAGAATCTCCTTGATGGCGCGGCACCCTTCGGCGGCACCGACCATCATCTGGGTCGAAGCCGATGGCTGATGGCCGAACACCACCATCACCACCAGGGTCGGCGCCAGCGCGGCGACCCGGGCCGCCACCGTCTGCGGCCCCCATCCTTGCGCTTCCGAATCGACAATCGCCACGCTGAGACCGCGGTCGCGGACATAGCCGGCGATCAGGCGGCACCACAGGGGCGGCTCGATGGCCGTCAGCTCGGACCCCAGCTGCTGGTAGACCCGCTCGCGACCGCCGGGATTGACCAGCACCACATCGACGGATGTATCGCTCATGACAGGGCCTCGCGCACCCAGTCATAGGTCGTCCGCAGGCCGTCGGCCAGGGCGGTTCGCGGCCGCCAGCCCATCGCCAGCAGGCGCGACGCCTCCAGCTGCTTCCTCGGCATGCCGTCGGGCTTGTCGGTGTCGAACACCAAAGGCGTGTCGCAGCCGACGATGGCGCAGACCTTTTCCGTCAGCTCGCGGATGCTGACGTCCTCGCCGGCGCCGATATTGATGACCTGATCGGAACTGTAGCGTTCCATCAGGAAGACCATCGCATCGGCGGCATCGTCGACATACAGGAACTCGCGGCGGGGGCTGCCGGTACCCCATACCACCACCGGGCCGTCGCTGCGCCGGGCCTCGACCACCTTGCGGATGGTCGCCGGCACCACGTGGCTGGCCGCCGGGTCCAGATTGTCGCCGGGGCCGTACAGGTTGGTGGGGATCACCGAAATGAAATCGTGCCCGTACTGGCGGCGATAGCCGGCGCACATGGCGATGGCCCCCAGCTTGGCCATCGCATAGCCTTCGTTGGTGGGCTCCAGCGGGCCGGTCATCAGGGCCGTCTCGGGCATCGGCTGCTCGCACAGCCGGGGATAGACGCAGGCCGATCCCAGGAACATCAGCTTGGCGACCCCGGTCAGGTGGGCGCCGTGGATGATGTTGGCGGCAATGGCCATGTTGTCGTAGAAAAATTCCCCCGGCCGGGCGGCATTGGCCTGGATGCCGCCGACCCGGGCGGCGGCGATGAACACCGCGTCGGGCCGGTTCGCCGCCATCCACGCCTCGACCCCGTCCTGACGGCGCAGGTCCAGCGCGGCCTTGTCCACCGTCAGGATCTGGCAATCGGCGGCGGCCAGACGCCGCACCAGGGCCTGGCCGACCATTCCCTTATGGCCGGCCACCCAAACCCGCTTTCCGGCAAGTTCGAAGGTCAAGAGCGGTTTCCTAGACGTTGGTGTAGATGGTGTTCTTGATCATCCGGTAGCCCTTGATCAGCTCGGCGATGCCCATATCCAGCGAATGGGCGGGCTTCCAGCCGGATTTCTCGATCTTTTCGTTCGAGACGATGTAATCGCGCTTGTCCGGATCCTCGCCGACCGGCGCTTCCAGGAAGACGAAATCCTTGATCTGGGCCTGGATGCGCTGGCACAGCTCGAACTTCGACAGATTGGCGTCCGACAGGCCGACATTGTAGGGCTGGTTCTTCATGGTCTCGAAATTGTCGAGCGCATGCAGGAAGGCCCGGGACACATCGCGCACATGGATGTAGTTGCGCTTGAAGTGGCTTTCGAACAGCACCACGAAGCGGTCATAGACGGCGCGATAGGTGAAATCGTTGACCAGCAGGTCCAGGCGCATGCGCGGCGCCATGCCGAACACCGTGGCCAGACGGAAGCTGATGGTGTTGCCGTGGTCCAGCGCCGCCTTTTCCACTTCCACCTTGTGGATGCCGTACAGCGAGATCGGCCGCAGCGGGGTCTCCTCGGTGCAGAACTTGCCGGACTCGCCGACGCCGTAGCCGGAATTGGTGATCGGCATCAGCACCTTCTGCTGCTTCGACAGCGCCTTGATCAGCATCAGCTGGCCGTCGAGATTGGTGGTGGTGGCGCCGATCGGGTCCTGCTTGCACAGCGGCGCGCCCACCAGGGCGGCCAGGGGGATGACCACGTCGGCCTTGGCCAGCAGCGGCTTCAGCACCGCTTCCTCGCGGGCGTCGCCCTTGACGACGTCGAAATTGGGATCGGCGACGCAATGGGCCAGCGAGTTCTGCTTGAACATGAAATTGTCCAGCACGGTGACCTTGTTGCCCGCCTTCAGCAGCTCGGGCACCATGATCGAACCCAGATAACCCGCACCGCCGGTGACCAGGACGTTATAGCTCATCTCCCTTGGATCCTTTCTTGTGATTAGCGGCAGACCGCGTCCAGCACCTCACGCAGGCGCGTGATCTGCGGGCTCAGGTCGAACGGATGGTTGCCGACGAAAAAGCCGTGGTCATGGGCGATGTCGGCATTGGGCACCGCCCCGCCGACCACCTCGTAATCATAGAAGCGCAGCACGTCGTGGCGCAGGAAATTGCCGCCGGTGATGATGCGATAGCCGATATCGGCATCCTTCAGGGCGCCGAACACCCGGTTGCGGTCCAGCCGGGCCGCCGGGTTGAGGATGATGGTGAACGAGAAGGCCGAGCTTTTGCCGTTTTCCTTCTGGATGATGAAGCGTTCGTCGCCGGCGAACAGGTCCTGGAACAGCGTCAGGTTCCGGCGCCGGCCGGCGGTGAAGCCGGGCAGCTTCTTCAATTGCTCGCGGCCGATGGCGGCCTCGATCTCCAGCGGGCGGACATTGTAGCCGGGCAGGATGAAGCGGTAGGCTTCGAAGAAATCGCTGCCGGTGCGGCTGAAGACCGGGCTGTCGGGCGGCAGGTCGCGGGTCCAGCCGTGCGCCCGCAAGCTGCGGCACAGATGCGCCAGCTCGTCGTCGTCGGTCAGGATCATCCCGCCTTCCATCGTCGAGATGTGATGCGAGAAGAAGAAGCTGAAGGTGTTGAGATGGCCGAACGTGCCGGCCTTGCGGCCGTTCAGTTCGGCATCCATCGATTCGCAATTGTCTTCCAGCAGCATCAGGCCGTGGGCGTCGGCAAAGGCGCGGATGGTGTCCAGCGCCGCCGGATTGCCCAGGATCGACACCGCGACGATGGCCCGGGTTCCGGGCGTCAGCGCGCGCTCAAGTTGGGCGGTGTCGATGTTCAGCGTCTGAAGGTCGACATCGACGAAGCGCAGCTTCAGCCCGTATTGCTGCAGCGGATGATAGGTGGTCGCCCACGAGATCACCGGCACGATCACCTCGTCGCCACGCTGCAGCGGCCGGTCCTGCCTGAAGCAGAACGCCGCCACCGCCACCAGATTGGCCGACGATCCGGAATTGACCATGATGCCGTGCCTGACGCCGTGATAGGCGGCGAATTCCTGCTCGAACGCCTTGACCTGAGCGCCCATCGTCGTGAAGGTCGAATCGATCACCGCCTTGGCGGCATCGACTTCTTCGGGGCCCCAAGTGGGCGCGGCAAGCTCGTAGAACATGGTGGGCTGTTTCCAGAACAAGTGCTTCGGATTTGGATGACTGCCCTATACCATATGCGGTCCGGCAGGCATAGCCTGACGAAATACAGATCCTGCCTGTTGCACCTGTCTTCGCGATCGATATAATTCGCCGTCCGCCATCGGCGGTTCTTCTGCCGACCGAGGACACCTGCCGTGACCGAGCTGATTTCCATCGTTTTCTCGTTCCGCAACGAGGAAGACAATATTCCCGTGCTGATCGAACGGGTCCGGACCGCTGTCAGTAGTGCCGGAGCTGATTACGAGATGATCTTCGTGGATGACGATTCCTCTGATCGGTCCGGCGAGATTCTGGCACGGGCACACGCCCACGATCCCCGCATCAAGATCATTACCATGTCGCGGCGATTCGGAGTGTCCGAGTGCGTGCTGGCTGGCATGCGGGCCGCCCGTGGCGACGCCGTCATCTATCTGGACGCTGACCTGCAGGACCCGCCGGAACTGATGCCCGACCTGATCGCCAAATGGCGAGATGGCGCCGACATCGTCCACACCGTACGCACCCGTCGGCTGGGCGAGCACCCTGCCAAGATGTGGCTGACCAACCAGGCCTATCGTCTGATCCAGTCCACATCGACCATCAACCTGCCGATCAATGCCGGCGACTACAAACTGCTGTCGCGCCGCGCCGTCGATCAATTGGTTCAACTGCCGGAATCAGACCCGTATCTGCGTGGATTGGTCAGCTGGATCGGCTTTACCCAGGCGACGGTTTCCTATGAACGCCAAGCCCGCCACGCCGGCATCACCCATTTCCCGCTATTTTCCAGAAATCCTTGGAAAACCGCCATCAACGGCTTTATCTCGTTCTCGTTCACGCCGGTCTACGCGATCCTGATCTCGGGAATGGCGGGAACTGGCCTTGGGTTGCTGCTGGTTCTGCTGGGACTGATCGGTCTCGTGTTCGGCGGTTCCGGCGGTCTGGCGCTGGGCGGCCTGGCACTGGCCGCCTGGGGCTCGATCATGGCCGCCATCGGACTGACCGGCCTTTACGTCATCCGGACCTACAAGGATGCTCGCGGTCGCCCGCTTTATGTCGTCCGGTCAACCCTGGGCCTGGACAATCAGTCCAGGGATGGTTCGCCAGCCTGACGGGGGATGAGCCGGTAAAGAATAGGTGTCAACCGCGCATAGTCCGGCTGATGATTGCCGCACAGTTCGGCCAACACCGCCCGAGTTCCAAACCCGGTGATCTTGCAGACGTAGCGCGATGCCAGAAAGGCTCGCCCCGGTCCCTCTGCGCTCCGCCGGTTCATGACCACGTGGCGGACATCGGCGGTCTGTAGATTTTGCCCGAACCGTGCGATCAGGCGGGCTTCTTCCGGGGTACCTTCGGACGGCGAGGTATGGCCGGCAAGCACCACATAGGTCGGCAGCAACGGCGCCTTACCGGCGAAGACGTAGTAATGGTTGGGCATGCCGGCGACGAAGACGTTTCCCGGAACCGAATTCATGGCGGCGACCACGTCGCGGATTTCGCCATCCAGACCCGGATCGCCAGCCCAGGGAATCCATCGCAGATACCGGAAGGCTTCAATCCCCACCGCACCGCGAGCCGACATCGCTCCCTGGTCCAGTTCGAGATCGAAAATAGCACGGCGCTTACCGACAACCCGCTGATATTCCTTAGCATCGAATGCGGTGTAGACCAGCAGCACCACCGCCAACAGCTTGAGAGCCACCTCCATCGCTTCATTACGCCTGGGGGCCAATGAGCGCAATCCTGCCGCCAGGGCAGCATGCAGCAGGGCTACGCCAGGCAGCACCAGGGTGACATGGGCCGGCCAAGGTTGGGCGATATGACTGATGTGGAAGACCGTGATGGCCCAGAACGAAACACCCAGCACAACCGGCAGCACCAGGGCGCGATACATACCGGGGGCGGATAGCACCTCGCGCCGGAGCCACAACATCACTCCGCCGGCCACCATCAGAGCGTACAGAAGGTTGAATGTCGGATAGCGGGTGTAATCGGCCAGCTTGGTATAGGCGAACCCTCCCTCGCCACCCATCCGCTCACTTCCGGCCACCAATGGCAGGCGGACGGCGTAATAGAACAGTTCGCTCAGAAATCCGGGATGGCGTATCTCCACGACGGCCGCACCGGCCGCCAACAACAGCACCGCCAGGGCCATACCAGCCAAAGCAGGAAGGTGCCGGGAACCGCCAGCCCCCAGGAACATGGCGAACAAGGGAACAATATACAGCACCGATGGGTTGAGCTTGGCGAACAGACTGGCCACTCCGGCCAATGCAACGCCAGCATAAAGCCCGGCAATCATCCGCGGGCGGGTTGTACGCATGGCCATTCCCTGCAGGACCAGCGCCACCATCAGAAACAGAAAGCTGGGCTTGTCCGGCGTCCCGTAGCCGATGGGCGCGTAATAGATCACTGCCGATCCGGCCGCATAGGCCACAGCGGAAACCCAGCCCAAGCCGAACTGGCGGAACAAAATGAAAGCCAGAACGGTGTACAGGGCATTGCACAGGCCGGCATGCAAGACGGTAACATGCCAGCCGGCCCCCAGCAGACGCATGAGGCCGCCCTCGATCAGCACAGGCAGGGTGGAATAACTGGCCCCCCAATCGATGTAGGGAAACAGCCCGTTGGCCACCATGTAGCCACCGTAATAAAGCGGATCGCTATCGAAGGTGAAGCCGCTCAGTCCGTTCTGGACGGACAGCGCCAGGGCAAAAGCGAACAGAACCAGTTTGACGGCGGTCTCGCCGGCTTTTCCGACGGAAAAGACCGCAGCCATCGGTCAGAACGGCCCCTTGAACTGCACCTGATAGGCCAGCCTGGTCCGTTCCGGACTGGGAACCCACGGCTCGGCGTCGGGGCGGGCCAGTTTCCAGGCGGCGGCGGCGATGGTGCCGGGATTGGGGTAGAATTCGGCCTCCAGCCACGGGCTGGTCGGACAGGTGGTGGCGGCAAAGCCCATGCGCTGAACCCGGATGCCGGCCTCTGGACCGGCGGCTTCCAGGACGCCGGCAACGATTTCCGCCGAGGCGCCGCACATTTCCCAGCCATTGTCGACCACCAGCAGGCGCCGGGTCCGCCTGGCCGATTCGACGATGGTGGCGATGTCCAGCGGCTTCAGCCAGATGGGATCGATCACTTCGGCCTGCACGCCGGCCTCGGCCAGCAGCTCGGCGGCCCGAATGGCTTCCTGCACCATGTTGGAAATGCCGACCACGGTGACGTCGTCGCCCCGGGTGCACAGGCGGGCCTTGCCCGGTTCGACCGCGAACGGCGCGGCCGGAACATCGGTTTCGGTGCCGTACAGCAGGCGGTGTTCCATGAACACCACCGGGTTGTCGTCGCGGATGGCGGCGATCATGCAGCCCTTGGCGTCATGGGCGTTGCTGGGCGCCGCCACCTTGAGGCCGGGCACGTGCATGAACATCGAATGCAGACCCTGGCTGTGCTGGGCGCCCTGTCCCCACGACTTGCCGATCATCGACCGCACCACCAGCGGCACCTTGACCTGCCCGCCCCACATGTAGCTGGCCTTGGCGGCGATGTTGACCAACTGGTTCATGCACAGCAGCATGAAATCCATACGGATATGGACATGGATCGGCCGCATGCCGGCCATCGCCGCGCCGATGGCCACCCCGGTCATGGCATCTTCCGACAGCGGCGTGGTGAACACCCGGTCCGAGCCGAACTTCTGCAGCAGGCCGCGGGTCGAACCCTGGATGCATTTGTGATCGTCGACATCGAGGCCGAAGACGAACACCGACGGATCGCGATCCATCTCCTGCTCGACCGCCTCGCGCAGCGCATCGACATACTTCAGCGGGCGGACGGCATCAGGCGTAGACATCGGACCACACTTCCTTGGGCTGGGGGATCGGGCTGTCTTCGGCGAAGCGCACGGCCTCGGCGATTTCCGCCTCCACTTCCGCATCGATGCGGGTCCGCAGGGCCGGCTCGACCATCGCGGCCAACCGTTCGACCTGATCGGTACGCTTCCACGGCACCACCTCGTCGGCGAAGCGATAGCCCTGGTCGTAATCCTCGTTGGGGCCGACATGCTCGCGCCAGCGGTAGACCTTGGCCTCGATCAGGGCCGGTCCTCCGCCCTTGCGCATGCGCCGCACCGCCTCATCGGCGGTCTGGCGGATGGCGAAGACGTCGCCGTCGTCGATGCGCCAGGCCGGCACCCCCAGGGCCTCGGCCACCGAGCAGATCTCGTCCGGCCGGGCCCGGCGCCTGGCGATGGGTTCGTGGATGGCATAGCCGTTGTTCTCGCAGACGAACAGCAGCGGCAGGGCGTGCAGGGCGGCGAAATTCAGGGTTTCGTAGAAGCAGCCTTCTTCCGAGGCGCCATCGCCGAAGAACACCGCCACCACATGGCCGGCCCGCGCCCGCTTGGCCGCCAGGGCATACCCGGCGGCCACCGGAATCTGCGTCGACACCACCGCCGACGACCCCATCACCCCGGCGGCGGCGTCGATGACGTGCATCGAACCGCCCTTGCCGCGGCAGCAGCCGGTATCCTTGCCGAACATTTCGGCCATCATCGCAGGCATCGAGCCGCCCTTGGCCAGATACATCGCATGGCTGCGATAGGACCCGCCGACCCAGTCGCCCGCCCCCAGCACGTCGCAGATCGCCGCCGACACCTGTTCCTGGCCGATGGCCAGATGAACCGGGCTCTTGATCCGGTCGGACGGATAGATTTCAGCCGTCACCTCCTCGAAGCGCCGAATCCGCCGCAGCGATCGGTACAGACGGGAGACATCGGCGGGACTAAGGCTGGTTTCGGTCACCGCGAACACCTTGGCTTGATGGGACGCCGGCCGCTATGATGGGCACGGAACCGGCACATTTCCCCACCCCGCCCGCCTTTGTCAAGCAAGGCTTGGACGCCCCCGATGAATCCCCCCCGTTTCGTCGTCTACGACCTGGAATACACCAGTTGGGAAGGGGCCTGGGCCCGCGGCTGGTCCGGCCCCGGCGAGTACCGCGAGATCGTCCAGATCGGGGCGGTGCGCGTCGATGCCGACTACCGTGAACTCGACTGCCTGAGCCTGCTGGTCCGCCCGCGCATCAATCCCATCCTCAGCGCCTACTTCACCGACCT
>CAJANN010000079.1 GCA_903941095.1 uncultured Rhodospirillaceae bacterium | reverse complement strand
GATGCTCGGCGCGACCGAAATTTCCCCGACGTGCAGTCGTGGCCGGGCCTGAAGCTCTATCTGGTGAGGAGGGGTGCCTGCGAGGAGGCCATCGCTGCGGCGCAGATCGTCTGGCAGGGATATCGTGCCGCCCTGCGGCGGCAGGCAGGGGCCTGAGCCTTATAGGTCGTCGTCTTCGCCGACCCAACGAGGGCTGCGACCGAGTTCGGAACGTTTCAGCGCATAGGCGTCGAGGCGACCGATGCCCGGCACGAAGCGGACGATGGCCCGCTTATCGTTGTGGCGGCGCGACAGCATATCGCGGTCGGCCAGGATTTTACTGATCTGCACCGCTTTGAGAGTCTCGCCCGCTGCCTCACGCAGACGGTGAGCGGGGATGTAAATGGCGTCGCGGTCATACCATGCCACGGCTTCGCGGTTATTGGCCTTGCGGTCGAAGCTGAGTTCGCCCGCATCGACCGCCTTGATAGTGACGTCCCAGCGTTCAGCGATCCAGGCCCGCAGCATTGAGACGACCTGTTCCCCAGGCTCCAGCGCCTCGGCATCCGAGGATTTCTGGAAGCGGCTCCATGCCCAGCGCACAGGGGTTTCGATGTCGATGAAGGTCGGCAGCAACCCGAATTCCTGGGCCAGTTGACCCGCGACCAGTGGCAGGGCCAGACAGGTGGCGGCACGGATGCGGGCGGAATCGGTGGTATCGCCCGCCAACTTGCGGGCCTCGGCCAGAATGCGGTCCCGCAGCGTGTCGGGGGACTGGTGCAGACCGGTGGCGATGAGCCGCTCGACGAAAGCCGGTCCCGCGTGGCCATGGTTTTCGTCGATCCCGGCAATTGCTCGCAGCGTGGTGGCTGGAACGGCGCGATCCACGTCAGTGACGTCCACGTCGACAATGCGCACCGCCATGCCGGCGATCCAGGCGCCGCCATCGGCCCGCACCTTTTCCTCCAGGGAGCATTCGCTGGACAGCAGGGCATAGGTTGACCAGGCGTAGCGCTGCTTGAGCATGGCGCCTGCGGTCATGCGCGCCTTACCCTGGCCGCCAGCAATGGCATAGATCAGCTTGGCAATGGTGCGGCCATCGACATGGGCCAGTTCGTCCAGAGCGAGGACGGTGCCGCTGGCTCCTTGCGCGATGACTTCCACGGCATTCTCGGTCGAGCGCATGGATTGCAGCAGCCCGGCACCGATTCCGGTGGAGGTCCAGGCGGAGACCGCCAACTTCTGCGCCGTCGTCTTGCCGCTGGACGACAGGCCGCTGAGATTGAGGCCGCAACTGTCCAGACCGGCCAGCGACTGCACCACGCCCGAAAACCCAGCCAGGACGCCGAGCAGGAAATGCGGACAGCCCTGGACTAAAGCAGCTGCCGCCACCGCCGCCTTCCAGCCGTCGAGGCTGCCGCGGACGGATTCGGTGCGGGCATTGGCTGCCAATTCCAATGCCGAGGCATCGCCGATGGCCTTTCCTGCCGGAGTGACAAACACCGGATGATCGTGGCCTTCCAGCCGATGCCAGCCAGGACGGCTGACCACCAGGGTCTCTGCCTGAGGATTGACGGCCTTCAGCAGCATGACGGCGACCTGATCGCCGTCGGCACAGGTGCGCAGACCGGCGGCATAAAGGGCGGAGCGGATTTCCTGCGCCCCTTGCTGGGCGATGGCCGAACGGGGAAAGTCCACCACCCGAGAATTTCCATGCATATCGCGGATGACCATCCGCAAACCGTAGGCGTCGTCCTGGTCGAGATAGCGCAGCCGGAAGGGAATGCCGAACGGGCTGGCGACCGGCTGCCACACGGTTCGGCCATCCTTGCCGCTGCCCATGTTGCGATGGACCATGATCTCGCCGGAACGGGACGCGCGGCACAGACGCAGATCGACACCCTCGGTTCGGGGCAGTGGATAGAGGGTGGCCATCTGCCGTACTTCGTCGTCGAAGCTGACATCGTCGGCCTCGTGATCCGCCGCCGCAGCATCCAGCGTCTTCCGCAGGGCGGCCACCTGTCGCCGCGAGGTGGGGATACCGATGCCGGCCTGCTTTCTGATGGCGGCGAACAGCTTGTCCTGCTGGAAAATCTCCAGGTTGCCGCTGGCGATCTGGGCATAGAGGCGGCCCAGGGCGATGGCATCGCCGTCTTGCAGGCATTCCACCTGCGCCATCAGACTCTCGAAGGTGGGCGGGGCCTCCTCGACAGCGGGCTGCACATTATAATGCGCAACCGCCGCGCCCTTGCGCAGATCGTCGTTGAAATCGTCACCGTGCAGGGGCGAGATAATGGTGGGCGGGATGTCGGCAGCGGTCAGGCGTTCGGCCAGGGTGGCGGCGGCCTGCTG
>CAJANN010000078.1 GCA_903941095.1 uncultured Rhodospirillaceae bacterium | reverse complement strand
GGCCTTCACCCCCGGGGAATACGTCGCCAAGGCCCGGACCCTGGCCGCCGATCCCGGCCGGCTGGCCGAATACCGCCGGATGCTGCGCCCGGCCATGCAGGCGTCCCCGATCATGGATTTCGACCGCCATGCCGAAGAACTGGAAGGCGCGTTCCGCGATCTGTGGCGCGGCTGGTGCGGCGCTCACGGTTCGTAAATCCTTTCGTGCTATTGGCTGCCCAAGCAGAAAGGGGCCGCCATGATCACCGAGCGCATCGACAACATCACCCGCATCCCCCCCGATTTCCGTTGCGAGGCGCCGCCCTGCCCGCCCAGCGTCAAGATCGAGCTGACGGCGCGCTGCGACCTGTCCTGCTTCTTCTGCGCGACCAGCCAGAAGCTGCGCGACAAGCGCGACATGGACTGGGACCTGCTGGTCCGCCTGATGCGCGAAATGCGTGATGCCGGCGTGCGCGAACTGGGGATGTTCTACCTGGGGGAATCGCTGCTCTATCCCCGTCTGGCCGAAGCCGTCGCCATCGCCAAGCAAGAGATCGGCTATCCTTACGTCTTCCTGACCACCAACGGCCGGCTGGCGACCCCCGACAGGCTGCGGGCGCTGATCGAGGCCGGTCTGGACTCGCTCAAATTCTCGTTCAACTGGGCCGATGCCGCCCAGGCCAGGGAAATCACCCGGGTCGACTGCTTCGACACCGTCGTCGCCAACATCCAGGCGGCGCGGGACGTGCGCGACGAGGTCGCCGCCCGCACCGGCCATCGCTGCGGCCTGTACGCCTCGTCGATCCAGTATGACGGCGAACAGCGCGACCGCATGGCGGCCGCCGTGGAAAAGATCGCCCCGGCCGTGGACCAGCATTACTGGCTGCCGCTGTACGGCCAGGCTGGCCTGACCACCGGCGAGCGCGGCACCGTTCCGGTCGCCGGCAATGTCGGCCGCGCCGAGGCCATGCGCGATCCCCTGCCCTGCTGGGCGCTGTTCACCGAGGGCCACGTCACCTGGGACGGTCACCTGTCGGCCTGCTGCTTCGACCATGACGGCCGCTTCAACATGGGCGACCTGACGGTGACCCCGTTCATGGAAGCGTGGAACTCGCCGCACTTCCGTGCCCTGCGGGCGGCCAACCTGGCCCGGGACGTCCGCGGCACGGTCTGCGACGACTGCATCGCCTATCGCCGGCATGAAGGCTAAGCCCCGGAACAGAAACACGCATTCCCGTGCCGATTTACCATTGTCAATTCCTCCGCCCTGCCCTAGAACGGATTCAGGATTGAGGAGGGCTTCGCCGCATGTCCGATGCGCAGTGCCGTGCGGGTGACCGCGCCTACGCCATTCGCCTGGCCAGACCCGACGACCTGCCGCAGGTGGTCCGCCTGGACGTCGAGATCACCGGGATCGAAAAGCCCGATTACTGGGCCGATATCTTCGGGCGCTATTCCTGTACCGGCGACGAGAATCAGCCGCGGGCCTCGAAGACCCGCCGCAACCGCTTCTTCCTGTGCGCCGCGGACGGGGACAAGGTTCTGGGCTTCATCATCGGCGAAATCCGCGCCTGGGAATTCGGCTCGCCGCCCTGCGGCTGGGTGTTCGCCATCGGCGTCGATCAGGAAGCCCGCAGCGCGCATATCGCCCAGACCCTGTTCGAAGCGGTCTGCGACCGCTTCCGCAAGGCCGGCGTCACCCAGGTTCGGACCATGCTGGCCCGCGACGATACCCTGGTGATGAGCTTCTTCCGCAGTCAGGGAATGATGGCCGGCCCCTTCATCCAGCTTGAAAAGGATCTGTAGCCATGAAGCTGCAGAAGGCCACCCGCTGCGCCCTGTTCGCCGTCCTGGAACTGGCCGCCGACCCGACCCGCCAGTTGTCGGCCAACGAAATCGCCGAGAAATACGGCATCTCCACCAACCATCTGGCCAAGGTCCTGCGTTCGCTGGGCCGGGTCGGGCTGGTCGAGGCGGTGCGCGGCGCCGGCGGCGGCTATCGTTTTTCCGGCCACGCCCGGCGCACCACGCTGCTGGACGTGATCCAGCTGTTCGAAACCATCGACCCCATCGCCCAGGGCGAGCGCGAGGACGGCGACGGCACCCCCGAGGGGCAGGGCCTGTGCCGGGTCCTGACCGAGATCGAGGACACCGCCCGCGCCACCTTCGCCTCGATCAGCCTGGACACCATGCTGAAACTGGTGTCGCGCTACCGTTGATTTATCGGCTAAAGCCCCCGTCTCCGGATCAGGGTCGATGTCCATGTGGCCGGACCCATCCCCATCCGGCGGCGCTATGCCAGCGCCTGACGGCGCCGGCTCAGAACATCTTGTGGAAGGTATTCAGGGCAAGAAGCAACTTGTTCGAAGCCAGCGGGTACTCGCCGTGCGGGGTCATCATCGCCTCGGCGCCGCCTTTGTCGCCATCATTGACCTTGCAGCAGACCGACGCCGCCGTGGCATGGAACTTGGCGTGCAGACGGCAGATCACGTCATATTCCGGCATGGCCCGGTAATCCCGGGTCTCCGGGCCGAACAGCCATTTCCCGAAATCGCAGGCATGGTCGTCGCCGATGGTCTCGACCACATCCGGCTCGATGCGCTCGCGCGCGCGGACATAGTCCGCGACCCTGGCCCGCCAGGCATTGTGGGCGGCGATGGCTTTTTCTATGTTCTCTCTGGCGCTCATACCCGCCTCCTCTCCCTGGCTCAGATCTTCATTCCTCGTCGACCTCTTCCTCCGAGGCCGCCAGAACCAGCAGCATCAGCGAAGATGCGTCGACGTCGGACGGCTTGACCGTCCCCATGTAGTCATGGTCGACGTTGGCGATATGCGCACTGAGCCACGAAACCACCAGCTGGGCCAGGGATTCGGCAGCGGCAGTGTCGCCCTCCTTGTAGGACCGGGCGGTGGCAGCGACCTGTTCCCGGAAGGCCTGGTGCAGTTCGCGATGACGGGCCAGTCCGGGATAGCCGGCCTTTTCCATCGCCCGCTCCTCCCGCAGGAAGTGGCCTTCGACATACTCCTCCAGCAGACCGATGGCGCTGAGCGCGACCATGTGGCGCTCCACCGGATCGGCCTGCTGCGCGTCGTGCAGAACCGCCGCCAGTTCAAAGAACCCCTGATGGTCGCCGTCGAGAATATCGATGCCGACCGACAATTCGGGAGTCCAAGTCAAAAAACCATCCATTCTCAACTCCCTTCCGCCCGGGACGATGGAAATCCGGGAATCGTGGCCCCGTCAACGGACAAGCATCCGTCCACAGCACCGCAGAGCATTTTCCACAACCACGCGGCAACATTCGTCGACGCCGACAAAAGCCTGCGTTACGCACACAGGTCAAGCAAAAAGTACGTATTTTCTCCTCATTCATGCCGCCCGCACCGGCCGTCGGCCCGGCATCCACCGCAGGCGATGCCACACCTTCAGGTGGGGATGCGGCCATCCGCATCAGCCACCCAGAAGCCATAAGCGTCAACAAGCACTCGCTTCGACGAACAATGTAGTGTACCCAGACCGCCTATGGTGCAGCGCAGCATCGGATGGGGCGCTTTCATTTCGGAAATAGCCGCCGGAACGCAATAAAAAGGCAGGACGGGGGCGCATGTCCGGTGTAAAATTTCCCGTATCCGATTGGCAACGCGGCCCAGACCGCGTATAACCTTAAACTAATATAAAGCGGTCCGTGTCTCGCAGCAGGGGAAATGATAATGCAGATCGCCATACCGAAGGAGCGGCGTGCCGGTGAGGCTCGCGTCGCGGCCTCGCCCGATACCGTAAAGAAGCTCATTCAGCTGGGCTTCGATGTGATGGTGGAAACCGGCGCCGGTGCCGGCGCGTCCATCGCCGATCAGGTTTACCAGGATGCCGGGGCGACCATCGCCCCCGACGCCGGGACTGCCTTCGGCGCCGACGTGGTCCTGAAGGTACAGCGCCCGACCGATGACGAGATCGCCCTGTTCAAGGAAGGCGGCGTCCTGATCTCGAGTCTGGCGGCCCTGACCAACAAGGAGATGGTGCAGGCGCTGGCCGCCAGGAAGGTGACCGCCTTCGCGATGGAACTGGTTCCGCGCATCACCCGCGCCCAAAGCATGGACATCCTGTCGTCGCAGGCCAACCTGGCCGGCTACAAGGCGGTGCTGGACGCGGTGCACGAATTCAAGCGCGCCGTGCCGATGATGATGACCGCCGCCGGCACCATCGCCCCGGCCCGCTTCCTGATCCTGGGCGCCGGCGTCGCCGGCCTGCAGGCCATCGCCACCGCCAAGCGCATGGGCGGCGTGGTCTATGCCTTCGACGTCCGCCCGGCGGTCAAGGAACAGGTGGAAAGCCTGGGCGGCAAGTTCGTCGAGGTCGATCCGGAAGCCACCAAGGACGCCGAGACCGCCGGCGGCTACGCCAAGGAAATGGGCGAGGATTACAAGAAGAAGCAGGCTGCCAAGATCGCCGAGACCCTGGCCAAGACCGACATCGCCATCTGCACCGCCCTGATCCCCGGCAAGCCGGCCCCGGTGCTGATCACCGAAGAGATGGTCAAGGGCATGCGTCCCGGTTCGGTCATCGTCGACCTGGCGGTGGAAGCCGGCGGCAATTGTCCGCTGTCGGAAATGGACAAGGTGGTCGAAAAGCATGGCGTCACCCTGGTCGGGCACGGCAACGTGCCGGCCCGCCTGGCCGTCGACGCCTCGGCGCTTTACGCCAAGAACCTGCTGAATTTCATCACCCCGCTGGTCGACAAGGAGACCAAGGACATGAAATTCAACTGGGAGGACGAGATCCTGAAGGGCTGCTGCGTCACCCGCGACGGCCAGGTCGTCCACCCCGCGCTCGCCGGCTAAGGAGATAAGGCGATGGATCCCAAGGAACTTGTCGACGGCGCGGCCAAGCTGGCCACCGATGCCGAAGCCGTGGCCCAGAAGGCCGCATTGCTGGCGCAGCAGGCCACCCAGCTGGCCGTCCATACCGGCGACGGCATCGGCTTCATGAGCCTGTTCACCGTCTTCGTTCTGGCCTGCTTCGTCGGCTATTACGTCGTCTGGCGGGTCACCCCGGCACTGCATTCGCCGCTGATGGCGGTGACCAACGCGGTGTCGTCGGTGATCATCGTCGGCGCCTTGGTCGCCGCGTCCACCGATGTCGCGGCGTCGAAGACGCTGGGCTTTTTCGGCGTCATCCTTGCGTCGGTCAACATCTTCGGCGGCTTCCTGGTGACGCAGCGGATGTTGTCGATGTTCAAGAAGAAGCAAAAGTAAGGGGGCGGGACGATGTCTGCCAATCTCACGCAATTCGCCTACCTTGTCGCCGCGGTCTGCATGATCATGGCGCTGAGGGGCCTGTCGTCGCCCGAAACCTCGCGCGGGGGCAACACCTGGGGCATGGTCGGCATGGCCATCGCCATCGCCACCACCGTCTTCACCCCCAACGCCTCGTTCCTGCTGATCCCGCTGGGCATCGCCATCGGCGGCGGCATCGGCTGGGTGGTGGCCAAGAAGATCGAGATGACCGCCCTGCCCCAGCTGGTGGCGGCGTTCCACTCGCTGGTCGGTCTGGCGGCGGTGTTCGTCGCCGGCGCCGCCCTGGCAGCCCCCAACGCCTACGGCATCGTCGCCGCCGACGGCGGCATCAAGGTCGCCTCGCTGATCGAGATGAGCCTGGGCGTCGCCATCGGCGCCATCACCTTCACCGGCTCGCTGGTGGCCTTCGCCAAGCTGCAGGGTCTGGTGTCGGGCAAGCCGCTGGTGTTCCCCGGCCAGCACATGCTGAATGCCGGCCTGGGGCTGGCCATGCTGGTGCTGATCGTGCTGTTCTCGCTGTCCGGCGGCTCGACCTCGCTGTTCATCCTGATCACCCTGGTCGCCCTGGCCCTGGGCTTCCTGCTGATCCTGCCCATCGGCGGCGCCGACATGCCGGTGGTGGTGTCGATGCTGAACTCGTACTCGGGCTGGGCGGCGGCCGGCATCGGCTTCACCCTGGGCAACCCCTTGCTGATCATCGTCGGCGCGTTGGTGGGCAGCTCGGGCGCGATCCTGTCCTACATCATGTGCAAGGGCATGAACCGCTCGATCTTCAACGTCATCCTGGGCGGCTTCGGCGGTGAAACCGCCGGTGCGGCGGCGACCGGCGGCCCCGGTGGCGACAAGGCGGTCAAGGCCGGCTCGGCCGACGACGCCGCCTTCATCATGAAGAACTCGTCCAAGGTCATCATCGTGCCGGGCTACGGCATGGCGGTGGCCCAGG
>CAJANN010000077.1 GCA_903941095.1 uncultured Rhodospirillaceae bacterium | reverse complement strand
TCGATCAAGATCATCGCCGAAAACGCCGGGTTCCAGGGCCAGGGCTATTTCGTCTATGATTCGAAGAAATCGGGCGCCGTGACCATTTCGCACCTGCGGTTCAGCCACGACATCATCCGCTCGGCCTATCTGGTCGACGAGGCCGACTTCGTCGCCTGCCATCATTTCGTCTTCCTGGACCGCTACGACGTCCTGGCCCACGCCGCCCCCGGCGCCACCGTGCTGCTGAACGCCCCCTATTCCAAGGACGAGCTGTGGGACTACCTGCCGCGCGAGGTGCAGCAGGAGATCATCGACAGGAAGGTCGAGCTTTACACCATCGACGCCCGCAAGGTGGCCCAGGCCGCCGGCATGGGGCAGCGCATCAACACCATCATGCAAACCTGCTTCTTCGCGCTTTCCGGCGTTCTGCCCCGCGACGAAGCCATCGCCCACATCAAGAAGGCCATCCGCAAGACCTATGGCCGCAAGTCGGAAACGCTGGTCGAAAAGAATTTCGAGGCGGTCGACATGGCCCTGGCCCATCTGGAAAAGGTGACCATTCCCGCCGATGCCACCTCCAGCCGGACCCGGCCGCCGATCGTGCCGCAGGACGCCCCGGAATTCGTCCAGCGCGTCACCGCCATGATGCTGGCCAACAAGGGCGACCTGCTGCCGGTTTCCGCCTTCCCGCCGGACGGCGTGTGGCCGACCGGCACCGCCCGCTACGAACGCCGCAACATCGCCGCCGAAGTGCCGGTGTGGGAAGAAAGCCTGTGCATCCAGTGCAACAAGTGCGCGATGGTCTGCCCGCACGCCGCCATCCGCGCCAAGATCGCCGAGCCGGCGGCCCTGGGCAACGCGCCGCCGTCGCTCAAGCACATGCCGTACAAGGGCGTCGAGTTCAAGGGGGCCGAGTACCTGTTGCAGGTGGCGCCCGAGGATTGCACCGGCTGCACCCTGTGCGTCAAGGTCTGCCCCGGCAAGGACAAGGCCGATCCCACCCGTCTGGCCCTGCGCATGGCCGACAAGCTGCCGATCCTGGCCGATGAAAAAGACAATTGGAGCTTCTTCGTCGACCTGCCCGAGGCCGACCGCACCAAGCTTGCCAAGCCCAGCGTCAAGACCGCGCAGTTGCTGCAGCCGCTGTTCGAGTTCTCGGGCGCCTGCCTGGGCTGCGGCGAGACCCCCTATCTGAAGCTGCTGTCCCAGCTTTACGGCGACCGCATGCTGATGGCCAACGCCACCGGCTGCTCGTCGATCTTCGGCGGCAACCTGCCGACCACCCCCTACACCCAGAACTGCGACGGACGCGGGCCGGCCTGGGCCAACTCGCTGTTCGAGGACAATGCCGAGTTCGGTCTGGGCATCCGCCTGGCCACCGACCAGCACAAGCAATATGCCCGGCTGCTGCTGAAGGGACTGACCGCCGCCGGCAAGGTGCCCGAACTGCTGGCCAACGAACTGATCCACGCCGTCCAGGACGACGATTCCCAGGTCGCCGCCCAGCGGGCCAGGGTCGCCGAGCTGCGCGCGCTGCTGGCGTCCGTCCAATCGCCCGATGCCCGGCGTCTGGACCAGCTGGCCGACTATCTGGTGGACAAGGTGGTGTGGATCGTCGGCGGCGACGGCTGGGCCTACGACATCGGCTATGGCGGCCTCGACCACGTTCTGGCCTCGGGCAAGAACGTCAACATCCTGGTGATGGACACCGAGGTCTATTCCAACACCGGCGGCCAGCAATCCAAGGCCACCCCCCTGGCAGCCACCGCCAAGTTCGCCGTCGCCGGCAAAAGCCTGCCCAAGAAGGACCTGGGCATGATGGCGATGGCCTATGGCGACGTCTATGTCGCCCACGTCGCCTTCGGGTCGAAGGACGTCCAGACCCTGCGCGCCATTCAGGATGCGGTGGCCTGGCCGGGCGTCTCGCTGGTGATCGCCTATTCCCATTGCATCGCCCACGGCTACGACCTGGCCGCCGGCCTGGATCAGCAGCGCCTGGCGGTGCAGTCGGGCTATTGGCCGCTGTACCGCTGGGACCCGCGCAAGCTGGGGACCGGCGACAACCCGCTGACCCTGGACAGCGCGGAACCGACCGGCAACCTGTACGACTTCGCCAAGGGCGAGGCCCGCTTCACGATGGTCGAACGGGCCAATCCCGAGCGGTTCCACACCCTGATGGGCGAGGCGGAAACCGCCATCCGCCGCCGCTTCCGGATGCTGCGCCGGTTTGCCGGACTGCCGGATGTTCCGGCCGGAACCGGCAAGGATGCCGCCGAGTGATCGATCGGCAGGCCCCCCGGACGTCGAACCTGACGCCCGGGGGGCTGCTTCGGGCAGCGCATGACGGAAAAAGAACCGCCCGGG
>CAJANN010000076.1 GCA_903941095.1 uncultured Rhodospirillaceae bacterium | reverse complement strand
GCCTTGGCGCGGGAGAATACCGCCGCCGCCGCTTCCTTGGCGTCGATCACCTGGCCGCGTTCCTTGTCGTAGGCGAGGCGGGCGCGCTGGACCTGCACCACCATGTACATGCGCCGGGCCTCGGACAGCGACAGGGTGCCGGTGGTGGCCGGGGCCGGGGTGCCGCCCTTGTTGCGCCGGGCGGGATCGAGGTTGCTTTCCATCCAGGCCAGCCCCTCGGCAATGGCGATGGTACCATCGGGCCGGACCGGCAGGCCATCGGCGACCAACTGCGAGATGCGGCCCTTGGTGAGGCCGACGCGGGCGGCGAACTCGGTCTTGGTCTCGACGGTGTTTAGTTTAGTCATTGTGCGGCCCCAGGCTGGCAAGGTCGTGCGCTGAGGCTCCCCGCATAGGGAAAGGCCCAGGAGGAACCGTGCCTTCCGGGCTGGTGGAGGACGTTCCTTGGTTCGACCTCAAAGACAGTATAGCCTGGGCGGCGGACCAGTTCATTGGGAACGATTTGTAGAGATTGTGAGACGCGCTCTGGTCGAGGCCGTGTGTCGCACCAGTGTCGCATGAATGACGCACCTGTGACGGCGTAACCGGACACACCCCCTTGGGGGGCCGGGCTGAGGTCGGCACCAAGGAGTGTGCGACAGGACTCATATTTGGTTGAATCCGACTGCAAATTCAGATTCTCTGGGGGTATGAAAAAACTTCGCCCCGAAGACCTTGGTCCGCTGGACCGCGCCCACATCGAGGATCTGTCGCACGACGATCTGGTCGAGACGTGCGTGCGGCTGCGGGCGCTGGCGATCGAGCAGGCGGAGCGATTAAATCGGCACTCCGGCAATAGTTCTAAGCCGCCGTCGTCGAACGATCCCTATCGACGCGGTGGTAAATGCGTGACCGATGTCGGCGGCGACACTGAGAACGCCGCCAAGGGCGACGCGGGCGGCAAGGACGCAGCGCCGGCCCGTTTGCCGGGTGATGCGCCGCCGCGCCCTCCCGGTCACCAGAAGGGCACGCCCGGCAAATGGCGCTCCTCGCCGCTTGTTGCACATGGGGAAGTCGACCACTGGCCGGAACGGTGCACGACTTGCGGCCGGGTTCATCCCGTGGCCGCGGTGGCCCGCTGTGCTTCGGCACACCATGTGATTGAATTGGATAGCGGCAACGGCGGCATCGGGGTGACGTGCGTCCTGCATCGCTACCATGCCGTCCGCTGCTGCTGCGGCCACGAGACGGTGGCGGCTCCGGGGCAGGGACGCGGGTCCGAGATCGAGGGACGCTGCCGCAACCTGATCCTCACCGAGCGCTGCCTAGTCGGTCCGGCGCTGGCGACGTTCATCGCCGCCCTGTCGGTGCGCCATCGGCAGTCGCGGGAGATGGTGCAGGAGTTTCTGCACGACTGGCTGGGGCTGGATCTGGCCAAAGGGACGATCTGCCGCTGCATCCGTGAAGTCGGCCTGGCCTGCGAGCCCGTCGCTGAGGCGCTTCTGGTCGAGATCCGCGCCGCCGACATCCTGCACCTGGACGAGACCCCCTGGTATCAGAAAGGCCACCTGCGCTGGTTGTGGGTGGCGGTCTGCGCGACGGCGGCGGTGTTCCACATCGGCAGTCGCGAGAAGACCGAAGTGGCGGCCCTGATCGGCGAGAGTTTCCTCGGCTGGCTGGTGACCGACGGCTATGGCGCCTATCGCTCGCACACGCAGCGCCAGCGCTGCCTTGCTCACTATGCCGACCTCCGGATTATGCCGATCTGGGTCTGTAATCCGGTGTCGAAGGCGGTGCTCGCTGCGAAGGAAGCGGCATAATCAAAGCGCTTCCAGGAAGGCTAGCAGCTTGTCGGGCGGCCGGTAGCGGCCTGGCGG
>CAJANN010000075.1 GCA_903941095.1 uncultured Rhodospirillaceae bacterium | reverse complement strand
GGCGATCACCCTGGGGGCGGCCACGATGGGGCTTGTTTATTTTCCGTGAAACACCATACCATTCGCCATAGGCCATTGCGGCAGGAGCCCCGGTGACGTTCGACCCCCGCACACTGATCGCCGTTGTTGCCCTTGCCAGCACGATGATGGGCTTCGCCCTGTGGGCGATCCTGGGGCTGCGCAGGGAAAAAGGCGTCGGGCTGTGGATCTTGTCGCTGTTCCTGATTGCGATCGCCGTCGGCAGCATCCTGATCCAGGGCATCCAGTCGTCGCCCTGGTTGCTGACGGGGCGCACGGCCCTGCTGGGTCTGGCATACGGCCTGCGCTATTACGCCCTGTGCCTGTTCTTCTCGGCCCCGCGCCGGCCCCTGCTGCTGTACGGCCCGGCCGCCATCGAGGCGCTGGTGATCGTGTCGTTTCCGGCGCACCCCGCTACCGCCATCGCCATCGTCGATCTGATCCGCTTCCTGCAGCACCTGCTGCTGGTCCTGGTGGTCCTGCAGTACGGGTCGGTCCGGCGCGACCCGGCCCAGATCGTCATGATCGCCGGGCTGGGCCTGCTGGCCGCCATTTTCGCCTGCCGCGGGGTTCCCGCCCTGCTGGACCCCGGGCTGTTCTCGTCGTTGTCCTCGACCAGCATGATGCAGTCGATGACCTGGCTGGCCTCGTTCGTCGGCACCATCCTGAGCTCGTTCGCCCTGGTCCTGATGTACCGCCACAAGGCCGAGCAGGACTTGCGCCGCGCCAATGACGCGCTGAACGTCAAGGCCGGACAACTGGCCCGCTCCAACGCCGAACTGGAGCAGTTCGCCTATGTCGCCTCGCACGATCTGCGCCAGCCGCTGCGCATGGTGTCCGGCCATCTCGGCATCCTGGAACGGCGGTTCGGGCAGTCCCTGACCCAGGAGGCACGGGAATTCCTGGGCTTTGCCGTGGACGGCGCCAGGCGGATGGACCGGCTGATCGTCGACCTGCTGGAATATGCGCGCCTGGGGCGCGACAACAAGCCGCACCGGCCGGTGGATCTGGCCGCCGTCCTGGCGGAAACCGCCGCAATCCTTGAGCCCGCCCGCGCCGAGGCCGGCGCCGAAATCGTCATCGCCGCCGGCCTGCCCGCCGTTTCGGGCGATGCCGACGAACTGGTGCGCCTGTTCCAGAATCTGATCGGCAATGCCCTGAAGTACCGGCATCCGCTCCGGACGGCACGCATTGACGTCTCGTGCCGGAACGAAACCGGCGGCTGGATCATCCGGGTCCAGGACAATGGCACCGGCATCCGCCCCGAAGACCGCGAACGCGCCTTCCTGATCTTCCAGCGCATGGTCGGGCCGGACGCCTGCGAAGGAACCGGCATCGGTCTGGCCATCTGCAAGAAGATCGTCGAATCCCACGGTGGACGGATCTGGATCGAGGACGGGGCGGACGGCGGCACGGCGGTTTGCCTGTGGCTGCCCCGGCCGTAGATTTCCGTCCGGGACAATCCCCCCTTGGTCGTTCATGGAATTTATGCAAATCTGCCCCGGCTGATTTCGCCGCCGGTCAAAGCCCCTCGGAATGGACATGATCCCCACCAATTGCCGAAATTGCCGCGACCGGGCCGCCTGGTTCGACATGGTCGTCGCCCTGGCGCTGGCCGTGTTCAAGACCGTGCTGGGGGCCTTGAGCGGCAGCATGGCGCTGCAGGCCCATTCGCTGCATTCCTTCGGCGACTTCCTGACCAAGGGCATCACCCTGGCCAGCGTCAAGCTGTCCAGCCGTCCGCCCAATGCCGCGTTTCCCTATGGTTTCGGCAAGATCCAGTTCCTGTCGGCCACCTTCATCGGTCTCAGCCTGACCGGCGGGGCGCTGGCGATGCTGTGGTACAACGTCAGCCACCTGGGCTCCGGCCACGTTCAGGTCCCCGAGATCTGGGCGGTGTTCGCCGCCATGCTGTCCGCCGTCACCGCCGAACTGATGCACCGCTACCTCCGCTGCGTCGGAACACAGACCAACAGCCCGGCCATCATGGCCGCGGCGGCGGACAATCGCGGGGACGCCTATTCGTCCCTGGCCGTCCTGGCCGGCATCGTGCTGTCCATCCTGGGCTGGAGCTCCGCCGACCATCTGGCCGCGATCGTCGTGTCGCTGCTGGTGCTGAAGATCGGCGCCGCCATCGTGTGGGACAGCGTCCACGGCCTGATGGACGGCGCCATCCCGCCCCATCGCATCGCCGAAATCCGGGATCTGGTCGAAGCCGACTATTCCTCGGTGAAGGTGACCGCCGCGCGGGGACGCCGCATGGGCGAAGCCTGGGAAATCGACCTGACGGTGTTGCCGGCCCACCACCTGACCATCGATGAATGGCACGGCCTGGAGCAGGACATGACGATCCGGATTTCCCGGGAAATCGCCCACGCCTGCCACATCCACATCCAGTTCGCCCCCGATCCCGCCGAGGCGGAACGCCGGAAAAACGCCGACGAGGTCGATGTCCTGACCGACATGTTCGAAAGCCGTCCGGCCCGGCCGGATGGGCGTTGAGGTCGCGGAGGCTTCGACGTAGCATCTCCGGCATGAGATCGGAGGATTCCCCGTGCGAGTGCTGGTGATCGAAGACGACCGCGACGTCGCCGCCTACCTGCAGCGGGGACTGCAGGAATTGGGAGTGGTCGTCGATTGCGTCGCAGACGGCACCGATGGCCTACATCTGGCTCGTGGACCGGAATACGACGCCCTGATCATCGACCGGATGCTGCCCGGCCTGGATGGGCTTGAAGTCATCCGGCACCTGCGGGGCGAGGGTGTCCGCACCCCGATCCTGATCCTGTCGGCGCTGTCGCATGTCGACGAGCGCATTCGTGGTCTCCGGGCCGGCGGCGACGACTACGTCACCAAGCCCTATGTGCTGGCCGAACTGCATGCCCGGCTTGAAGCGTTGTTGCGTCGGCGCGACAACGCCGCCCCCCAATCCGTGCTGAGGGTTCTGGACATCGAAATGGACCTGAACGCCAGGACCGTCCGGCGGGATGGCGTGCCAATCCCGCTGCATCCCCGCGAGTTTCGGCTGTTGGAATATCTGATGCGCCACGCCGGGCAGGTGGTGACGCGGGCCATGCTGCGAGAAGCAGTCTGGGACTATCACTTTCACCCGCAGACCAACACCCTTGACGTCCATGTCAGCCGCCTGCGGCAGAAGATCGAGAAAGGTTTTCCCAGTCCGGTGATCCACACCGTACGCGGTGCCGGCTACTGTCTTCGCCATGCGCCTGTCAATTAGCCCATTCCGTTCCGCCACCTTCCGTCTGGCTCTGCTGGCAGTGCCGCTATACCTGCTGGCTGGCTGGGCGTTGCTTGGTTTCGTCTACAGCAACACCCTCTCCATCATGGAACGACGCATCGACGTCGGACTGGATGCCGAGCGCAAGCGCCTGACGGCAGCTATCCAGACAGACCGGCACAGGCCCCCCGCCGGCGAGGTGCAGGCACGCATCGCCGCGGAACGTGGCAGTACCCGGCTGTACCTCCTGAAAAGTGCCGATGGAGAAACCATCGCGGCCAATGTCGAAATTGGCCGCCACAGCATTCCCGCACTTGACGCTTTTGCCGACATTCCGGTGCGGCGCATCCCCGAGGGTCAGGAGATTCTGGCACGGGTCACAGCCCTGTCGCTTCCCCAGGGATTGACTTTGGTGCTGGGGCGCGACCTGGCCGAGGAAACCGCATTCCGGCAAATGATCGAAGAGACCCTGGCCGTCGCCGCAGTCCTGATGGTGTTGCTGGCCCTGTTCGCCGGACTGGTCAACAGCCGCGCAGTCCTTCACCGCTTGTCGGGGGTCAATGCCACGTCGTGGCGCCTGCTGCACGGAAACCTGGACGAGCGGGTCCCGACGTCTGGTAGCGACGACGAGTTCGATCATCTGGCCGACAATATCAATGAGGCTTTGGACCGGATCGCCGAACTGATGCAGGCCACCCGTCAGGTCACTGACAATATCGCCCACGATCTGCGCAGCCCGCTGGCGCGGATGCGCAATCGGCTTGAACTGTGCCTGTTGCAGGGAAACAGCCGCGATGCATTGGAAGAGGCCGTCAGCGAAACCATCGAAGACACCGACCGCCTCCTGGAAACCTTCGAGGCGCTTCTGGCTATCGCCCGGTTGCAGCATGGCGTGCCCCCCGACCTGGAACTGGTGCATCTGGGGGATCTGACGACGGACCTGATCGATTATTATCAGCCTGTCGCAGAAGATAAAGGCCAGAGCCTCCAGTTCAGCGGCGATCCGGATATCTCGGTAATGGCCGACCGCCACCTGCTGTTCCAGGCACTTTCCAACATCGTCGACAATGCCATCCGCTATACCCAGGCTGGAGGCCACGTCGCGGTACACCTCCGGCGGTGCGGCGGGACCGCTGAAATTCTGGTTGCCGACGACGGCCCGGGTATCCCCGCCGACCAGCGCGACACCGTATTGCAGCCTTTCGTCCGCCTGGACGCCAGCAGGCACAGTCCTGGCAATGGCCTGGGTCTGGCTGTGGTGCAGGCCGTGGCCCGCCACCTCCATGCACAACTTGGGCTGGCCGAAAACAATCCCGGTTTGCGGGTTTCGCTACGCCTGCCTCTAGCTCCGACAATCGACATATCACGAACCTGACAAGCATTTAATGAGACTGTCAACATGGCTGCATTCTCGAAGCCTATCCTTGTCGATAGCTTCGGAGACTATCCATGTACCTGTTACGAATGATCGTCGCCATATTGCTTCCACGCAGAATCACGGGAACGGCTGCTCTCTCGGCACGCTCGCCGGAACGGCCATTCCCGTTCTTTGGGGAGTAGCGTCTTTCATGACGACCGACCTGATTGCCTTTGCCGGAAGCATGGCCTTGCTGGCCGGCTATCACCTTTTTCTGGTGATCAAGCTGCGCACTGATCCCAATTACACCTTCCAGGCCATGATGGCGGAATCCCGCGCTGCCTGGACCCGCGCCGTGATGGAAGAACACAAAGACATCCTGGCGGTCCAGACCCTGCGCAATTCCACGATGGCTGCAACCTTTCTGGCCTCAACGGCGATCTTACTGATTTCCGGCGTACTGACCCTCAGCACCCAGGGCGACAAGCTTGCGGCGACCTGGCAGGTCCTGGATGCCGGGACAATCGCAACACCCGGTCTGTGGCTGATCAAGATGCTGGTCCTGCTGACCGATCTGTTCATCGCCTTCTTTAGCTTCACTATGTCCATTCGCGTTTTTCACCATGTCGGCTACATGATCAACGTGCCGATCAGCCGGGGGATGTCCCCTCCCCTGGTTGCAGCCCAATTGAACCGTGCCGGCCGCTTCTATTGGGTCGGCATGAGAACCTACTTCCTTCTGGTTCCGATGGTTCTATGGCTATTCGGGCCGATTCTGATGGTGGTGTCATCCATTGCTTTGGTGTCGGCACTGTTCAGGCTGGACCGCCTGCCGATGAACACCCTCTCCGACGCCGCACCGCGCTCTCTTTTAATGGAATGTCCGGCCGTCCCGCCGGGTGCATGACCGCAAGCGGCGGCATTGCGGGGGATTGACTACGGGGCGGACGGCGCGACCGGAAGGGTGAAGTGCACGCAAGTTCCCGCATCCGGCTCCGAGTCCAGCCAGATGCACCCGCCGTGCGCTTCGACAGCGCGCTTGACCACGGCAAGCCCTATGCCGTGCCCGCGCTCTTCGTGGACCGTTGACCCGCGATTGTACCGTTCGAAGACCGATTGCCGGTCTTCATGACGGATGCCTCTGCCGTTGTCCTCGACAGTGAAACGCCAGTCCCCGTCCATGAGAGTTGCAAAGACGCGGATACGCGGAACCCGACCGGGCTGGCGATATTTAAGGGCGTTGCCGATCAGGTTCTGAAAAATCTGGCCCAAAAGAACGGGGTCTCCGACCACAACGGGCAGGTCCGCGACGACGACGTCCGCTTGGGTCTCACCCAGGCGCATCCGCAGATCGGCCAGTACCGAAGCGATCACCGACCCGAGATCCACCCGAGCCCACTGCCGTTCTCCCCGGGCATGGCCCAGCAGATCGCGAACCTTGGCTACGGCGCGGTCAATGCCCTCGATGGCCGTTTCCAGGTAATGCCGGCGTTCCCCCAATTCGTCACCGGCCATCATCAGGGTGAGTTCCAGGTAACCGCGTGCCGCCGACAGCGGATCCTGAAGGTCATGAGATACCACCGACGCGAATTGGTCGAGCCTTTCGTTCCGGTCCTGAAGATCAGCCATCGTCGAAGCCAACGCCCGTTCCGAGGCCTTGCGAGCGCTGACGTCGCGCTGGATCGAAATGAAGTGGGTTACGGCGCCGGTCTCATCCCGCACAGGCGCGATGTCCCATTCAACCCAATACGGCGAACCGTCGCGCCGGTAATTGACGGTTTCTCCGTGAAACGGCAGTGCATGCTCAAGATTGTGGCGCAGGTTGTCCAGAACCGCCCGATCCGTCTCGGGGCCTTGAAGGATGCGCGGCGTCTGTCCGATCAGTTCGTGCTCGGCATACCCGGTGAGTTGCAGGTAGGTCCGGTTGACATAGACTATGCGCGGACCGGACGGCGCCATCCGGGCATCCGTGATCAGCACCCCGTCGCCAGAATGCTCCAACGCCCTGATGATCGTATCCAGCCCCAGCCGCTCCATGCCCGTCCCCCCTGTGCAGGTTCCACAATCCGTCAAGAACACCCCCCGGCAATCATTTTCCTGCGTGCATGAGCCCGAGGGTGGAAACCTTATCGACCGATCAAGGGTAGCAGCTCACCTGTTTTTATGAAATTCCATTCGGCGGCACCAAGCCGCCCTGCCGCCCTTGACTTGAACTGGCCGCGACGAACCGTCACTATCGGCCGACCTCGCCGCCATATCGGAACGACAGGGCATGGAAGCGCACGAAACCCACGAAAAAATCCACGAGTCGGCCCATCACGGTCATGGGCACTCCCCCCACGTCAACCGCAATAAAATGATCGCGGTGATGATCAGCGTCCTGGCATGCCTGCTGGCGCTGGTCGAGATCGGGGTGAAAAGCTCACAGAACACCTACATGGCTTCCAACATCCAGGCGGCCAACCTGTGGGCGTTCTTTCAGGCCAAGTCGATCCGCATGACCACCATGCGCACGGCCGCGGAAGAGACCACGGTGCTGGCGACGCTGCTGGGCTCGCCCGACCACGCCGCTGCCGCCAGACAGGTCGAGACATGGCGCGCCACCGCCCAGCGTTACGACAGCGAGCCGGAAACCGGCGAGGGACGCAAGGAACTGGCCGCCCAGGCCAAGGCCGCCGAAGAAACGCGCGATCGTGCCCTGGCCTCCTACCACACCTACGAATATGCCGCCGCCGCCCTGCAGATCGCCATCGTGCTGTCTTCCGCCGCCACGGTGACCGGCGTCTTCGCCCTGGCCCTGGGGGCCGGCGGCTTGGGGCTGGCCGGGGTGGCGCTGGCATTGACGGGCTGGCTGGCCCCTCATCTGCTGCATCTGTGAGCCGGGCATGAGCGCCGGCCTACGACTGGCAGCCCTGGTGGCAGCCCTGGCGCTTGCGGCCTGCTCGCAACCGCCCGAGCCCTGCCGCATCGGCTACGACATCGGATCGTCGGGCATCCGCGTCGGCTCTGCCGCCGGCGACCTCGACGGTCGGGTGTCCATCGACTATCTGACCGACGTATGGGCAGACGGCGTCATCGACCAGACCGGCGACGCCACCGTCGAGGCCCTGCGCCGGCTGGCCGGCGGCCGTTCATGCCTGGCCGTGGCCGGCGGCTATTCGGCCTGGCGGCTGGCCGCCGATCAGGGCGGACCGGACAGACTGGCCGACACCCTGGCCGGATTGCATGCCCGCACCGGAGTGGCGGTCTTCGTCATGCCGCAGGCGGTGGAAGCGGGCTATGGCTATTACGCCGCGCGGCAGCAATTGGGCGGCCGGCTGGACACCCCCTATATTCTGGATATCGGCGGCGGCAGCATGCAGTTCGCCGCGGCGACGGGCGGATGGGGAACCGCCCTTGGCCAGAAGGCATGGCGCAAGATGTTCTGCGCCAAGGTCAAAGGCAGTGCCGAGGCCGAGTGTGCGGCCAATCCGGTCGGCGCCGACGCCGTCGCCCGCACCCACGCGATATTGGGCGGTGTGGTGGACGAGGCCCGGCAAGCCCTGGGCAGCGGCTTCGCCGTCACCGCCGTCAGCGCGCCGGTGGTTCGCGGCATCCACCCCGTTCTGCTCGGCCTTGCCGCCAGATCGCCCGAGCTTGCCGGCCATGTCGATTCCGACGGCTTCGATCGCATCGCCCTGCAACGGGCGGTCGCCGGGCTGGCCGGGTTGACCGACCCAGCCATTGTCGCCCGTCTTGACGGCTGTGCGGGACGCGAAGGCCCGCCGGAATGCGCCTTGCGCTTCGTCGGCAGCGTCGTCACCGACATGCTGATGGTCGAGGCTTTCATGGCCGGTCTCGACATCCCCCGGATGCGGGTGGCCCAGGTCGAGCTGACCAACGTTGCGGGCATTCTCGCCGATTCCCGCGCCGCCGCCTGGGCCGGCCGTTACGCCTGCTATCTCGACCGTCTGCGCCGGCAGGGAATCGACGCCTACCTGAGCGATCCCGCCGGCTGTTCGCCCTAAGCGCCATCCGGCAACGGCGTCAGGACGGGCGCAGCCTCATGGTTTGCGGGCCTCGACGGTAGCCGGGACGACGTGGTCCTCGATGCCCAGGCCCGGCACCCAACTGCGATCAGCTCGCGGCTTTCCGGCTTTGGCTGGATGCGGATATCGATGAATCCGGCCTGTTGCAGTCAGGCCGACAGCTCCGCCACCGTCGCGGCGGCGGCGGCGCCCAACGGGCCTAATCCTCGCTACGCTCGTCCAAAGGCGATCACCCTGGTCAACCTCCACTCGGCTATTGAACGGAGTCCGTCACGGAAGTATCATTTTGCCGCACAGCTAATTGAGAATAGTGTTTTCCGATGATCGAGACCTTCGAAACCGTGGCCAAGGCCGTTGTCGATCCCTCGCGGGTGCGGATCCTCAAGCTGCTGGAAAACGGCGAGCTGTGCGTTTGCCAGATCACCGCCGTCCTCGGCCTGGCGACCGCCACCATTTCCAAGCATCTGGCCGCCCTCAAGGTTGCCGGCTTGCTGCAGCAGCGCCGGGATGGCAAATGGGTCTATTACCGTTTGGCGGAGCGGCCCCTGAACGCCTACGCCCCACAGTTCCTCGCCCTGGTGCGGGCATCCCTGGCGGATGACCCGACCATCGTCGAGGACCACAGGCTGCTGGCGATGGTCAACGAGGTTCCGGTCCAGGCGCTGTGCGACCAGGGCCGGGACGCCCTGGCGATTCAGCCCCCACATCCGACAGAGTCCACAAGGCAACATCCATGTCCGATTCCGTGATCAACGTCCTCGTGCTGTGCACCGGAAATTCCGCCCGCTCCATTCTGGGCGAAGCCCTGATCAACCATCTGGGCGGCGGACGCTGGCGGGCTTTCAGCGCCGGATCCAACCCTGCCGGCAAGGTCAATCCCCTGTCGCTGGAGGTGCTGGCCGAAAAGGGCCTGCCTGCCGTCGGGTACCGATCCAAATCGTGGGATGAATTCGCCGTGGCCGGCGCACCCGTCATGGATCTGGTCATCACCGTCTGCGACAACGCCGCGGGCGAGGTCTGTCCGGTGTGGCAGGGCCATCCCGCCAAGGTTCACCTGGGGTTCCCCGATCCGGCAGCCGCCACGGGCAGCGCCGAGGAACGGCTGGCCGAATTCCGCAGGGTCTACGCCATGATCGAGGCCAAGATGCGGCGACTGATCGACTTGGGGCCGGACCGGGCGGGAGAGGTCTGATGTCCGCCCCCGGCGACATGGCGATCAAGCCGGCCATGACCCTGTTCGAGCGGTTCCTGACCCTTTGGGTCGGCCTGTGCATCGTCGCCGGCGTGGCCCTGGGCCATTGGCTGCCCGGCCCGTTCCAAGCCATTGGCCGCCTCGAACTGGCCCAGGTCAACCTGCCGGTCGCTCTTCTGATCTGGCTGATGATCATCCCCATGCTGCTGAAGATCGACTTCGGCGCCCTGCATCAGGTCAAAGAGCATTGGCGGGGCATCGGTGTGACGCTGTTCATCAATTGGGGCGTCAAGCCGTTTTCCATGTCCCTGCTGGGCTGGGTTTTCGTCAGCCATCTGTTCAGGCCCTATCTGCCCGCCGATCAGATCGACAGCTATATCGCCGGATTGATCCTGCTGGCGGCCGCGCCTTGCACCGCGATGGTGTTCGTGTGGTCCAACCTGACCAATGGCGAGCCCCATTTCACGCTCAGCCAGGTGGCGGTCAACGATCTGATCATGGTCGTGGCATTCGCTCCCATCGTCGGATTGCTGCTCGGCCTGTCCTCCATCACCGTGCCGTGGGACACCCTGCTGCTGTCGGTGGCGCTGTACATCGTGGTGCCGGTGATCGTCGCGCAAATCTGGCGAAAAACCCTGCTGGCCCAAGGCGGGCAGGTCCTGGCCGGCACCCTGGCCAAGCTGGGTCCGCTATCGCTGCTGGCGCTGCTGAGCACCCTGGTGCTGCTGTTCGGCTTCCAGGGCGAGCAGATCATCGCCCAGCCGCTGGTCATCGCCATGCTGGCGGTGCCCATCACCATCCAGGTCTACTTCAATTCCGGTCTGGCCTATCTGCTCAACAAGCGCCTGGGCGTCGCCCATTGCGTCGCCGGCCCCTCGGCGCTGATCGGAGCCAGCAACTTCTTCGAACTGGCCGTGGCCGCCGCCATCAGCCTGTTCGGCTTCCAGTCGGGAGCGGCCCTTGCCACCGTGGTCGGCGTGCTGATCGAGGTGCCGGTGATGCTGTCGGTGGTCAAGATCGTCAACGCCAGCAAGGACTGGTACGAGGCCAAGGCGTAGTCGCGGGAGAACCGGCATGAACAGCGAAATCACCATCTATCACAACCCGGCATGCGGCACTTCGCGCAATACGTTGGGGCTGATCCGCAATTCCGGCGAGGAGCCCCGGGTTATCGAATATCTGCAGACCCCGCCCACCAGAGATGAGCTGGAGGCGCTGATCTCGCGCATGGGCATTCCGGTCCGCGACCTGCTGCGCCGGAAGGGCACGCCTTACGCCGATCTGGGATTGGATGATGCGGCGCTGACCGATGACCAGCTTGTCGACGCGATGATGGCTCATCCCGTCCTGATCAACCGCCCCATCGTGGTCACGCCCCTGGGCGTGAAGCTCTGCCGCCCGTCCGAGGCGGTCCTCGACATTCTCCCGAACCCCCAGCGGGGCGCCTTCGCCAAGGAAGACGGGGAGCAGGTCGTCGATGAGCATGGAAAGCGCCCCGTCTGAACGAAGGCATAGGAGGACATGATGAAGAAGCTCGAAGTCTACGATCCCGCCATGTGCTGTTCGACCGGCGTGTGCGGCCCCGAGGTGGACCCGGCCCTGGTGGCCTTCGCCGCCGATCTGAAGTGGGTCGCCGAGCAAGGCGTTGCCGTCCAGCGCTACAATCTCGGCACCGAGCCGCAGGCCTTCGCCGCCAATCCGGCGGTGGTCAAGGAGATGGAGGCCGGCATGGATCGCCTGCCGATCATCGCCATCGACGGCCACATCGTCTCGACCGGCATCCATCTCACCCGCGACCAGCTGGCCGCCAAGCTGGGCATCGGCCTTCCCAAGCCGAAGATCACCGTCAAGGCCGATGGCCCATCCTGCTGTTCGCCCAAGTCCGGGTGCTGCTGAGGACAAAGCCATGACCAGCGCACCCGACACCCGGATCTTGTTCTTCACCGGCAAGGGCGGCGTGGGCAAGACCTCGCTGTCCTGCGCCACCGGCCTGGCCCTGGCCGAGATCGGCAAGCGGGTGCTGATCGTCAGCACCGATCCGGCCTCCAATCTGGACGAGGTGCTCGGCACGCCGCTCGGACAGGCTCCGACCGCCATCGCCGGCGCTCCCGGGCTGTCCGCCATGAACATCGACCCGGAAGCGTCGGCCCATGCGTATCGCGAGCGCATGGTGGGGCCTTACCGCGGCATCCTGCCGCCGGCCGCCATCGCCAGCATGGAGGAACAGTTCTCCGGCGCCTGCACCGTCGAGATCGCCGCCTTTGACGAGTTCGCCAAGCTGCTGGGGGACCCGGCGGCGACGGCGGAGTTCGATCATGTCATCTTCGACACCGCGCCGACCGGCCATACCCTGCGACTGCTGACCCTGCCGTCGGCCTGGAACGACTTCATCGCATCCTCCACCGGCGGCGCGTCCTGCCTGGGGCCGCTGGCGGGACTGGAGAAACAGAAGGCGCTCTACGCCGCCACGGTGGCGCAGTTGTCCGATGCCGCCTCGACCACCATCGTCCTGGTGGCCCGCCCCGAAACATCGGCGCTCCGCGAGGCCGAACGGACCCGCAAGGAACTGGCCGAACTGGGTGTCAGCAATCTGTGCCTGGCGCTCAACGGCGTGTTTTCGGCCGGCGACAGCACGGATACCGTCGCCCTGGCCATGGAGCGCCGTGGTGCCGAGGCCCTGGCCGCCATGCCGGACGGGCTGGCCCTGCTGCCGTGCCGGGAGACTCCGTTCCTGGCTGGCGGCACGGTCGGCCTGGATGCCCTGCGGCGGATGTTCCGTCCCGATATCCCGGAAACGGATGACGGTCCCGCATCTGCGGCCGATACGGTCCTGCCCCCCGGCCTGGCGCCGCTGATCGACACGTTGGAGTCCATGGGGCATGGCGTCATCATGACTATGGGCAAGGGCGGCGTCGGCAAGACCACCGTGGCCGCCGCCATCGCGGTGGCCCTGGCCGGGCGCGGCCATGCGGTCACCCTGTCGACCACCGATCCCGCCGCCCATGTGGCGGCGACGGTGGGTGGCAGGACCGCCAACCTCCAGGTTTCCCGCATCGATCCGGAAGCCGAGGTCCAACATTACCGGGACGAGGTGCTGGCCAAGGCCGGCGGCGGCCTCGACACCGCCGGCCGCGCCATGCTGGAGGAAGACCTGCGTTCGCCGTGCACCGAGGAGATCGCGGTCTTCCGCGCCTTCGCCCGCACGGTGGAGGACGGCAAGAACCGCTTCGTCATCCTCGACACCGCGCCGACCGGGCACACCATCCTGCTGCTGGACGCTGCCGAGGCCTATCACCGCGAGGTGATGCGCACCCAGACCGACATGCCGGAAGCGGTGCGTCAGTTGCTGCCCCGCCTGCGCGATCCCGCCTTCACCCGCGTTCTGATCGTCACCCTGGCCGAAGCCACCCCGGTGCACGAGGCCGAGCGGCTGCAACAGGATCTGGCCCGGGCGGGCATCATCCCCTACGCCTGGGTGATCAACCAGAGCCTGTTGGCCAGCGGGACCGAGCATCCCCTCTTGAGCCGGCGCGGGGGCTACGAGCGGCCGTTCATCGGCAGGGTCGTCGAGGACCTGGCCAAGCGCTCCGCATTGGTGCCGTGGCAGGCCGAGGCGCCGGTGGGACAGATTGGGCTCGGTCGGTTAATCGTTTGAGGGTGCCGAGAAGGCTTCAGCCAAGACACCCCGGGCGCGGAAGATCGACCAATCCCTACTTCGCTGGATTCTCCCTTCGGTCTGGAGAATGGCCGGTGCCAAGTTCGTCCAGGGGCAGTCGAGGGAACGCCCCACAGAAGCTGAGGGTTGCCGACGAATTTGGCAGGTCCCGCACACGTTTGGAATACCGTTATGCATAACGTTATTCTATTGTTACGCATCACGTTATACCAACCTGCATTGATTAAAACCCATGAGCCCACTGACGACGGCCGATGGAGATGATTTTCCATGTCTGGTCGATGAGCTTGTTCCAGGCATGGCAGCACAAGGCGATGATCTGATCGTAGGATTCGAAGACACGGTTGCCCCCCATTCGCGGACAAGGACTACTAGGGCGGCGCGGATGGTGCGTCCGATCAGGCTTTGGCCTTGGCCGCTGATCCGGGCATGGCCGATCAGTTTGAGGTCGGGCGCCGGGCCGTCGAGGCGGATGCTAACGCGGAAAAAGCTGCCCTGGGGAACCAGAATCTGTCCCGATACCCGCACCGGGATGTCGCCGCCATGAAGCGAGGCCAGGGCTGGGTCGGTGAGAATCTTGACCGGATTGCGGTCGATGGACAGCACCCTGCCGTTCAGCCCAGCGTGATCGAGGCCATGGGGGATGAAGCGGGCCTCGCCCCCCTCCCCGATCCGCTCCAGATCATCCTCGGCCACATAGGCGGTGGCGATGGTGGCGCCATCGGCGCGGATCAGCCCCAGTTGCTGCTTGGGCGACAGCCAGGCACCAGTTTTCAGATCGGGCAGCGGATCGAGGAACACACCGGCATGGGGCGCGGTAATGGTCAAGCGCTCGGCCTCGGCGTCCAACGCCGCCTTTTCCGAGCCGAGCCGGGATAATTCCTCAGTCAGGGCCGACAAACGTTCGCGCCCGAAGGGATCGAGCCTGACCGCCTCCAACTCGGCGGATTTGCCAACCAGCCTTGCCGCGATGATGGCCCGCCGGGCAGCGATGTCGGGGGAGGCGAAGTCCAAAAGCGGCGTCCCTGCTGCGACACGCTGGCCGCGCTCCACCAGAGCTCTTTCCAGCCGGGCGGGCGTGGGTAGGAACAGCGGCGCGTTGATCTCGGCGGCGACGCTGGCAGGGGCCTCGACACGGGTGCGCCAGGGGATGACGGCCACCAGCAAGACGAGACCAAGACCGATCAGTGGTCGTTTCCAACGGTTCCCTTCGAGGATGTCGCCCCGTCGTTTGGCCCATTCCTTGACCTCGTTCCAGATGGGCAGGAATACGAACCAGCCGATCTCGACGGCGAACAGCAGCACCCCCACCGCCTTGATGAAGAAATGATAGACCAGCACTGCGATGCCGAGGAACAGCGCCAGGCGATAGATCCACACCGCGATGGCGAAGGCCACCATGCCCCGACTTCGACCGACATCCATGTCCTCCGGCGCAGGCTCGCCTAGGCCGAACAGCACTTCGCGCAGCCACCATTTGGCCATGGCGAAGGCCCGGGGGTGGAGGTTGGGCAGTTCCAGCGCGTCCATGGCCAGGAAATAGCCGTCGAAGCGCATGAAGGGGCTGAGATTGATGGCCAGCGACGACACCCAGGTGACGGCGGCCAGGACGAAGACCCCCTGGCGCAACGCCCCGTCGGGCAGGAAGGCCCAGAGCAGGGTGGCCCAGGCCGCCACTGCCAGTTCGGCCATAATGCCTGCCGCCCCAATCAATAGACGTTGACGCCGCGACGCCAGGGTCCAGGTCTCGTTGACATCGGTATACAACACCGGCCACATCACCAGGAAGGCGACGCCCATGGTGGGTACCCGGCACCCCATGCGCTTGGCGGTCAGGCCGTGGGCCAGTTCGTGGATCACCTTGACCAGCGACAGGGCGATACCGTAGCTGACCATGCCCGATAGCGAAAAGGTATCCACCAATGTGGCGGCGAACAGCTCCCACTGTCGCGCCACCAGCATCAGGCCCAGCAGCAAAGCCCCGGCGGTGGCCCCGCGGAACCAGCGGCTTCCCACCCACGCCACCAACGGCAGCATGGCGCCCAGGAAGCGGTCGGGCCGCACCAGCGGAATGCGGAAGAACAGGTAATGGTGTAACAGCCAGTTGAAAAAGGAATGCTTCTCGGCCGCCGCCTGCTCGGCCAGCCGCAGCGTGTCGGCATGACTGACCACCTGGGTCAGGTGGTTGCCGTGGAGGAACTTGGCGACATCCATCACCTCATCGTCACCCATGTCGATGGTGGTTTCGGCACGGACGGCCGCCGCCACCTCGCCCGCCGTGCCGCCCCAGCGCGAAAGCGCCTCGAAGGCAACCCAGCCGACGCGGAAGTACTTGTTTCGCACCGGATCCCGGATGGTCCAGGTGGGCGATCCATCCAGCGCGGCCGGGCCGGGATGCAGCGACAACTCGTCGCGCAAGGCCGGCAGGGGCATGGCGGTGGCGGCCATGTCTACAGCCCCACGAAGTTGCGCACCACCGCCAACGGGCGCCGTGCCAACCAGTAGATCAGCGCCACCCGATGGCCATCGAGCCGGGCGGTGCCCTTGAGGCCGAGACGGGGACCGACCTCACCCTCGGCCAATTCCGCCCGCACCCGGTGGCCCAATGTGCCGTCGGGTTGGGGGATGGCTTCATAGGTGACATAAAGCAGCTTGGCCGAAACCGGCGACAGCGGGTCGGCATTGAGGAACAGGATGACCGGCCCCCCCTTCTCCAGGGTGATGACATCGGCGGGGGCCAGCCAGGCTTCCACTTCCACATCGTCGGGTGACGCCACCGCCAGTACCTTCTCGCCCACATTGACCGGACGGCCCTGCCATTCGGCGGGATCGTCCAGAACAGCCACGCCGGCGCGCGGCGCCTTCACCTGGGCGCGCGCCATCAGCTCTTCCAGTTGGGCGGCCTCGGCGCCGCGCTCCTCGATGCGGGCGCGGATCACCGCCAATGTGCCCTTGGCCTTGGGATCGAAGAAGGCCTGCTGGGTGGCCTGATCCAGTTCGGCCTGGGCAGTGGACAGCGCCTTCTTGGCCACTTCCAGCTTGCCGGTCAGGGTGGTGCGATCCAGTTCGAACAGCACATCTCCTTCGGCCACCTTCTGGTTGGGCCGCACATGCACCCGTTCGATAACGCCCTCTATGGGCGAGCGGATCACCGCCGGGTCATGGGCCACCACCTCTGCAGGAGCCAACACCGACAGGCGAACCGGAAACAGCAGGGCCAAGACGATCCCCGCCGCCAGCTTCAGACGGTAGCGGGGGATCGCGGAGAGCTTCCGCTTCCATTCCACCACCGGTGATGGCCGGTGCAGCACCGCCCAGGCATGGCCATAGAAGTCGGAGGCCCGGGTCAGCAGGGCAATATCCCGCTCGCTCCACTCCTCGTCGCGGGCCAGCAGCAAATTTCCCAGCCGTTTGCCGTCGCGGTCCTTCAAGGGTAGCATCAGGGCGCAAGGCGGTAGCCATTCCGACCATTCCTCGGCATCGGCTCCAATCAGATCGGTGGGACCAGCCAAACTGACCTCGTCGGAGGCCAGATGCTTGAAAACCCGCCCCAGCCACAGGGTGAAGGGCGCACCGGCCTCGATCCCGGCGACGCCCGACACCGCCTTCAATCCTTCGCCCTCAATGAACAGCGCCGCCTGGCGATAGGCCGCCAGCACACGGCTGTCGTTGACCATGACGAAGCCCAGTTCGGTGGAATTGGTGGCCCGGCGGGCGTGCTCTTCCAACCCCAGCAGATTGACGAGCGGGTTGTCGCTCATGGTGTCGGCATCTGGACCCGGCCAGTCATGCCGACGATCAGTTCGGGATAGTCGCCACGCACCTCGGCCACCACCTTGACCGAGTGGCTGACGGCGTCGACCTTGGCGCTGATGCGGGCGATCTTGGCGGGATAGACCTTTTTCACCTCATCGACCGCCACCTGGACTACCAAGCCAGGCTTGAGGTTCCTGACCCAACCAGACGGCACGATGAATTCCGCGTCTAGGGCTGAGTCGTCCAGGATGTCGAGGATCGGCTGGCCGGCCTGGATGTATTGATGGGCGCGCGCCTTTTGCTCCACTACCCGGCCAGAGAATGGCGCGGCAATGGCGCATTTGGAGGTGACCGCGCGGGCGGAGTTGAGTTTGGCCTGAGCCACGGCGGCGTCGGATACCGATTTCTCGGCCTCCAGCGTGCCCGCCGAATTCAGCTCCAGCAGCCGCTTATGCACCGACTTGGACTTCTCGGCAGCGGCCAATACGGCGTTGGCCTCGTCCTGCTGCGCCCGCTGGATGGTACAGTCGAAGGCGACCAATTGTTGGCCTTCCTTGAAACGCTCGCCCTCCTTCACCGTGATGCGGTCGATCTTGCCCGGCAGTTCCGCAGACAGGGTGGTGAACTGCACGGCCACCAGTTGAACGGGAATCGCCGGCTCCTGTGCCTGCGCTCCGAAGGAGAGCAGGCACAGGGCCGGGACCGCCCATCCCAGGCGGAACGGAAAATGGGACGCGGCCATGTCGTTGCGCATCATGCCCACCGCGCCAGACGGGCCATGTCCACGTGGCGGCCAGCCTTCTTGAGTTGCTGGGTGAAGGCCAGCTTGCCCGTATGATGAAGATCGCCAGTGCGGATCGGCTTGCCGTCACGCGCCGGGGCGAGGTCACCACTCCGTTGTCCTTGCGAAGCCGATTCGGGTTGGTCTTCGCCGTTCTGATTGGCTGGTGCCTGCCCGCCCTCCTTCACCGCACCACCACCGATCTGGATACGGAAATTGGTGGCGACCTCGTGTCCTCCGTTATCACGGGCGACCACGATGACCGCCAAGGACCCCTTGAAGCCCTCCGGCGCCTCACCGACAAAAATACCGCGCGTTGCATCAAAACTCATCCAAGGTGGCAAGGGGCGACCGTCGCTCATCTTGGCAGCAAGCTGGATGCCGGCCTCGGCGCTAGTGTGACCGAATGCGTCCACGGGCACCGCGAAATTGATGACCTTGGAGTCCACGACCACGGCGGGGATGCCCTTGGCGACGAACAACGCGCCATCGCTGACAGCATTGACCGGCGGCGCCGAAACAGCCACCTGGAATCCGCCGCCGCTGGTCACGGAAGCGATTCTGGCGGCAAAGGCATTGCTGCCAATACCGGAGCCTCCCTGGGTGAAAGCACTACTATCCGACACCGCCGCCCGGATCGAGGTAATCAGCGCCGGTCCCTCTGATGGGGGAGGCGGTGGCGGCTTGGGAGCCTCGACGACCGGCGGCGGCGCTGGTGGAGGCGGTGGAGGCGGTGGCGGGGACGGATTGTCATAGGACAGCGTCATGGTGGTCGAGACGGTGGCGCCCGAGGAATCGGTCACCATCACCGTCACCGGGATGGAACCGCTCTGCCCCTGGGACGGGGTGCCGGTGAAGGTATGGGTGATCGGATCAAACTTCAGCCAGGACGGCAATGGCGTGTTGTTCGGCCCTTTGGCGGTATAGGTCAGAGGATCGCCATCGGGATCAGTGAAGGTGCCGCCGGGAATCGGTGCCGAGCCGCCCTTGCCGAGTGCGCCCGAGATCGTCGGGGAACTGACGGTCGGCTGGTCGTTGACGTTGGAGATGTACTCCCGGAAGGTAGTGGACTTGGCGCCACCATTGCCATCCGAAGCGGTCACCTTGAGATCGATATAGGACAAGCTGGAGGGAGGATTGCCGGAGAAGGTCCGAGTTGTGCTGGTGAAACTCAGCCAGGACGGCAGTGCCGTCCCATCCGCCTGAGTGGCTGTATAGGTCATGGTATCGCCATCGGCGTCATTGAAGACGTTCGCATTGAACTGGAACGTCTTGCTTCCCGATCCGCTCCAACTCTGATCGGCGATGGCGTTGGCCACCGTCGGTGTGTCATTGGCGTTGGTTGCGGCCAGATTGAAGGTGTTGGTCACCGTCGAGTTCTGCGGATCAGTGGCCGTCACCCTGATGGCGAAAGTCTGGCCGTTGACCGAGGCCGGCGGATTGCCGGAAAACGTCCGGGTGGAAGCGTTGAAGCTGAGCCAGGACGGAAGGGCGGCGCCGCTGCTCAAAGATGCGCTCAAGGTCACCGGCGTGCCATCGGCGTCGAAGAAGGTGTTGGCCGGAACCTGATAGGTCCAGGCGCCAGAGCCGTCCTTGGTCTGGGCGCCAATGGCGTTGGCGACCACCGGAGCGTCGTTGGTGGTGTTCTGGTCGATGGAGAGCTGGAAGGACGACGACGCGCTGCCGCCGTTTCCGTCATCGGCGGTGACCTTCAGCGCCACGCTGGGCGCGCCCCAGGGGGGATTGCCGGTGAAGGTGCGTGTGCTGGCGTCGAAGGACAGCCAGGACGGCAGGGCCGATCCATCGGATTGGATGGCGGAATAGGTCAGGGTGTCGTTGTCGGCGTCGGTAAACGTGTTGGCCGGAACCTGATAGGTCCACGCCCCCGGCCCCGACATGTTCTGCCCCGCCAACCCATTGGCCACCACCGGTGCGTCATTGGAATTGGAGACCCGAAGGGTAAAGGTACTGGATGCCGCCGCCGCCGACGGATCGGTGCCGGTCACCTTCAGCAGCAAAGTCGAGACGCTGGACGGCGGATTACCGGAGAAGGTGCGACTATTGGCGTCGAACGACAACCACGACGGCAGGGCACTGCCATCGGACTGGGTGGCGCTCCAGGTGATGGTGTCGCCATCGGCATCGGTGAAGGTATTGACCGGAACCTGATAACTCCAACTGCCGCTTCCGCTCATGCTCTGGTCGGCCATGCCGGCGGCGAGGGTCGGCGTGTCATTGGCGCTGGCGATGGTCAGATTGAAGGCCCCGGTAATGCTGCCGCCTTCATTGTCATTGGCGGTGACCGTGATGGCATAGGTCTGGCCGTCGGCGGTCGCGGGGGGATTGCCCGAAAAGGCCCAGGTCTGGGGATTGAAGCGCAGCCAGGAGGGCAGCGCCCCGCCGCCGGTCAGGGTGGCGGACAGGGACAGGGTATCGCCATCGGCATCGGTGAAGGTGTTGGCCGGGATCTGATAGGTATTGGCCCCCGATCCGGTCCAGGTGGTGCTGGCAATGGCATTGGCCAGAACCGGGGCGTCGTTGCTGGTGTTCTGGTCGATGTTGAGACGGAAGGACGACGAGGCTGTGCCGCCATTACCATCCGACACACTGATCTTGACGTCCACCTGGGGAACATTGTTGGGGGCGTTGCCCGACAGGACGCGGGTGGTGGCGTTGAAGCTCAGCCAGGCGGGAAGCGCCGAACCATCGGCCTTGGTGGCGCTCCAGGTCAGCGTATCGTTGTCGGCGTCGGTGAAGGTGCTGGCCGGGATTGTATAGCTCCAAACCCCCGGTCCACTCATGGTTTGCGGCCCTAGGGGATTGGCCAGGACCGGCGCGTCGTTGACGGAGGTGAGCGTCAGGGTGAAGGTGGACGATACCGTGCCGCCATTGCCGTCATTGGCGGTGACGGTCAGATTGTAGGAACCAACACCGACGGGCGGATTACCGCTGAAAGTCCGGCTGGCGGTGTCGAAGCTCAGCCAGGACGGAAGCGCACCACCGCCTTGCAGTGTCGCAGAATAGCTTAAGGCGTCGCCGTCGGGATCGGCCGAGAAGGTGTTGGCGGGCACCTGATAGCTTTTGGCCCCCGACCCGGTCCAGGTCTGGTTGGGAATGGCGTTGGCCACCGTCGCAGTATCGTTGGCATTGGAAATATTGATGGTGAAGTCGTTGGTGGCGCTGCCGCCGCGACCATCATCGGCGGTCACTCTAAGAGCGACACTGGCCACACCCGAAGGCGGATTGCCGGAAAAGGTCCGCGTCGAGGAACTGAACGACAGCCAGGACGGCAAGGCCGAGCCATCCTGCTGCTTGGCCGAATAGGTCATGGTGTCGGCATCGGCGTCGGTGAACACATTGGGGGCGAACTGAAAGCTCTTCACGCCAGAGCCGGACCACGACTGGTTGGCGATGGCGTTGGCCACCACCGGCTGGCGGTTCACCGTGATGGCGAAGGTAGTGTTGGCGGTATCGTTGGCGGCGTTGTCGGTCACCTTGAAGACGAAACTGTCGCTCGCGCCGCCTCCACCGCCATGGGTGTAGGTGATATTGCCCGCCCCCAGATCCGATTGCAGGAAGGTGTCGCCGTTGTTCAGCGCCACGCCGCTCTTGTAAAGGGTTCCGCCGGTGGGCTTGGTGATGACGGTATAGGTCAGGGTACTGGATGCTTGCTCACCGTCATAGGATGACAACTTGGCATTGGAGATGGTCACCGACTGCCCCTGCACCACCACCGCACCCTCGTTGATGGTGACGGTGGCAGCGTCGTTGACGTTGGCGATGGCGATGGTGAAAGCCTTGTCGTAGGTCAGCCCCCCCTGGTCGGTGGTGCGGACTGTCACGCTCTGGCTGGTTGCGGTCTCATAATCCAGGTTGGCCCCGGCCTTGACCTGCAACTGACCGCCGACGATCTGGAACTTCGACGTAGCGCCGCCCACCAGCGAATAGGTAAAGGTGTTGCCGACGTCCGGGTCGGTGCTGGACAGGTTGCCTACCACCGTTCCCGCCGCGCTGTTCTCAGGGACCGTAGCAGCCGACAGAGCGATATCGGTCGGTGCCTCGTTGACGTTGGTCACCGTGATCGTGAAGACCTTGTCGTAGAAGGCACCCTGGGAGTCAGTAGTCCGCACCGTCACACTGTGGCTGGTGGCCGTCTCGTAATCCAGATTGGCCCCCGCCTTCACCTGCAACTGACTGCCAGAAATTTGGAATTTGTCCGTGGCACCGCTGACCAGGGAATAGGTGTAAGTGTCGCCGCTGTCCGCGTCGGTGGTCGACAGAGTGCCCACCGCCGTTCCGGCGCCACTGTTCTCCGCCACACTCGACGAAGACAGCGAGATGTTGGTCGGCGTGTCGTTGATCGAGGTCGATACCATCGTCGTGGTGGCATTGGTCACCGTCGATGCCACACCGTCGTTGGTGCTGATGGTGAACGTCGTGGTCTCGGTCGAGCCCGGTGCCACTCGGTTGGCGGTGGGCGTGAACACCAGCCCCCTGATCGCCGTCGTGGCCGCCGCGGCAGTCCCCGTGAAGGTATAATCGCCGCCACCAGCATTCGTGAACCCATTCAGGGTCGTGAAACTGCCTTTGGCGGCGGTATCGAGGGTAACGTGCACGGTTTGGGTCTGTGCCGTACTACCATCCGAAGTCCCGTTGTCCGCGATGGTGACACCGGAAAACGGCATGTCGGTCGCGTTGTCATTGACCGTTTGGCCCGCAGACGCACCAGTGATGGTTGGCGCGTCGTTAACCGTGACGCTGAAGGTCTTGGTGGCGGTGGCAGTGCCATCGCTGACCTGAATGGAAAAGCTGTCAGTACCGGTATACCCCGCAGCGGGGGTATAGGTGATGGTGCCTCCAGGCGTGATATCGGTGCTACCTGACGTGCCGGTGGCCCCGGCAATGCTCAAGGTGCCATGGCTGGGGCCGCTGCTTTGTGTCCAGGTCTCGGTCTGGTTGGTCGTATCGGAATCGCTGACATGCAGATAGGTTTTCAGATCGACGGCTGAAGCGCCAACCCCCAAGGAGAGCGACTGGCTACCGCCTCCAAGGAAGCTTGGAGTGGTGTTGGCGACATAGTTTATTTGAATGCCTTTGCCATTGAGATCGACATAGCCGCTTCCACTTGGTGTCAGTCCATATACAGATCCGCTCAACCCGCGGCCGCTCAGGTCGGTCCAATATGATGCCGTGATGGTGAACGTGCCAGAGACGTAAGCCGTATAAGGTGTGTAGCTCTGAGACCCCGCATTCCAAGTGCCAAAAACCGCGCCACCACCACTAAATGATTGAGACGTGAAATCAAATGCCGGCTGGTATGTATACGCCGTAGAGTAGTACTGCCCATCACCACTATAATAACCCGTCAGGCTAACCTTGAACGTTCCCAGATAGGCGCTGACCCAAGCGCCATCTCCCGTCAAAGAACAATTCGCAAAAGAGAAGCTGAATTGTCCATACGTGACGGACAGGGTTATGCCGCCATTAGCCACATTAACCCCGGTTACGCTCAGGTCATGTTCATAACCATCCCATCGACAATCTGCCGGTGCCTCTATTTGTCCGTGCGATAACTCAAGCGACCAATTCCCATCTGCGCCCGTGACATCTGTCGATGCCGCCACATCGGCTCCCGTTGCAACGGCAAAATCGCTGATGAATTGGGCACCATCCTCTCCCTTGGCGACGTCGCAGCCGTATAGAAGAATGTCACCGTTGGCATCCAGCGAGCGACCGATTTGAGCCAACTGCGCCGCAACCACCACACTCGAAATATTGGTCTCGGTAATAAGGTCGGTCCCCAGTTTCAAAGCGGCTTCAGCGCCGTGGGACAGGATGGCGATGCTGTCATAGCCCGTATGGGTTTCGGCCCATTTTGCCATCTGTGCCAAACCGCTTTGGCCGCCATCGATCTCCTCGATCTCGACACCCGGCTTCACCCCTGCCTCAAGGGTCTTGTAGTCGGCCACCGAGGTATCGACGAACACCACCTCCTTCCGACCGTTGTTCTGGTCTGGATCGGCGGCTTTGATCTGGACTGGAGCCGGAGCGTCCAGGATCAATGCCTTGGCGGATGCATCCGGGGTGGCGTGCGCCACATCGGCCACAACGGCACCGTCGAACATCCAGCGCGGTTCCAAAGCCAACAGGCCGAGGCTGATCTTCTGACGCTTGCGCTTGATGGAGCCCATAATCGCTTACTCCTGGCTTTTGGCATGAGAAACATCAACGGGTACCGCCATGCTGGAATCCTGCAGCGTCCTGGCCAAGACGGCGATTTCCGTCAGGGAAAGCTGCCCATCCGGCGGATGGCATTCCTGGTGGCACGGGCGAGCGTCTGACCGATCATCGTCGCCTCCCATTACTCGCCGCCTACCTGTTGATGGGGCGTCCCAGCCAGTCGAAATGGCGGTCCGACGGATTGGCCTGAGCGACCTGCGACACGGCGGGCTCGGCGGTCATGGAAACCGGCGTGGCGGTGGCTGGAGGCGCCAGGACCGTTGGAGCCGTGTCCGGCTTGGTCGGGGCGGAGAGTTCCTGGACTTTCTCTGAGATGGCGCGGCCCAGCCATCCCAGGGCATCGGCAACCACGTCGGATTGCTCCGCTTCAGTCAAACCGTCGGCCTTCACAGCCTCTGTCACGGCAGGAGCTGCCTGTGGCGCGGCATCGGCTTTCACCACCGGCGGCATGGCCAGCACGATGGCGCCCGACAGGCCGTCCAGCGAGTGCGAGGCCACCCTTTCGGGCACCGGATCGGCGCCGATGGTGGATTGCAGCTTGCCGTAGGCCGACTGCATCTGGGCATAGGTCTGGAAGCGCCGAAGCTCGGCGGCAATGGCCGAGGTCTCGGTGCTGATACGCTCGATATCGTTGGCCGTGCCACCGCGCTGCTGGTTGCCCGAGGCCTCGGCCAGGCGGGTTTCGATACCCCACAGCTTGTCGGCCCGCTCGAACTGCCTGGCAGCGCTGGCGAATTGGTGGGAGATCACATGGACCTGGGCCAGAACCGCCATGCGCAAAGCAATGCGCTTGGCGTCGGCCACCTTTTCGGCACTGTCGGCGTGGGCCAGGCGATCCGGGGCCGACAGCAGGTTGATCAGGTTCCAGGTGACCTTGGTGCCGACATCGTTCCAGCGATTGTCCACCAGGAACGAGTTGGAATCGTATTGCCGCGAAAACGACAGGGTGACACCTGGCAGCAGCTTCAGAAGCTCCTTATGGGTATCGTCGATGGCAATGCGGCTCTGGTAATCCTGTTCCCGCAGATCGGGGTTGTTGATCAGCGCCGCCTCTTCCATCTGCTCGACGGGCATGGACCATTCCGGGATGGTCATGCCCCCCTTCTCGGGCACCTCAAGCTTGAAATCACTGCCCGGCGGCACATTGATCAATGCAGCAAGCTCGGCCTTGGCCGTGGTCAACTCCTGATCGATGGCTTCAAGCTGACGGATGCTTTCCAGCAGGGTCTTTTGCACACGCAGCGTCTCGGTGGGGTTCTTCAGCTTTTCGGCCTCGACCCGCTCGGAGTCCTTCAACGCCTTCTCGGCATTGGCGATGATCTCGGTGACCTTGCCCTTCAGGGTCTGGGCGGCAGCGGCCCGCCAGAAGGTGAAGCGCACCTCCTGGACCAGGTTATTCACCGTCTTGCGCCGCTTTTCTCTGGCGATCAGGGCGCGGTCGGCATTCTGGTGGGCGGTGAAATAGGAGACGCCGAAATCCAGGATGTTCCAGGTCAGGCCCAGATCGTTGGTGATGGAAAAGCGGTCGGCCGAATAGCTGGGGTTCGACGTGCTGGTGGTCTGGGTATACAGATCCCGCGACTTGGTGGCGTTCGGCGCCGAGCGCTCGGTATAGCCCGCATTGGCCGTCAGTTTGGGCAGCAGGTCGAAGCGGTCGAGGCTGGTTTGCCCCAGGGCCAGGGCTTCGTCCATCATCTTGGATCGCTTGTCCAGATTGTACTTCAGCACACGGGCCACCGCGCCGGACAGGGTCAACGGCTTGGACAGGACGTCCTGACCATCGAACATGGCGGCGCGATCCGCCTTGGCCTTGGCCGAGAACTCCTCGGCAGTAAACGGCGTCGGCGTCACGGCGCAGGCCGACAGCAGGGCGGCGGCGGACACGGCGGCCAGCTGGCGGGCCATGCGGGACAGATTGGCGGTCATGTGATTATCCCCTGGACTTAGGAAAAGCGGATGGCGGCATGACGTGCGGCCAGCTTGAGCTGTTGGGTGAAGGCGATCTTGACCTCGACCGGGGCGGGGGCGTCGGGGATCTGCGCCCTAGCGGCAACATCGGGGGCGGCGTGCGCGGCATCGGCCATCGCCGCGCCGTCAAACATCCACCGGGGTTCAAGAGCCATGAGACCGAGAGTGTTGTGACGGCGCTTCTGCTTTGACAAAAAGGCATTCATGGCCCCAATCCCCAAATAATGAAAAAGACCCGCTATGCGCGGGAGATAAGGCCTTTGTCGCTCAAAATCCAAATCCGGTGATGATCCCCACCAGCGAGCCCCCCTAAAGAGCGGATCGACCTTGTGTGCGACGGCGATACAGCGACGGCGGAGGAAAGCGCCATGTCGGCAAGGCAATGCGTGCCATGACGGCCCATATGCCCACTTTGTCGACCGAATAGCCTTGCCACAAGACGAGCGACAGCTTCCGGCACAGACTAAAGCCGTATGTGAATTAGGGCATTAGGGCTGCGCCACGCAAAAGCGAGGAAAAACCACGCAAAACCCGAATCACTGTCCGAAGGGACGGGGAGATGGTGGACGCCATTGCCAGAAGCGAGCTAAGAGAGTCTCATCCGACAAGATGGATTAAGCCATAATGCGCAATATCTTCGATGATAAGGCCCGGCTTGAGTGGCTTCAGGGCGAGACCGGAAAAAATCTCAATATCGGCTCGTCGCGCCCCCCGATGATACGCCAGGAAATTCCTCTTGAAGGCAACATTGGCTCTGCCTCGTTGACCTTCGTCGATCTACCGCTCGGAATGTCACTCGCCCATTCCGAGTATATTTTTGAATCCAGAGCCAATGGGGCACTGATCCCGGTCATACGCGCGGTCAGCGAATTCAACAAAGATGTTATTATGATATACACGTTGAAATCAGGACGATGTGTTTACGATGATGCACACCTTAAACAGAAATATCACCAAGATAAGCGCGAAACACTTTTTATACGAACCGACAGATATGACAGCACCGGATTCGTGGATTCCGGCGAAAGATGTATTCTTTATTGTATTATAACTCCGGTGATGTCGATGACCCCCCTTGTTGGGAGCGACACGTTTTTATCACTTTTATCCTCTGTTGATCTTTCCTCCAGGAACTCATTTTCCAAGAAAGTTATTGCACAAGATATTGGGAGGACACTTTATTCAGCAATCGACCACAAAATGGACGGCCCCGCAGCGGTGCTACACGCTCAGGCAAAATGCCTTGAATATGTGTCTCAGCTCATAACCCATTTTGGCGCTGACAAAGACACCACACATCAAAAATCAGGAAAATCACAAAAAAGAGTTAGAGAGCTCGAATCTGAGCTAACTTCACTTAATGGAAAAATCCCAACACTCGACCAACTCGCAGAGAGATACAATGTTACAGCCGACACGCTGAACAACGACTTCAAAAAGGTATTTGGAAAATCAATATATAATTTTTTAATGGAGAGAAGGTTATTAGAAGCCCACGCTGCAATCGAAAACAGCAGTACGCCACTAAAGGTAATTTCTGAAAATCTTGGCTACAGCCACACAAACCACTTTCTATCTGCATTTAAGAGAAAATTTGGTTACAGCCCAAGCAAAATACGAAAGTCTGCACAGATAAATTAAATATTTTATTTGCAAAAAAAACAACTTGCGACGTCAGTATTTATCATGAAAAGCGCATCTCAGCAGCTGATGAGCAGCGCGGCGTACTACAAGAATTGTACAGAGACGGCAATCGGCTGACAGTGCCGCGTTCATAGGTAGTCAGACGGCCATGATGTCATCGGTGTCGGGTCGGGTCACCTTCTTGGTTGTGGGAATGCCTCCGGAGCGGGCCTGCATGAATTGCCATGCCCCCCTGGCCGAGCAGGCGGCGGCATTCGCGGCGGCAACCACACGGAAAAAAGGCCACCGGCCCGAAGCCCAAGGGCTCGCCGCGTCGGGAAATTCCTGCGCTGGCTGCCACGTCCGGCGGCATCGTCATTTCGGGCCGCCACAACGGGAAACGGGTGCCGTCGGCCCGAGTGCGGCAGCGTCACCTCACGGCGGCGTCACCCGTGCCGCCGATTTCGAGAAGGCGGAGTTCTGCGCCGCCTGCCACCAGTTCTCCGAAGACCAGGACATCAACGGCAAGCCGCTGGAAAACACCGTCGCGGAATGGCGGCAAAGCCGGCAGGCTGCTGCCGGGCAAACCTGCCAGACCTGCCACATGCCCGATGCAAACATCTGTGGCACGGCATCCATGACCCGGAGATGACGCGCTCCGGCCTTCAGGCGGATTTCGCCGCCGATGACACCGGCGCCCGCTTCACCCTCACCAACACGGGCATCGGCCACGCCTTCCCCACATACGTTACCCCGAAGGTCGTGATGCACGCGGTGCTGCTCGACGAAATGGGCAATCCCGTGACGGATACCGCAGTGGAAAGAGAGATCCGGAGGCGTGTCGAATCCGACGGAGCCGAATGGCGGGAGTTGTCCGACATTCGCCTGACACCCGGCAAGACAGCAACCCTGTTCCTGACCATGCCGATCTCCTGGCGTGGCACCCTGGCCCAATATGCCGGTCGCCTGCATCGACTCCACCCTGGGAAGCGTGAAGTCATCATCTACGATTACGTCGATGAGGCCGTCCCGGTACTGGCCCGCATGAGCGGCAAGCGGATCAGAGGATACGACAGCCTGGGATATACAATCTCCCGCCAAATGCCATGAGCACGCAATGCTTCGCGGTAGCTTGCGCCCTCTTGCCACCACAGTGCTACCGAGGTTGATTTTGGGAGATTGGGCTGAAGAATCAAAAAGCCCGCAAGTCGTTAGACTTACGGGCTGATTTGGTTGCGGGGAGAGGATTTGAACCTCTGACCTTCAGGTTATGAGTTTGATGGTCGAAATATTGCAGGAGGATGCGGGAGATTGGAAGTACTTGTTTTATAGCCTATTTCAATATGTTAGCGTTTACGCTATCATTGACCACGGTTGCTAAAGGCGGCCATAACGGGTAAGCACATGCTTACCCAGCGCTTACCTGGCGGCGGGGGTTCGAATGAGGCTGACGAAGCAGGTGATCGGAGGGTTGAAGGCCGAGGAAGATGACATCGTCGTCTGGGACGATGCGGTGCCCGGCTTCGGCGTGCGGGTAAAGCCGTCGGGCGTCAAGACCTTCATCCTCCAGTATCGCAACCGCCACGGCAGAAGCAAGCGGCTGTCGCTCGGGCGCGTGGGCCAGCTCACGCTCGACCAGGCCCGCCGCGAGGCGAGCAAGCTGAAGGGCGGCGTGTCGCTGGGCGACGACCCGGTACGGGAGCGCCGCGAGGCACGCGCCGGCGACACCGTCCGCGACCTGTCGGACCGCTATATGGACGAGCACTGCACCGGCCGCTGCAAGGCCAGCACCATGGCGGCACACCGCTGGCTGCTCGACAAGTTCATCCTGCCCCGCTTCGGCGCCCACAAGGTCAAGGAGATCACCGCCACCGACATCGGCCGCTTCCACCAAGGGCTGCGCGACACTCCTTATAATGCCAATCGCTGCCTCGGCCTGCTGCGGGCGATGTTCAACAAGGCCGAGCAGTGGGGCGAGATCCCCACTCATGCCAATCCCGCAGAGCCGGTCAAGCCGTTCCAGGAACGCAAGCGCCAGCGCTTCCTCACCCCCGAGGAATTCAAGCGGCTGTTCGCCAGCCTCGACGAGCAGGAAGCCATGAAGGTGATAGGCACCCACCAGGCGGCGGCGATTCGTCTCCTCTGCCTAACCGGCTGCCGGCTCAACGAAATTCTTGAATTAGAATGGCGCAGCGTCGACCTTGCCAACCGCCGTCTGCTACTGGAACGGCACAAGACGGACAAGCACGGCGCCAAGGCGATCCCGCTCAACTCGGCCGCAATCAAGCTGCTGGAAGCCCTGCCGCAGGAAGACGAGGACAACCCCTTCGTCATCACCGGAAAAAACGAGCGCTCGCACCTCATTAACCTGCAGAAACCGTGGAACCGTGTGCGCAAACACGCCAAGCTCGACGACGTGCGCATCCACGACTTGCGCCACAGCTTCGCCAGTACGGCCGCCTCGGCCGGGGTGCCGTTGCAGATCCTCGGCGGTCTGCTCGGCCACAGCAGCCCGCAGACCACCGCGCGCTACGCCCACCTGTGGCAAGACCCGCTGGCCAAGGCCAGCGAAACCATCGGAACCATTATAGAGGAGGTCAGCCGATGAATGAAGACGAACTTCCTCTACCATATCCTGAACTCGCTGGGTCGTATCTCCCCATCCTCTTAGCCAACAAGCAAATGATCGCCTGGGAATATCTGAGGAGGAACCAGCATTATCGACACGAATATTATGTTGCGATGGCCGTTATGAAGGCCGCGCGACACTGTGAAAATTACCTTGCGATCCCAGGTAGCTTTGAAGAGGAGGAGAAAAAAGAGTTATGTGAGGAGCTACGCCGACTTCCCCCAAATGCAGCGGATATCATTGAACGTGGACCATCTCTATGGGGCTTGGTCGAATATGAATCTCCACTTTTGAGTTGCGAGAATGCTGTCGTTCATTGGCTTGACAATGCGAGCGCGATCAACGCCGAAGTAACAAAGCGACCTCTTCGTACTAGAGGCAAGCGCCTTGACCCAATGACTTGCGGAGGAAGTGTTTATTGCACAATTAGTGACAATGGGATCTACATGACAATAAGACACTCATTCACACAAGTTACAATTCGCAGCAAAACCGCACCATTTCCACGTCCACATGAGAATCTTAAACTCAATCTTACGCCATCAAGACACCTTTCAGAACATGCGCATGACATTTTTGACCGACCAGCACGAGATGGGCGCCATTTTTTCATTTCACCATCCATGCTAAGGGCGCGGAAACACGTCAAAATACTACGGGTATTGGATGGGCACCTCAGGAACTACAAGCCACGCGCTATTGCTGAAATTATATATGGCCGCCAACGCGTAAAGGAAGAATGGCGCGCCGGTGACGCCATGCGCAAAGACATTGAGAATTGCATCGAGGTTGGTTTGGACAGGGTGAATGGTGGTTACCGAAAGCTCCTAAAATCTAGGTCACGGTAGCGCAATTTTGGCTGATTTCTCTCCCTCCCCAGCCGGGACGCATAACGCCAAGCTGGGGACCAGTTTTCAGAGGGAACCAGCCATGGATATCGTCAAATTACTCCCCCAATTGCGTGATCTGCTTACCCAAAACCCCGGCTGGCTGGACGAGGCCATCGACACCGAGGAAGCCTCCCGTATTACGGGCGTCCCAGTCGATTCACTGGTCACAATGCGCTCGCGCGGTGGCGGCCCAATCCACATCCGCCCCAAAGGGACGAGATTGGTTCGATATTTCCGGCGTCATCTTTATCAATGGCTCCTGTCCGGCGGACTTAAGCGCAACACTGCGGACGCCCCGCCCGACCATGAAAAGCAGGACAGCGGCGGGTAAGCAGGCGATATACAGCCGACGCAGGCGCGATCCCGGTCCGACAAGCTAGGCGTGAAGACCGAAAACCAGCGTCCGCCCGCCCCCACACGCCTTCTCATCCTCCTGCAATATTTCGACCATCAAACTCTCCGGCCAGAGCGCCGGGGCCGGAGGTCATCATGCCGACCAAGGATGAAAAAATAGAAATGCGGTGCTGTGCCGAGCTGAAGCATGAGTTACACCGCCTCCGCCGATTGACAGGTTCACGATCTCTAAGCGCCACTGCACGGCTGCTACTGGAGGAGACCGTGACGTCTAAGAGCACATCTCTGTCAGCGACTGTCATTCCTGCAATGCGGGATCTTACACTCCATCTCGACAGATTGGCCTCCGCGCTTCAGCGTCTGCTACTCTCACAAAGCTGTCTGGAAAGGAATGAAGACATCCACCGCGTCCTGGCCCAGATCGAATCCTTGTCTCATCGGGCGAAAGATTTTTTGCCGCCCAAGCGCTGCCCCCGCTATCGCTCCCACCCGGAGTAGCGAGGGCGGGGTCGTGGGGTGGTGGCCGGCGCCAACGGTGGCCGTGATGACGGTGGAATCGCTGGTGTCAGGTCCTTGGGGCGCTCTGTGCCCCTATCCTGTAGATGCCCCTTCGCCATTGACACATCCCGCAGTAGAGGCGGCGCCAGAGCTCGAGCCGCCACCGGCGGCGGGACAGTCGCTCTATGATGCAGCGATGCCACAGCCACTCGATCGGCGACATCCAGGATACGGCCGGCCTGACGGGCATCGCCATGCCGATCCAGAACCAGCGCCGCCAGCCGGCTAAGGCTGACGGCAATTCGTTTGCGATCCCGCCCCATGCGCCGTTCAAGTAGATGCCGCGCGATCGCCACGGCCAAGGTCGGATCAATGACGCCGGCCCGCACTGGCTGGGCCTCGGGCGGCGGCAGCGTCACCCGAGCCAAGGCACTCGCCAGCGGGACTGATGCGCTGGGAGAGAAGCCCGGCAGCAGATCCCCAAAGATGTCGGGACGCCGTTTGAGATACCAGAGAGCCAAAGCCCTGCTGGGATAGTGGACGCTCCCATTCGCACGCCGATTGCTCCCCTCCATCGTCAGACGTTGCCAGGACACCAGTGCGGCATTGGGATCGCAGAAAATCTCCTGCGCCAGCGAGAAAGCCAACCGATACTCCTCCGGCCCCTCGAAAGGTTGAACAGATTTCTTCCTGCGGGGCACCAAATACCGCAACCATTGGTGCAATGGTGGCGGCGATGGTGATGGGGCGACCAAACCGGCGCCATACTCCGCGCACCACGCGGGGGCACGCCGCAGCAGATCACCATCCCCCCTGCCCCGCTTCCGACGTAACGGTTTGACGCCGCTCAGCACCGCCGTCCGGACATCCGCCCTGTCCTCGCACCGGGCCGCCTGATGCGGCAACCCCGCCAGTGTCAAATTCAACGCCAACTCGGAGCGGATGGTGTCGAAAAGATCGCCGTGAATATCGCAGCGCAGGCGCCCACCCAACTCGGACAACGCCTTGACCACTACATGGGCATGTGGGCGGCCTGGGGTGTCGGTGTGAATGGCCCAAAGCACCCGATGGCCCTGGCGGGTGAAAACCCCGTCGATCGTGGCCGCGACAGCGTCCCGCAGGATGGCAGCCCCGGCCGCCATGTCGTCGGCCCGGATCGACATCACGAGGTGCCGGGACTGGACATGGCGCAGGCGCAGACGCTCCGGTAGCTGAACATCCGGCTGATGCCTAGCCGCTGGCGCGAGGTTGTCGGAATCGGCATCCAGCGCCCAGCTTGCTAGCGTCCCGAACACCTGATCCCGCGCCACGGGGCGCCCCATCTCGTCGAACACCGGCACTACGGCATCATCCTGGGCCCGCAGCCGGGCGATATAACAGATACAGGCGCGGACACCGGAGCGGCTCTTGCTGGAGCCTGCGGCCTTAACCACCACCTGGGGGCCGTCGTTCATCCGCCAGCCACTGTCCACATGCCGCGCCCGCCAGCTCAGGGCACGCCCACTGAGGGTTCGGGAGCGTGGGCGGCGCAAACGGAACAGCCGCGCATACAGCCGCTCATCGGCATCGGAAAACCTGCCGATCTTCAGGCGCCAGAGGTCGTCGTCATCGTCCATGGCGCCAGTCTAACGAGGCACTGCCAGCGTGTCTGTCCGACAAGTTATGCGGAATTCATGCCCATGACGCCTCAGTCGTCGCCCCCAGGACTGATCCTCAGCAAAAGCCCGGGCTCCAATCCGATGGCGTGGCAATAACGCACATAGTCAAGGATATCGAGCCGGCGTTCGCCGCGCTCGAACTTCGATATCTGCGATTGCTCGACACCCATCATCCGGGCGATGTCCCATTGGGTCAACCGCTGGCGTTTCCGCTCGGCGATCAGCCCATCTACGATGGCCCTGTAGAACGGATCGTATTTGTCACGAGTTCCCACGCACCCTCCTGTTCCTTGACAAGAAATAGTCCATACCGGCATATTAGGCCGAATTGGACTATTTATTCTTGTCGGTGCCAGAGGCCTGCGATGACCGTAACGTTCGACGCCCCCTTTCCGCCCTTTGATGCTCCCGGCATGGCGACGCGAATCCGCCCGCCCGAGATCACGGAACGTTTCAACGCTGAAATCGCCCGCATAGAAGCCACATTCCTGGCGCGGAACAGCACCTCGGTCCCGCCTGTGCTGGACCTTCGCCCTCCCCTGCCGTCACCGCTTCCCACCGAGGACCAGCAGGTGAATTTCGCCGGCTGGAGCTATCGCTGCTATGTCCCCGGCATTTACCATGCCTGGCCCGTCGCCCCCGACTTTCGCGACCGTATCCTGCGTCCCTGGATGGCGCTGCTCGACCGAGCTTCCGGCCAGATGATCCAGAGCCTGCACGAAAGGGCCGGGGCTTTGGTAACTGGCTCTTTCTTCTGTGTCGGTCGAATCGGCGATGCTTATGCCAGATGCACCTTCCCCGACGCGATCACCGTGCCCATGTGGTTTGGCCCCAGCCCGGAGGATTACGAATTCGTGCCCATCGTCAGCCTCGCGGCACGGCGACCGCTGACCGCCTTCCTGATCGAAATGTTCCGCGCCCACGGCATGAACGGACGGCTGACGGATTTCGAGTACTGGACCATAGCCGGAGAACCGCTGCTCCCCGAGCGTGAGGTGACGCGCAATCATTTGCCGGGATGGGTTGATCGCATCGGCGCCATCAGGACCGTCACTGATGGTACGGACGGCGTGATCCTGTTCCTGGAGAGCGGCTGGATTCCCGCGCCCAAACACCCGACCTTCACCGTCACGCCGGAGATGATCGAGCCCGCCATAAGCTGGCCGGCGGCGCTGAAACGCGAAAACCTGCTCGGCACCGCCACGACGGCATGACACTGGCGACTCAAATTCGCGGAGAGAGGACATGGATCCATTCACCGAGGGCTATTATGCCGGCCTGGCAATGCTGCCGATGCGCATCAGTGCCGAATGCCCCCATGCCGACGGTTCGGACGCGGCCAGGGCCTGGTGGAGCGGCTGGCTGAAGGGCGAGCACGAGGTGATGGCGGCCAGCCCGGCCGCCGTGGAGTTCGCGGGTGAGATCGGCATCCCGGTGCGGTTCATGCCCGACTGGCCGGAAAGCCGCAAGGCGGTCTTTCAGGACTGGATCGCCAATTGCAGCGACGCCGCGCTGTTCGCGCATCTCGAGGCCACTCGGCAATGCTTAGAGGCCTTGGATGACGATCTAGGGGACGGCCCATCCCGCCCTAGCAAACCACCCTCCTGAGCCCGGTCCCCCGGCAATTTGTCCGACAATTTGCTATTCCTGCTGAATGGATACGAGGCGTGAAGGCCGCATAAAGCCGGCCGACACGGCGAGGCGCTTGTGACTTTTCAGGGAATCAGCGGCAGCAGGCCGTGACTTCGCCCGGCAGGGGCGTGTCAACGCCGGAATTGGGCGTGTCAGGTATGGAAATCAGCGTGACTGGTTTCGAAACGGGCGTGTCAACTGTATGGACACCGGATTCTTGCCGCCACATCTTGTCGCGACAATTTTCGGCCAACGATCCCAGCACAACCGCGAACACAGTTTCCCGCCAGTAACTCGGCAGGCCTCCATCTCACCACGCCATGTTACGTTTGTTGCCGCACGCCCCCAAATCACCGATTGGCCCGCAACTCCAGCAGCGCAGCCATCAAGCGCCCGATATCTCTGGCGTCGAGGTCTTCCATCAAATGACGGATCACCCCCCTGGACATAGGGGCTGCGGACGGGACCAAGGCGACAAATTTTCGGACATCCTCGGCCAAACGCTCGGCACGGGCAGGAACGTCACCCAGTTGGCTGGCCAGAACCACCAGGGCGCCCAGCAGCGATCGCCGAGCAATGGCGTCATCACCTCCATCCCGCAGACGTTCCGCCACCTTGAACACCTGGTCGCGGATATGGTCTGTGCCGGCGGAGCCGGCCAGTCCCCAGGCGGTTTCCGCCAGATAAGCCAGCAGACTCCAATTGTCGGACGGGCCGGTCTGGCACAGTGACAAGACATCGGTTGCCAGCAATGCGTCGCGGGCATGATCAGCGATGGATTGGGGCGGCCGGCCGTGAGGATAAAGCCCGACTAGCCAGGCCCACGGGCTGGCGTCCTTACGCATCAGTGCCTCATGAGCCTGATCGCGGAGTTGGTGGATTGCCATCGCCTCGTCTGCAAAGCCCAGTGACGATAAGGACTGCTCGACCGGGGTGCCGAGGAAGGACCCCAGAGCGTTGGGCGCCGCGGACATGATCCGGTGAAATTCCAGCGGGACCGGGAAATCGGGGTTTCCGCTGGTCAAGGATGGACGCAACAAATCCCTCCCCTCGGCGCCCAGAACCACCGGGGCGTGGGGACCCAGGGCATAGGCCAGACCCTGGACCAGGAACAACGGTTCACTCAGGTGACGCTTCATGGTTACGTCGATTCCGTGGCGACATTGTTCGGCCAGCGTCGCCAGCGAGACTTGTTCCGACAAGGCGACATGTCGGCCGGCGACCAGGAAGGCGGCGAACAGCTTGTCGCCGTGACACCATGCCAGCGCCAGGCGGGCGGCATGGGGCAAGTCGCGGTATCCGGGCAGGTGCAGGAATGCGCGCTGAACCCAACCGATGGTGTCGAACAAGGGGGTATGCAGTTCCTGACGCCCCGGGTTGGCCAGGTGCCGTCGGATGCGCTCTCCCATCCCGGGGACTGGCCCCTCGATCTCGGTCAGCACCCGGATCAGATGCAGCATCGACAATTGGCTAGTCGGCCGGCTTTGCCAGGACCGGGCCAGACGCGGCAGTTCCTTCCGTGGCAGCGCTCGCGCAGCAGCCATCACACAGACCGGCAGGGGCACGGGCAGCGAGGACAGCCGCCACAGCGCCTCGTCCAATCCCACATCGGCCAGCAACCGCTCGGCCGCCCGCTCCAGCATGGTTTCGGGTGGATCGGCGGGATCGAACCGCAGGAAGCGCAGCATGGAATCCAGCGATGGCGGCAACAACTGGTCCATCTCGAAAATGTCCCGGTCGTTCGACCGCAGAAGGTTGTGGACCGCCTCATAGCGATGAGCGCAGGTGTCGACTACAGCGGCGTTGATCCGCTCCACCCGCCCGCCAGGATCGGTGATGGCGGCGATGTCGTCGATCAGGGCGCGCAGGCCGCCACCGGTCAGATCGAGTTCCGCCGCATGGGTCTCAAGGTAGCT
>CAJANN010000074.1 GCA_903941095.1 uncultured Rhodospirillaceae bacterium | reverse complement strand
TGCCGACCGGGGCGATGCGCCGCCCTATCGGGTCTACAATATCGGCAATCACAGTTCGGAAAGCCTGATGGACTATATCGGACTGATTGAATCCTGCCTGGGCCGCAAGGCCCAGTATCAGTTCGAGCCGATGCAACCCGGCGACGTCAAGGAAACCTATGCCGACATCACCGCCATCCAACGCGATGTCGGCTTCGCCCCGACGACCCCGATATCAGAGGGTATCCCGCTGTTCATCGAGTGGTTCAAGCAGTATCACGGGGCGTGATAAAGGCCGTTCAGGGTTGCTTCGTAATGTTCGCGGATCACGTGGCGGCGGACCTTCATCGTCGGCGTCAACATGCCGTTTCCGGTGGTGAAGGGGTCCGCCGTCAGTACGAATCGCCGGATCTTCTCGACGGATGACAGGCCGGCATTGACCCGCTCGACCACGTCCCCCATCGCCCGGCGGAAGTCCGGAGACGCGCATAGCCCGATCAGGTCCGCCGCCGCCCCGTGCGTTTCCGCCCACTCCGCCGCCCAGTCGCCGTCGGGGACGATCAAGGCGACCAGATGCGGACGGCGATCGCCATAGACCATCGCCTGGGCGATTTCCGGTTCCAGCGTCAGGATGCCCTCGACCCGCTGCGGCGAGATGTTGTCGCCGCCGGAATTGACGATGATGTCCTTCTTGCGGTCGGTGATGCGCAGATAGCCGTCCTCGTCGAGCTTGCCGATGTCGCCGGTCCGCAGCCAGCCGTCATCGCCGATAACCCGGCGGGTGGCCGCCGGGTCGTTCCAGTAGCCGGTCATCACCACTTCCCCACGGACCAGAATTTCGCCGTCTGCGGCGATGGCCAGCTCGATTCCCCGCAGCGGCGGACCGACGGTGTCGATGCGGACCCGGTCGGGCGGACTGCAGGTGATCGCCGGTCCGGCTTCGGTCTGACCGTATCCTTGCAGGATCGGCACGCCCAATGCCGAAAAGAACAGTCCGATTTCGTGGGGCAGGGGGGCGCCGCCGGAAACCAGGGCCTTCAGCCGTCCGCCGAACCGTTGGGCGACCGGGGCGCGGACCAGCCGGTCGAGCAAGCGGTCGGTCAGGGTATCCCACAAGCCCAACCGTTCGCCAAGGCAGCGACGGGAACCCAATTCCACCGTGCGGTAGAACAGCTTTGCCTTCGTTCCGCCCTGGCGCGCCACCGCCTTCAGGATGCGCGAGCGCATGTTCTCGTACAGCCGGGGGACCGCGGTCATGATGGTCGGATGAACTTCCGCCATGTTCGTCGCCAGGCGGTCGATGCTTTCGGCGTAACGGATTTCAGCGCCGATGGAGATGGGGAAAAGCAGGCCGACGGTGTGCTCGTAGGCATGCGACAAGGGCAGGAAGGACAGGAACACCTCGGCGCCCAGGCCGATCCGGTCCAACAGGGCGTGGGCTCCCGCACAATCCGCGATCAGGGCGCCATGCGACAGCATCACCCCACGCGGCGCTCCTCCCGTTCCCGATGTGTAGATCAGGCAGGCGACGTCGTCACGGCGGAGCCCCTTGGCGGTGGAACGCGTGGCCTCTGCCCGGGGGCGGCCTCTTTCGGCGGCGTCGGCCCACGATATCAGGGAAACGGGGCCGGCCTGATGGCGTGTGGGCATTTCCAGGCAGATGACGGTCGGCGGATGAGCCGTCCGTGCCGCGGCGGCCAGGATCGGCTCTGCCAGGGCGGGGGTCGAGACGATGACGAAACGGGCGCCGGAATCGGTCAGGATGTGCAGATGATCGGCGGAAGTGTTGGTGATATAGGCCGGTACGGTGATGCCGCCGGCCAGCATGGCGGCCATGTCGGCCATCACCCAGTGCGGGCGGTTTTCGGAAACCAGCATGACCCGGTCGCCGCCGGCCAAACCCAGATCCTTCAGGCCGGCGGCCAGGGCCAGAGCCTCGTCACGGGCCACGTTCCAGCTTGTCGACTGCCAGTGCCCGTCCCATTTCCGCCACAGGAAGGGCCGGTCTCCCAGGCGGTCGGCCTGGTCCAGAAACATGGTGGGAATGCTGCGGCACGCGACGTAATCAATGGACATGGGGCGCTCCCTCCCTTAGGTCTAGTTCATAGCGCAGTTTTGGCCGAAGGCAAGGAGACACCCGGAATGACCCAGATCGAGACCCTTCCGCATTGGGACCTGTCCGATCTTTATCCTTCGCCGGATGCCCCCGAACTGACGGCCGACCTGACCGCAGCCGAGACGGCGGCAAAGGATTTTTCCGCGCAATATGCCGGCCGCCTGTCCGAATTGCCTGGGGATCGGTTCGGTGCGGCCATCGCCGAGTACGAACGGTTGGGAGAGGTCATCTACCGGGCCTTGTCCTATGCCCAGCTGCATTATTCCGGCGACCAGACGGACCCCGAGCGGGGACGATTCCATCAGGGAATCCAGGAACGGGTCACCGAGATCTCGACCCATACCCTGTTCTTCACGCTGGAGATCAACCGGCTTGAGCAGACCGACCTGGACGCCAAGCTGGCCGATCCGGCGACCGCCCGTTACCGGCCGTGGCTGCGCGATGTGCGGGTGTTCCGGGATCATCAATTGTCCGACGAGTGCGAGAAGCTGCTGCATGAGAAGTCGGTGGCCGGCCGGTCGGCCTGGAACCGTCTGTTCGACGAGACGATGGCCCGGCTGCGTTTTCCGGTTGATGGAAAGGAACTGACGTCCGCCGAAGCCCTGCACCTGATGAGCGACCGCAATCCGGCCAGACGCAAGGCGGCGGCCCAGGGGCTGGGCAAGGTTCTGGGAGAGAATGCGCCCCTGTTCGCCCTGATCACCAATACCCTGGTCAAGGACAAGGAAGTCGAGGACAAGTGGCGCCGCTATGCCCGTCCGCAATCTTCACGCAACCTGTCCAATCATGTCGAGGACGAGGTGGTCGACGCGTTGGTGTCCGCAGTGCAGTCCTGTTACGGACAACTGAGCCATCGCTACTACGGCCTGAAGGCCAAATGGTTCGGCGTCGACCAACTGGATTACTGGGATCGCAACGCCCCGTTGCCCGACGATGACGACCGCAGCTTTTCCTGGGGACAGGCGCGGGATGCCGTACTGTCCGCCTATGGCGCCTTCAGCCCGGAAATGGAGGCCATCGGCCGGCGTTTCTTCGACCGCAACTGGATCGACGCGCCGGTCCGGCCGGGAAAATCCCCCGGCGCCTTCGCTCATCCGACGGTGACGGCCGTTCATCCCTATCTGCTGGTCAATTTCCAGGGCAAGACCCGCGACGTCATGACCCTGGCTCACGAACTGGGGCACGGCGTTCATCAGGTGCTGGCTGCGGGGCAGGGCGGATTGCTGGCCGATACGCCGCTGACCCTGGCGGAAACCGCCTCGGTGTTCGGCGAGATGCTGACCTTCCAGTCGATGCTGCGGGCCGAGACCGATCCGAAACGGCGCAAGGCCATGCTGGCCGGCAAGGTCGAGGACATGCTGAACACGGTGGTCCGTCAGATCGCCTTCTATCAGTTCGAATCGCGGGTCCATCACGAACGCCGCCTTGGCGAGCTGGCTCCTGAAAAAATCGGACAGATATGGATGCAGGTTCAACGGGAAAGCCTTGGCCCGGCCTTGCGCGTCCATGACGAGTATTCGTCATTCTGGACCTATATTCCGCATTTTGTTCATACGCCGTTCTATGTTTACGCTTACGCATTCGGCGATTGCCTGGTGAACTCTCTCTATTCCGTCTACCGAAAATCCGAATCCGGCTTTGCCGACAAGTATCTCGACATGTTGCGGGCAGGCGGAACCAAACGTCATCGCGAACTCCTGGCTCCGTTCGGGCTGTGCGCTGACGATCCTGCATTCTGGCAGCAGGGACTGGATGTAGTGGTCGGCTTTATCGACGAGCTGGAAGCTATGTGATGGAGGTATCGTCTTTGAGGGATTCCTCTTTTCATTTCGTCGGGGCTTTCCCATACTGTCCCTCCAAACGTATGGGAGTGCGCATCTGCGTTACTCCGGCAGGGGATGCGGGATGAGCTATCGGTTTTCCGAACAGTCGGGCGTGGTGACGGTTGTGTTCTCCGGGGTGATGAATTTCACCGTCAATGTGGAGTTCCGGGAGCTTCTGGCCACCATCATAGAAAAACGGCCGCAACGGGTGGTGTTCGATCTGTCAGAGTTGACCATGATCGATTCGGTCGGTCTGGGGTTGCTTTATATCGCCCAGGAGGACATTGCCGCGGTGGGGGCCAAGCTGTGCCTGGCACGGCCTCAGGGGAAGGTGGCTCGCCTGCTGGAATTGACGGAAGCCGCCAAAACCTTCGAGATCATTACCTGATCGCATCCCTTCAGGGAGGTTTGCATGGCGGCCAATCTGTCTCTTACGGGAAAGGAGCGGACTTTCCGTTCCGAGGAGATCATCGTCTCGAAGACGGATCGTACCGGCAAGATCACCTACGCCAACGATATATTCATCGACATGAGTGGCTATTCCGAGGATGAACTTCTCGGGGCCCCGCACAGTATCCTGCGTCACCCGGCTATGCCCAGATGTGTATTCCGCCTGTTGTGGGACACCATCCAGAGTGGTGAAGAGATTTTTGCCTATGTGCTGAACCGCGCCAAGAACGGGGATGAATACTGGGTGTTTGCCCATGTCACCCCCAATTTTGGAGCCGATGGGGAGATCGTCGGCTTTCACTCCAATCGCCGGGTGCCAAAGCCATCGGCAATTGCGACGATAAAGCCGCTTTATGCTCAGCTGCTGGCGGTCGAGCAGGCCAATCCCGACCGGAAGGCTGGGCTTGAACAATCTTATGCCGCCTTGAAAGCAGAAGTCGGACGGCTGGGGTTTGCCAGCTACGACCAACTGATCTTCGCTATTTGCCGGTAGGAGCGCCTCATGTCGACTTCATCCCCCGGATCGCGGGTGGCGTTTGCCGGCATCGGCCTGGTCCTGTCCGGTACTGCGGCTTTGGCCCTGGCCCTGCGCGACCCTGATGGCCTTGCCGTCGCGCTGGCGGCCCTTGCACTCGTGGGAACTTTGACCGGCGTGGTGGCGCTGCTGTCTCTTGGCCGCGGTTCCGTGCCGCAGCAGGCTCTGATCCGTCGGGCCGCCGACGTGGTGATGGCCGCCAGCGCCGGCGATCTCAACGCCCGCATCGTCCGGATCGATTGCGGCGGCGATCTGGGGCGGTTGCTGCATGGCGTGAACCGCATTCTCGATCTGTCCGAGGAATTTGCCAAGGATACCGGCGCTGCCATGTTGCGGGCTGGGCGCAAGGAATATTTCCGGATCATCCCGGAAGAGGGATTGCGGGGGGATTTCCTGACATTCGCCAAGCTGATCAATAATGTCCTGGGCGACATGGAGGCCCGGGAAAAGGAAACCAACGAATTCGAACAGGCGGTCAAGGCAATGGTCGGCGAGGTGGCGAAATCCACCGACGGCATCGCCAAGACGGCCAACCTGATGGCGCAACGCTCCGAGCGGGCGGGCGCCCGCTCCATCGATGTCGGCGACGCTGCCGATGCCACCACCGAGCGGGCTCATGCTGTTTCCGATGTGACCCGCCAATTGGCTGAAGCCATCAACGAGATAGCTCAGCAGGTGACTTTGTCCAGCCGCGTGGCGCACGAGGCGGTGCGCAACATTTCGTCGACGTCGGAGCGGGTCAACGGGCTGGCGTCGGCTGTCCAGCGTATCGGAACGGTGGTGCAGCTGATCAGCGAGATTGCCAGCCAAACCAATCTTCTGGCCCTGAACGCCACTATCGAGGCCGCCCGTGCCGGCGAAGCCGGAAAGGGGTTCGCCGTTGTTGCCCACGAAGTCAAGAGCCTGGCCAACCAGACCGCCCGGGCCACCGATGACATCACCACCCAGGTCGATACCATCCAGGCTGCCGCCCGCGAGGCGGTTTCGGCCATCAACGAGATTGTCGGCACGATCCGCCAGATGGATGAAATCTCCGCGGCCATCGCCTCGGCCGTGCAGGAGCAGGAAGCGGCTACCCGCGACATTTCCAGCAATATCGACGAGGTGGCACATAAGGCCGACGAGGTCTCCGGCGCCGTCGCCATCGTCTCTCAGGTTTCCGCCCAGGCCTGCGGCGGAACCATCCGCGTGATCTGGAGCGCCACTGCCCTGGACGAGTTGGTCCAGGCCCTGAACCGCCGGGTGGACGAATATCTGACCAAGGTCAGATAGGACCGTCCTACTCCTGTAGGAATGTATCAAGGGCCGGTTCCCATATGGGAACCGGCCCTTGTATTTGGCGGGGAAAGAGGAGAAGAGCCCCGCCAGTTCCTATGAGCAGCCGGTTGTTCCGCCGCAGGTATCGCACTTCAGGCAGGTGCCATTGCGCACCAGGGTGAAGTTGCCGCATTCCGGGCAGGCATCGCCCTCGTAGCCTTTCATACGGGCCCGGCGAATCTGTTCGGCACGGGCATCGAATTCCTGGATGGCCGTCTCGGCGTCCACCGACAGAGCCAGGGCCGACTGAGCGACACCCAAGGTTGTCCCGGCAATATCGGCCGACAGAGAGGTCGTGGTGCTGCCGGAGGCCGAGGCGCCGCCGGTCACCACCAGGAATTTCGAGCGGACATAGCCCTTCGACGCCACCCGTTCGACCACCGAACCCAGATGAGACCCCGTCGAGTCGCTTTGGCTTTCCGCAGCGTCGCCACGGCCCACCGTATCAGGGTTCAGGTCCGCAGGTTCGACATGGGCCAGATCATTACGGCTTAGATACGAAATCGCCAGCTCACGGAAGATATAGTCCAGAATCGAGGTGGACATTTTGATGGTGTCGTTGCCTTCCACCATGCCCGAGGGCTCGAAGCGGGTGAACGTGAAGGCCTCGACGAATTCCTCCAGCGGCACGCCGTATTGCAGACCGATCGAGATGGCGATGGCGAAATTGTTCATCATGGCCCGGAAGGCGGCGCCTTCCTTGTGCATGTCGATGAAGATCTCGCCCAGCTTGCCGTCTTCATATTCGCCGGTACGCAGGTAGACCTTGTGTCCGCCGACGATCGCCTTTTGAGTGTATCCCTTGCGGCGGTCGGGCAGCTTGCGCCGGCTGGCGGCCAGGATGCGCTCGACCACGCGCTCGGCGACGATTTCAGCTCGTGCGGCCAGCGGGGCCTGGACCACGGCCTCTTCCAGTTCTCCGGCATCGTCCAGCAGGGCCGCCTGCAGCGGCTGGGACAGCTTGGAACCGTCGCGATACAGCGCGTTGGCTTTCAGGCCCAGGCGCCAGGACAGCATGTAGGCATCCTTGCAATCCTCGACCGAGGCGCTGTTCGGCATGTTGATCGTCTTGGAAATCGCCCCCGAGATGAAAGGCTGGGCCGCGGCCATCATGCGGATATGGCTCTCTGCCGACAGATAGCGGGTGCCGATCTTGCCGCAGGGGCTGGCGCAGTCGAACACCGGCAGGTGCTCGGGCTTCAGGAAGGGGGCGCCTTCCAGGGTCATGGCGCCGGTGCAGTAGGTGTTGGCG
>CAJANN010000073.1 GCA_903941095.1 uncultured Rhodospirillaceae bacterium | reverse complement strand
GTTCACCGAAATCAGGCGCGACATAGCCAGGAACATAGGCCTTGAACTTCGCCGGGATCATGTTGAAGCGCTGCTCGACGATCCCCTTCCAGTCCGCCCGGTACGGGGCGGCGTTTTCAACGTTGACCCACAAGGTCTTGATCAGCGTTTCCACCATGGCGCCGGCCATTTCACCACGGTCGCCGAGCAACCGATCGGGCATGGCGTCGCACGGCCAGTCGGCGTCCTCGATCTCGATCCCGAAGCGGCGGCAGTACTCGACCTTGGGCTCGGCGGCATTGGCCAAGGCCATCATCGCCCCCACCCAGGACGGCCCTTCCAGGCCGATATACAGCCCGGCGATCATCCGGCTAAACACGTCGATGACGATGTAGACCACCGGGCGGCCGACGATCTTGTTGGGATCGAAACGGGACACGAGATAGACGTCGCCGATGGTGGCGTCGATCTGGTAGCGGAAGCCAGGACCGACAGTTTCCGCCGTGGACGAACCAAGGATGGCCCGCATGTCCTTGTCGTAGACACGGGGTGTCCGGCGGATGCGTTCATTGTGGAAGATGTCGTTGTCTTTTTCGTACCAGTAGCGGAACTGCCGCAGGGTCGGATACGGCGGCCGGGCCACGTATTCGAATCGGCCGGTGCGCTCGTTCACCACCCGCTCGGAATAGTGATCCTTGACGATCCGCTCATGGCACTCCCGCAAATCGAGCTGTCTGTTGCGCTTGAAGGCCATAATCGAGGACAGGAAGAGTTGCCTTGTATCGGCATCAATCACGGCGCTGAATGTATTGCCTTCGGCGCCGGTCCGCCGTCTGTCCGGGGAAATGCTCTTCTCGCGGCCACGAGCACCGCTTCGGGTGTAATCGGGCAGCAAGGCGTTGGGCACCATTCCCCGCTGCCAATAGCGCCGCAACAGCCGATACACTGTCTGTTTGGTTGCCTTTCCGGCATCGACCAGAGCGGCGACGGCCTCTCCGCGCACCCTGGGCTTGAATATATCCGGCATGTTCAGGGCCAGCGGCTGGATCAGGTCCCAGGCCCGGTCCCGCCTTTCTTTGTGGCTGTCGGGTAATCCCGCATCCATGAGCGGCGCCAGCCACTGATCGTCGGGGAAAAGGGCGGCCTCGCCGCGATCCATCAGTTCGTGGAGTTCCAATGCCGCACAAAATTCAGGGAAGGCGGCCTGAGAGCGCACGTCGATGACGTAATATCCCCGCCCCAGCGGATCGACCCACAGGACGCGGAAGATAACGCCTTCCGACTTGATCTCGACCAGTTGGTTGGTCAGCAGCTCGGTCATCTCAACCTCCCCAGTCGGGACGCCGACGACACGGCACGGAAGTTTTCCACCGGAGAGGCTTCGCCCTGCGGCTCGGACATGTCGCAGAGCAGCCGCTTGCAGGCGATCAGGTGGCGCACCAACAGCAGCGCCATGCCCGGCTGCATGGACAGACGATCATCCAACGCCTGACACGCCTGCTTCAGCGAGACACCGCGCCACGACGCGATCTCGTTCAGGACCAAAGTGGCTTTTTCAACGTAATAACCAGGGCGTGGTTGTCTGAGATCGTCCACATAGACGTAGTTGTGAACCCAGGCGATGTTCCCGGCCAGAGCCTTGGGAATTTCCTCGCGGGTTACGATGCCCCAGGGAACGCCCCGTGCCAGCCAATACAGCCGCTCAATCTCCAGCAACTCGGCCTTGCGCTTTTCGGCCAATGCCTCAACGGGTTTGACCGCATAGGCCATGCGCCGATGCTCGCCGGCCACGACATAGTCCACCAGGAAATCCGTGGTTTGAACCAGCGGGATCCGCGTGTGGCTATCGACCGGATACTTGATCCCCGCCCGCTCAGCGATGGCTTGGGTTTCCTCGCGATCCAGCGGGAATTGCTCGCGGATATCGACGACCGCGTCGTGCCAATCCAGCAGGTAGAAGAGATTGACCTCGATGTCGGAGAGGAAATGATGAATCCGACCGGTCTTGATGCCCCGCAGACGGTGTGATCGCCCCAGGGAAGGCACGTCGGAGATTTTCAGCCAGGGTTTGTAATCGGCGCCTAGGCCTGTCCCGCGACCTTCCTTCAGGTAGCGGGCGATCAACGCCTCGTCCACGGAATACTTCCGTCGCGCCATGGCGCACCTCTGGCCAGCCGGCCCATCCCTCACGAGGATAGGCCGACCTCAACCACAAGTGCAAGCCCGGCTCAGTATGAAACCGTTTCGTCGAGTATGAGACTATTTCGTCACCGGACAAGCCCATCCACCTTTTGGCACCGTCATTCAACCGTTACACTTTTTGCCAAGTTGCGAGGTTGATCGACATCGGTTCCCTTGGCAACAGCGACGTGATACGCCAGCAACTGTACGGGGACGGCGTATAGGATAGGGGCCACGAAGGGATCAACCGTTGGCAAGGTAAATGCCGCCAATGGTTTGGTAGGAAGTCGGGCCAAGCCACCTCGATCGGACAGAAACACAACCCGGGCGCCGCGAGCGATCACCTCTTGGACATTGGATGCTGTTTTGTCATACAACGCATCGCTTGGGCACACCACAATCACCGGAACATGATCGTCAATCAGGGCGATGGGGCCGTGCTTAAGTTCACCTGCCGCATAACCCTCAGCGTGGATGTAGCTGATTTCCTTGAGCTTTAATGCCCCTTCCAACGCTATTGGATAGCTGGTTCCCCGTCCCAGATAGAGTACGTCGCGGGCTTGAGCGATATCCTCGGCAACGCGGCGGATGTCATCGTCGGCCCGCAACACTTCCGAGATACAGGCCGGAATCTCGGCCAGTGCCTGAGATAGACGGGCTTCCTCGTCGGCATTCAACGTGCCATTGGCCCGGCCAAGGGCAATGGCGAGGCAAGCCAGAACCACCAATTGCGAGGTAAAGGCCTTGGTTGAAGCGACACCGATCTCGGGTCCGGCCTGGGTCAGCAGTGCCGTGTGGGCCGTACGGGCGATGGTGCTTTCCGCCACGTTGACCAGAGCCACGGTATGCATGCCCTGCTCCAGGCACCAGCGCAATGCCGCCAGGGTGTCTGCGGTTTCACCGGATTGCGAGATGAAGATCGCCAAGTCACCTTTACCGACCACGGGCTGGCGATAGCGGAACTCGGACGCGATCTCGACATCCACGGCCACTCGGGCCTGACATTCGATCCAGTATTTGGCAATCATCCCTGCGTAATACGACGTTCCGCAGGCGACGATGTTGACCTTGCGGATTTCGGCCAGAGCGAACGGCAGGTCCTGCAGCGTGATGGTGCGGCTGGCCGGGTTCAGCATGGTGTTCAGGGTATCGCCGACCACCTGCGGCTGCTCGAAGATTTCCTTCAGCATGAAATGACGGTGCTGCCCCTTGCCGATCATCGCGCCCGACAATTGGGTCAGACGCACATCACGAGCGACCGGATTGCCGTCGCGGTCACGGACAGAAACACCATCAGGCCGCAACACGGCCCAATCGCCATCATTCAAATAGCTGATCTTTTGGGTCAGCGGTGCCAGGGCCAGGGCGTCGGAGCCCAGAAACATTTCGCCGTCGCCATAGCCGATGGCCAGCGGACTTCCCTCGCGGGCGGCAATCAACAGGTCATCGCGGCCGGCGAACACAATCCCCAAGGCGAATGCACCGTGCAGGCGCTTCAACGAAGCCGCCACAGCCGCTTCGGGATCAAACCCCTGCCCCAGATAATGGTCGATCAACTGGGCAACGGCTTCGGTATCGGTATCGCTTTCGAAGATGTGCCCGGCCGAGGTCAACTCGGCCTTGAGCTCGGCATAATTTTCGATGATGCCATTGTGGACCACGGCAACCCTGGGGGTCGCATGGGGGTGGGCATTGCGTTCGGTCGGCACGCCGTGGGTTGCCCACCGGGTGTGACCGATGCCGATCCGACCCGGCAACGGCAGGGATTGCAACAGCGCCTCAAGGTTGGCCAGCTTGCCTTCGGCCCGGCGCCGCTCGATCCGTCCGTCGACCAGGGTGGCAATTCCTGCCGAATCGTAGCCCCGATATTCCAGACGCCGCAATCC
>CAJANN010000072.1 GCA_903941095.1 uncultured Rhodospirillaceae bacterium | reverse complement strand
GCTACGAGCCGATGAACCGGCTTTGCCTGTATGCCAGAACCTTGGGGAAATCTTTGGGCCGAAGCATCGACTTCGGCATCCAGACCAACGGAACCAGAATTGACGACGATTTCATCCTCTGGTGCCGGAATTGGCAGGTGGCGCCTAGCATCAGCCTGGACGGCCACCCCTCGATCAGCGACACCCATCGCGGCAAGGGCGACAAGGTCCTGAACGGCTTGCGGCGTTTGCAGGCGGAGGGGATAGAGTTCGGCCTGATCCTGTGCTTGACTAGGGAGGTCGTGGCCGAACTCGATTCTATTCTCGATTGGCTGCGGACCAATCAGTTCCTAAAGGTCAGGATCAACGAACTGGGCAATCCTCCCGAATCCCGGGCCATAGATCACCTTGACGCCGAGACGCTATTTGCGGTGAGGAAGAGTATCTTTCTCCACATGCTGAGCCATGGAGCCGATGGTATCCGCGAGCACAACATGACACGCATGCTGGGCTACACCCAGCAATACTGGCTTGAAGGGCGCTACACTAAATCCCATTGTGACGAATTAATATGCGGCGCTGGGCGGCATATGGCGGGAGTGAATCCGGGCGGGGAGGTCAGTCTGTGCGTGGAGCGCAGCATGACGGGGGGCACTCCGGTGGGGGATTTCGCCACCCTGGAGGAACGTCGGGCTGGGTTCTGGGCCGAAGCCGCGGAATGGGCCGGCTGCGCAAATTGTGACGCCCAGCCGGTATGCGACCATGGCTGCGTCGCCTATCATCGCATGTCCCATGCCGCCTTTGCCCAACAATGCCAAGCCAACCGGCTGTTCTGGGCCTATCTGCGGCGTTATCGCGGATTGCTGGCGGGAAGGGACGAAATATGAGCGGACTGTCAGGCGCTGAAAAGGGTGGGACCATGCCGTTCGCCCTCGTGGGGATTGGCCTTGGCGGTGGCAGGCTGATATCCCATGAGGCTCAGGATCGTCTCGACCGCGCCGACGCGGTCTTCGTCATCGAGCCCGAGGCGGTGGCGCGGCCCATGTTCGAACGCGTCAAGGGGCGGCTGATCAGCATGGACCCTGTTTTCGATGAGATCACCGATCGCGGGAAGGCGCTGGAGGTCCTGGCTCAGCGCGTGTTCGATCTGGCGAAGGAATATGCGGCACCTGTTTTGGCGCTACAGGGTCACCCCATGGTCTCGTGCGCACCTGCCCGCCATCTTCTTCGCATGTTCGGTGACCGGGGCGAGCCGGTTGACGTCTACGCCGGGCTGTCCTCCATCGATATGCTTTGGGCGGATTTGGGCTTTGATCCGGTTTCCACCGGCGTCCAGATTGTCAACGGCGCCCAGGTTTCGCGGCTGGGCCCGACTATGCCGGCGGTGATCTTGTCCCCTGGCTACGCCCCCCGGTCCGTGGCCTTCAAGGACCGTCTTGCCGCGACGGCCGAGATGGTGGCTCGGCTAATCTCGCTTTGGGGTGATGGTGCAGAATTTATCATCTATCGCCGCACCCTTGACGGCCCGCGGTTCGAACGCCTAACGGTAGGCAATCTAGTGGGCATCGCCGCCAGACCTTTCCTGGGCGATATCTTGCTGGCCGGTCCTGCAACGTTTTTCCCGGCGCTGCCGGGCGCGAAAGAGGTTGCTGGACATGAAGATTGGGGGGCAGGGGCGTGTCTTGCCGAATGATGAGCCTGCGCTGGAGCCATTGCTGGGGGGCGAAGGAATTGTGTCGGCGCCTCTCTCAGGACTTGGCCGCCCTGGACGATCGGGCTGAAAGCGCCATGGTGTCGGTTCGTGCCGGCTGCTGGCTGAAGTCGTGAGATCGCTGACATGACGTCAGCAACCCGCGTCTTGCGGCTGGCCCTGGTCGACAGCGGTGTTAATCGCGGAGTCGCGAACTTCGCCAAGTTGGTCGGGCAGGCTTATCGGCGCAATCCCGAAGGTGGCTTTGATTGCTGCGACGAGCCGGACAACGATCGCTGCGGCCACGGAACCGGCATGGCAGGCATCCTGGCGGCGATGAGTTCCGGCTCCCTGGAAATTGTCGATGTCGGGATCCTGGACGAAAACAACAGTTGCTCCTTGGCGGCCTTGGAGGCTGGCATCGATTTTGCCGCCAGTTTCGATCCGGAAATTATGCTGCTGGCCCTGGCCACTTTGGTGGAGCACGCGCCCGGAGTGGAGCGGGCTGTCAGTTTGGCCCTGAAGCGGGGCATCATCGTGGTCGCCGCCCGTGGCCGAGGCGTTCCCCAGGCAAGCGCCATTCCTGCCCGGCTCGATGGGGTGGTGGGGGTCGAGGCCGGTAACGTGCGGCGCCTCCAGGACTGGACCTACGATTCCTCCGCAGCGGTCAAGATTGGCGCCTATGGTGGCGTGGTGAAGACGTTGAGCCGGACCGGGCGAACAGTGGAAATCTGGGGCAACAGCAGTGCGGCGGCTCTCATGGCCGCCATCTGCTGCTCGCATCTGCGCACTCATCCGGGCACCACATCGGAAAAAATGATGGAATATCTGCGCGAGAATGCCACCTCGGGGCAATAAGGCAGGGCCGCGTCCCACAGGTGTCCCAAATGCGCAACGGCGCCGCGATTGGCGGCGCCGTTGAAGCATGTTCGGCATGTGCTAAGTTATTGAAATCATTGGCGGAGAGGGTGGGATTCGAACCCACGGTGGAGTTACCCCCACTCCGGTTTTCGAGACCGGCCCATTCGACCGCTCTGGCACCTCTCCGCAGAGATGATTTCCCCCGGTCGGGTGGGGAAGCGCGGAAAATAGCGCAAAGGGCTGGGGTCCGCAATACCTGAAACCGATCGAGGCGCGCGGGCAGCAAAGCCCGCGCCCACCCCACTCGTGAAAGCATCGCCCCGCTCAGCGCGGCGCGATC